>NZ_CP090953.1:0-306666 GCF_021513175.1 Sphingomonas sp. S2-65 | reverse complement strand
GATCGAAGACGCCGACGAACATGACTTGTTCGGCGTTCCCCTTCCCAACTAATGTGAGACTACATGGGCTACAAAGTACCGACCTTCCAAGACCGCGCCGCCCTCGCCGCAGAGGCTAAGAAGAAGGCGCTCGACCGCCTGAAGGCGCAGCCGAAGCTCGATCCCGCCGAGCTCGCCGAGCGTCAGGCCGCGCGTCTCGCGCGCGAAGCCGAGGAAGAGGCGAAGCGTGAAGCCAAGCGCGCCGCGATCGCGCAGGAAAAGGCCGACAAGCTGGCTGCGATCGAAGCCGAAAAGGCCCGCCTCGAAGAGGAAAAGGCCCAGGCAGAGGCAGACCGCAAGGCAAAGGCGCCCCCTACCGCTGCCGAACTGAAGGCACTTCGCGACGCGCGCTATGCCGCCCGCAAGGCACGTTCCAAAGCTGGATGACGCGTCACGGCGGATTGCCTATGGTCGGGGCTCCTCTTCCTGGAGCCCCGATGATCCGCACCGCCCTCGCCGCTGCCCTGCTGTTCGCAACGCCCGCCGCTGCACAAACGCTCACGCCCGATCAGACTGCCCGGGTGGACCAGATCGTGGCTCAGGCACTCGCCGGCGCTCAAGTTCCCTCCGCGTCGATCGCGATCGTCCGCGACGGCAAGATCGTCTATGCCAAGGCGTATGGCGACCAGGGCCCCGGCCTGCCCCGCACCACCGCCGACGCCAGATACCCGATCGCCTCGGTATCCAAGCAGTTCACCGCCGCCGCGGTTCTGCTGCTCGAGGATGAAAGCAAGCTCGACCTCGACGACAAGGTCGCGAAATACCTTCCAGAGGTCTCTGGCGCCGACCGCATCACCATCCGCCAGCTGCTCAGCCACACCGCCGGGCTCCAGGATTACTGGCCGCAGGACTACAGCTTCGCCGCGATGGAGAAGCCGACGACCCCGCAGGGCATCGTCGATCGCTGGGGCAAGAAGCCGCTCGATTTCGAACCCGGCAGCGCGTGGCAATATTCGAACACGGGCTATGTCATTGCCGGCATGATCGTCGAGAAGGTCTCGGGCATGAAGCTGATGGCCTATCTCGACGCCAGGATCTTCAAGCCGCTTGGCATGCACCCGATCGATCAGGACAAGGCGATCGGCAAGGGCTTCCCCCAGCCCACTCACCGCTTCGCGCTCGGCCCGGTCCGGCCGGCCAAACCCGCCGCTCCCGGCTGGCTCTGGGCGGCAGGCGAACTCGCGATGACCGCCAGCGACCTCGCCAAATGGGACATCGCCCGCATCGACCGGAGCGTGCTCGCGCCGGACGACTGGAAGGAACAGGAGACCGAAGTCCGGCTCGCCGACGGCAGCCCATCGCACTACGGCCTCGGCGTCAGCCTTGGCGAACATGACGGCACGCCCACCGTGTCGCACGGCGGCGAAGCCGTCGGCTTCCTTTCCGAAAACCTGGTGATCCCCGATAAGCGCTACGCCGTGGTCGCGCTGGTCAACGCCGACTTCGGCAATGTCCAAGGCACGATCACCGATGGGATCACCGACCTCCTCTACCCCTCCGCCCAAGCCGCAACCCCGTCGCTCGACCAGACGCGCGACGCACTCGCGCGCAAGCTCTACGACCAGCTCCGCGCCGGCACGCTGGACCGCTCGCTGCTGACGCAGGACGCGGCTTACTATTTCGACGCCACCGCCACCGCCGATTATCGGGCGAGCCTCGGCGCATTGGGTGAGCCGCAGGCCTTCGTGCCGCTCGGCAAGCCACGGCTCCGCGGCGGCTTCGTCAACCGCAACTACGGCATCACCTATGCCGGGCAGCACCTCGTGGCGATCACCTATGCCGAACCCGGTCCAGAGGGCCGCTTCGAACAATTCATCGTCATGCCGCGCGATTGATGCTGCCGCATCCGAAGGTCTATTCTCTTTATGTTCTATCCATTTTGAACATGCGGCGCCCACTATGCTATTTACTTCTCTCACGACCGTATTAGGTTTAGCCGAATATAAGGTCGCCTCTACTGGAGCAATTGTCGAGACACTCGATATCCGCTGCGAGGTGAACTATGCCCGATCAGCACGACTATGGTGGCAGGCTAGTAGCGGCTAACGCGTTCGCCACCGCGTCGGGCTGGATAAATCGTACCGCGGTACCGCTGGCGATATATACGCTCACTGGTTCAGCAGTTCAGACCGCTGTCGCATTCGCCATTTCGCATCTGCCAGCGATCACTGTCGGTCTGGTCGGGGGCGTGGTGGCCGACCGGTTCGATTCGGCCCGGGTTTCTAAACTCACGCTCTTTGGATCGGCATTGTTCATACTGTGCATTGCTTGGACGATCAGCGTCGATGCATTGCTGCCCTTGACCTATCTGGCGCTTTTTCTGAATTCGTCGCTGTCCGCAATCCAGCTCCCGGCGTTCCAGGCACTGGTCGCACATAGCTGCCCGCCGCACCGGCTGTTGGACATCAACGTACGCCTTGGCGCTGCGGATCAAACCAACTCGGTCCTGATGCCCGCGCTTGGAGGCGGGTTGCTCATGGCGTTTCCACCGGCCCTGGTCTTCGTGCTTTCCGCGGCACTCTATCTCGGCGCCCTTGCGGTGCTCTGGCCGCTGTCCGCGCCTGGCGCGGGCAAAGGCACGGCCCTCCGAACGCTGCAGGGCATCCGTGACGGCTTCGCGATCATCCACGCCCGCCCGGAGCTTGCCTCGGGAGTCATGACGTTCGCGCTTTCTAACTTCTCGACCACGCTGCTCCAGTCGACGGTGGTCGCCATCTTGGCCATGCGCTTCGAACTCGGAAGCTACCAGATCGGCCTGTTCTTCGCTGCTGCAGGAGTGTTCGGGATCGCAGGTCACGCAGCCGCATCGAAGGTCGCCCTGCGGCTGCCGCTCCCGGCCCTACTCGCGGTCAATACGCTGGCATGTTCGGGTTTGACTGCGCTGATGATAATCGCACCGTCAGCGCAGGCGTTCGCGCTGCTTTGGGGTTCGACGATCCTTCTTGGTGCGGTAAACGTCACCGCATTCAATACCCACCGCCAACTCTGCGTCGGCCCTGCTGAAATGGGCCGGGCCGTTGCGGCTTCCCGAGTGTTGACCTATTTCCCGATCCCGGTGGCCGCAGGCATCGCAGGCCCCGTCCTTCATCTCCTGGGACCGGCGTGGCTCATCGCCTTTTCGGCGACGATGCGGCTTCTTGGCGTCTGTGTCTGCCTCGCGAGCCCGTTCAACCTCTCGATGAAAAGAGCCTCATGAAGAAGAAGGTATATTCGGTGCTGCACGCGGCGCGGCGCATCTATTGGCGTGTCGCAAAGCCGAAGACGTTCGGCGTCAAAGTCGCGATCTACTCTGCGGACCGGTCCAACATCCTGCTTGTGCAGCATCGATACGGTGCCGAGATGCTGATGTTGCCGGGCGGCGGGGTCGGCCGCGGCGAAACGCCCCATCAGGCCGCGCAGCGTGAGGTGACGGAGGAGCTTGCCATCGAGCTGCACGACCTGACGTTTCTACACGATTTTGTCTCCAGCGGCGAAGGCAAGCGCGACACGATCCACTTCTTCTCGGCCACGGCGACGCAACAGCCGACGCCCGATCCCGCTGAGATTGCCACCGCTGAATATTATCCGCTCGACCGGTTACCTGCGAATACCTCTCCAGCAACGCGCAGGCGGCTCGACGAAATCCAATCCAACACGTTTTCGCCAGCTTGGTGAAGGGGGAGACGCTTCATGGAGAAACTTCTGGGGTCTCCGGTAGAGGTCAGGTTCTTGCGGAGCTATCTTCGCCACGCGCGATCACTACCGATCTCGACATATGTCGGGGACAGGACGGCTTGGAGTCTTGCCGATGCCCAGGCTGGCGCGTGGCCATGTAACTGGGATCTGTTCGACGATGTCGTGAGCGAGGCGATCGAAACCCTTGAGGCGATGATGGACGCGCCGCTTCCGGCGATCCCGAAAAGTCGCTGGTTCCTCATCGAGCACGCAGGCACCGTCGGCGGCTTCTACTCACGAAATAGCTACGGCTATTGCGACATTCCCGATGTTGCACTGGTCGCCACGCCTGTTGGCGATGTATTCGCCAACCCGGACGACCGAGCGCTGGAGGTCGCGCGCGGGTATCTTCACGATTGTTTCCACGCGGCCACCTTCCGGTCCTATGGCGTGAAGCGCACGCCGGGGATTAGCCCCAAGGCGCCGCCCAGCGTTTATCGGTACCAGCACGGATTTAATTTCCGTACGGCCGATGGCATATCGTACTCGCCGCCGCCTCAGTCCCGCCCGGGAGGGCTTACCAACCTCGGGGTGTTGATGGACGGGATCGGATCGATCCTTTCCGGCGCCGCGATCGAAGGAGCGCTTGGGACCATGCGTGGTCATCGCTGCGCAGAAGGCTTGGTTGAGGACGTCGCCTGCCGCGTTCCGATCAAGAACGGTCAGAAGTTCTTCGCCGATGTAATCGTTCCCACCCACCGCTTCTTTGAGGATTGGGCCAATATCTCGATGCAGGACTATGCGCGCTTCATGTTCTCGGGCGAAGTGGGCGAGCTATGGCGCCTGTTCGAACGCAACTATGGCCGCTCCTGGGCCTCGGTGTTCCGGCAGGACAGCTTTCCTGCCGGACTGAACGAAAGCGACCTACTGCCTGCCCTGATGGGGAAATCGGCTGCCTAGCTTCAGGGCAGCGCATAAGCGACCAGCGCGTCGCTAACCGGCGTCTCCATGAAGTGGTGGCCCCCCGCCATGATGACCAGATACTGCTTGCCGTTCGCCTGATAGGTCATCGGCGTGGCCTGCCCGCCGCCGGGCAGCACATCCTTCCATATCGTCTTGCCGGTGCGCAGGTCGATCGCGCGGATCAGATTGTCGGTCGCGGCGGCGATGAACACCAGCCCGCCTGCGGTGACTACCGCGCCGCCATTGTTGGGCGTGCCGATTGTGAAGGGCAGCATCGACGGGATGCCGAACGGCCCATTGGTACGTGCCGTACCGAACGCGCGGTCCCAGATGATCTTGCCGTCGGCCATGTTGATCGCACGGATACCGCCATAGGGAGGCTCCTTGCACAGCATGCCGGTGCCGTTCTTGCTGAACGGCCAGAATTTGTTGCGCCACCCGGCATTCACGTCGACGGCATAGGGGGTGTTGGCCTGCGGATCGCCCGCGCCCTCGGCGCCGCCGATCTCGCCGCGCGCCTGATCGCGCGGTGCCCAGCCACGCTTGTTCGCCTCGGCACGTGGGACCAGCGTTACGTAGTTCGGCATGTCGTTGTAATTGGCGACGATCACGCCGCGCTGCGGATCGATCGCGATGCCGCCCCAGTCGGTCCCGCCATTATAGCCGGGATATTCGATCGAGTGACGGCCAGCCTCGGGCGGCGTGAAGAAGCCCTTGTAGCTCGCCTTGCGATACTGGATGCGGCAGATCATCTGGTCGATCGGCGACATGCCCCACATGTCGCGCTCGGCCAGGTCGGGCTTGCGCAGCGTGTGCCACAGCGACACCGGCTGGGTCGCGGAGCGCTGCTCGGGCTCCACGCCGCCGGTCGGTACGCGCATCTCGCCGACCGGGGTCAACGGGCGGCCGGTGCGGCGGTCGAGCACATAGATGTCCCCCTGCTTCGACGGCAGCACCAGCGCCGGCGTGCCACGCCAATCGACCAGAGTCGCCTGCGCGCCGAAATCATAGTCCCATACGTCGTTGCGCACCGCCTGGAAGCGCCAGCGCGGGCGGCCCGTGGTCGCGTCGATCGCCACCAGCGACGTTGCGAACTGCTTCTCCTCCGGGCGGCGCAGGCTCGAATAATAATCCACCGCGGCGTTGCCCATCGGCAGATAGACCAGTCCCAGTTGCTCGTCGCCCGACGCGATCGTCCACATGTTGGGCGTCCCCCGCGCATAGGTTTCGCCGGTCGGCGGCAGGCCGGTGCGCTCGGGGTGCATCATGTCCCACGCCCAGCGCAGTTGCCCGGTACGCGCGTCGAAGCCCTGGATCACGCCCGACGGCGCCCAGCGGTCCTGCCCGTCGAGCACCTGATGTCCGGTCACCAGCACGCCGCGCACCAGCGTGGGCGGCGAGTTGATCGACACGAAGCCCGGCGGCACCTTGCCCATGCCGATCTTGGCATCGGTCTGGCCATTGGTGCCGAAGTCCGGGCATAGCCGCCCGCTGCGGGCATCCACGGCGATCAGCCGCGCGTCGAGCGTGCCTTCAATGATCCGAGTGGCGCAGCTCTGGTCGGCGGCCATGCCCGGAACCGCGTAATACACCACGCCGCGGCAGGCGGCAGTGTAGGGAATCGCCTCGTCCGGCACCTTGGGGTCATAGCGCCAGCGCTCCTTGCCGGTCGCCGCCTCCAGCGCGATCATGATGTTCTTGGGCGTGCACAGGTACAGCGTATCGCCGATCTTGAGCGGCGTTGTCTCCGCGCCATAGGTCTTCAGGATCTTCGGATCCTGCGGCATGTCGCCGGTGTGGATCAGCCATGCCCGCTTGAGCTTGCCGACATTGTCCGGGTTGATCTGCGCCAGCGGCGAATAGCGCCGCGCGCTATAGGTGCCACCATAAGCCGGCCAGTCCGCCCCGACCTGCTGGCCCGAAGGATCGGCCATCCCGGCCGTACCCGGCGCCGGCAGCGCGCTCCAGATCGGGTCGCGCGCATTGGCATCCGCCACCCACAGGTTCACGCCGGTGACGAGCACCGCTGCCACCACCCCGCCCAGCGCTAGCCGCCAGCGGTCGCGCCGCCAGGAGAGCGTCGGCATCACCAGCAGCACCGCAATCAGCAGCACGGCCGGCGCGACGATCCGCGGCACCAATGCCCAGGCGTCCGGCCCGGCTTCCCACCAGGCCCAGAGGAACGTCACCACGACGATGCCGAGATACAGCCAGCCCCCGGCCAGCCGCCCCTTGATCAGCAGGCCGCCCGCGACGACCATCGCGATGCCGGCGATCAGGTAATAAAGCGACCCGCCCAATGCCGCCAGCCACGCACCGCCGACAGCCAGGATCAGTCCGATCAGCGCGATCACCGCGCCCACTGCGATCGACCCCCAGCTCCCCCACCGCCGCGCCGGCCTGACCGTCGGCGGCACCGCGCCTCCCTGGTCGTGGATACCATCGAAAGCGGGGGTTCGGGTGTCGGTCACGTTCAGGCTCCCATGACGGCAGCCATCGCCCCCGACCGACAGGTCAGGGTCGAGGGACAAAGCGCAAGGTCGGCAACCCGGGGCGCACCTCCAGGGTTCCGGCGCCGCATGAAATTTCCTAGCCTTTGAAGGACTAGGCGCGGCGCCTCCGCCGTCCTAGATCATCGCCATGACTGATCTTTCCACGCTGGTTCAACCCGATCGCGGCCAGGCCGCGCGCACCATCCACCTGATCGACGCCAAGGGGTTCGACGCCTGGCTCTCCGCGCAGCCGCCGCGCCACCGCGCCGCCGCCGCCGCGCAGAAGCTGGCGCCGACCGGCTATTCGAGCGCGATCCTCCCCGGCGACAATCCGGAGGACTGGGCGGTGGTCAGCGTGGTCAACAATGTCGACCGCCTGTCGCCCTGGTGCCTCGCCAAGCTCGCCGAGACCTTGCCCGAAGGCACGTACCGGGTCGAAGGGCGTGAGCCCGGCAAGGCGCTCTATGGCTGGCTCACCGCCCAGTACAAGTTCGACCGCTACAAGAAGAAGGACCTCAAGGCACAGGGCCCGCGCGTCCTCCTCACCGGCGACCCGGTGAAGATGGAGGAGGCGGTCCGCATGGCCGCGGTCACCTTCAAGCTGCGCGACCGGATCAACACCGGCGCCAACGACATGGGCCCCGCCGACCTCGAAGCCGCGGCCGCCGATCTCGCCCAGGCCTATGGCGCGGCACTCACCGTCACCAAGGGCGCCGAGGTCGAGAAGGGCTATGGCATGCTCTGGGCGGTCGGCAAGGCCGCCGGCGAAGGCCGCGAGCCGCGCCTGCTCGAGATCGAATGGGGCAACCCGGAACATCCGCGTATCGCCATCATCGGCAAGGGCGTGTGCTTCGACACCGGCGGCCTCGACATCAAGCCCGCCGCCGGCATGCGGCTGATGAAGAAGGACATGGGCGGCGCCGCCCACGCTTTGGCACTGGCCGAGCTGGTGATGCAGAACCGCCTGCCCGTCCGCCTCCACATGCTCGTCCCCGCGGTCGAGAATGCGATCAACGGCGAAGCCGCGCGCCCCGGCGACGTGATGATCTCGCGCAAGGGCATCACCGTCGAGAACAGCAACACCGATGCCGAGGGCCGGCTGATCCTGGGCGATGCACTCACCAAGGCTGCCGAGAACAATCCCGAGCTGGTGTTCGACTTCGCCACCCTCACCGGCGCCGCGCGGGTCGCCCTCGGCGCCGATCTCCAGGCGCTGTTCGCCAACGACGACACGCTCGCGAGCGAGCTGCTGGCGGCCGCGGAGTCCGAATATGATCCGATGTGGCGGATGCCGCTCTACGATCCGTACAAGGATCTGCTGAAGTCCGACGTCGCCGACATGGTCAACGCGGCCGAGGGCCCGTTCGGCGGCGCGATCACCGCGGCGCTGTTCCTCAAGGAATTCGTGCCGGACAAGGCCCAATGGGCCCATCTCGACATCTTCTGCTGGAACGGAGCGCCCAAGCCCGGCCGTCCCAAGGGCGCCGAAGCAGTCAGCCTGCGCGCAACCTGGAAGGTGCTGAAAGATCGCTACGGCAGCTGAGCCGGTGCCACACCGCCTCTACTTCATCGGCGGCCATGGGATGCCCGAAATGGTATCCCTGGCCGTAGGTGCAGCCTAGCGCCGCAAGCGCATCGGCGGTCGCGGCCGACTCGATGCCCTCGGCGACCACCGGCAGGTCCAGCCTGCGCGCCAGCGCGACGATCGCATCCACCAGCCGCAGCGCCTTGGCATCGTGGTCCATCGTCGTAACGAACGAGCGGTCGATCTTGATTTTGTCGAACGGCAGCATCTGCAAGTGCTGCAGCGACGAATAGCCGGTACCGAAATCGTCGAGCGCCAGGTTGATCCCCTGGTCCTTCAGCGACAGGATCGTCTCGCGCACGCTTGCCGCGTCGGTGATCAGCGCGTTCTCGGTGATCTCCACGGTCAGGTTGCGCGCGGGAAACTGCTCGCGGCTGAGCGTCGCCAGCATCTTCTGGCTGAACCAGGCATCCCTCAACTGGTTGGGCGACACGTTGACGGCGATCATCATGCCCCAGTCGCGCGTTTCGCGGAACGCCCGGGTCAGCAGCCCCAGCATCAACTCGTCGATCAGCCCGCATTCCTCGGCGATCGGGATGAACTGGTCCGGGCCGATCTCCGCACCCCGCGGACGCGGCCAGCGCGCCAGCAACTCATAGCCGACCACCACGCCGCTGCCCAGGTCGACGATCGGCTGATAGTGCGGCACGAAGGCGTCGCACGCGATCGCCTCGCGCATATCGCTTTCGATCACCGCCCGCCGCCGGATCTCCGCGTCGAGTGAGGCTTCGAAGGCGCAGTGCCGTCCACGCCCGGATTGCTTGGCCTTGTACAAGGCGATGTCGCCGCGGCGCATCAGCGTCTCGCGGTCGTTGCCGTCTTCGGGAAACAGCGCCGTCCCTACGCTCGCGCCGATATGGTGTGTGCGCTCACCCGCGGCGAAGGGCTGCGCGAGCCGCTGCACGATCGCCTTCGCGACTCGGCAGACCGAATCACTGCCTCCCTCCAACACGATCGCGAACTCGTCGCCGCCCAGCCGATAGCTCTGTCCGACGCCGTTCACGATGTCGCCCAGTCGGTCTGCCACGTCGTGGAGCAACTGGTCGCCGATCGGATGGCCGTGCACATCGTTGACCGCCTTGAAGCGGTCGAGGTCGACGATCAGCAATCCGAATGCGCCGTCGGGATGCCTGGCGTGAAGCCGCGCGCCCAGCGCCTCGGCCAAAGCGCGGCGATTGGGAAGTCCGGTCAGCGGGTCGTGATAGGCAAGCTGATAGGCACGTTGCTCCGCACCGCGCGCCCGCCGCTGCTCCATCGCCATGTCGATCCGCGAGGTCAGCACTTCCAGGAAACCGGCGAAGTTGGTGCGCAGCATGCGCACGACCACCACCGACACCAGCACCATGTTCATGCCGAGCCCGCGCAGGAACCAGCTTTCGGAAAAGATCATGTACACCGTCACCGGCGCCGCGCCGCACAGCAGCACCAGATACCCCGCCCGGGGCAGCGACTGGAGGCAGTAACAGCAGCAGATCGTGCCGATGAAAATGTAAAGCGCGATGCACGCACGCCGCAGCAGGTCGGCCTCGGCATAGAGGAACATCCCCCACCCGCCGAAGCCCAGGCTCAGCACGGCGGCGACCAGCGTAGTGCTCAGCAGGTAGCGGCGGATCTTCTCGGGCTGCGGCTCGAACCCGCGCCGGCGCAGCCAGAACAGGGTGCGGACGGCACACAGGATGCCCAGCAATGCCGGGACGCCCACGCTCCACGCCATCGACACGCTGCCGTGCGACGCGAAGCTCAGGAACGCCGCATCGACCAGCATCAGCGCGTACATCAGCGGAACTTGGTTCCGCAGCACGCGAAACTGCTCGAGCAGGATCTCGCTGCTACCCGTTTCGAACGGGTGGAATGCCGAAAGAAGCCGACGCATCATCCCTTGCAGATGAAGGGTTTAGTCGGCTTATCCCACTCCCGCGTTGTACGGATGCCTGGGTTACCGTTCGTTAACCTTAATTTCGCGCAGAGGCCATGGCTGCCGCCTCGATGATCGGCACGAACCTCGCGGCCGTCAGGCTCGCGCCCCCTACCAGGGCCCCGTCGACATTCTCGACAGACAGGATCGGTTCGGCGTTCGCCGCCGTCACCGAGCCGCCATACAGGATGCGGATGCCATCGGCGGCCTCCCCGATCATCATGCGCAGCTTCGCCCGGGCGATCGCGTGCATCGACTCGATCTGGTCCAGCGACGGCGTGCGTCCGGTGCCGATCGCCCAACGCGGCTCGTACGCGAGCGTCAGCCAATCGGGCGACGCGCCGTCCGGCAGCGACTTCTCGATCTGGGACTGGACGATCCGCTCGGCGCGGCCGGCATTGTGTTCGGCCTCGGTCTCGCCACAGCACAGGATCACCTTCAGGCCGGCCCGGTGTGCCGCCGCTGCCTTCGCCCAGGCGTCGTGGCTCGTCTCATGCTGGTCGGCGCGGCGCTCCGAATGCCCGACGATCGTCAGCGTCGCGCCCGCTTCGCGCAGCATCGCTGCCGACACGCAGCCGGTATGTGCGCCCGATTCCGCCTCATGCACGTCCTGCGCGCCGATCGGCAGCGTTCCCGCCACCGCCGCGGCAGGCGCGATCAGCGTGAACGGCACGCACAGCGCCACCTCCACCAGTGGGTTCGCCGCAGCGGACGTGGCGATAGCCTCCACTTCGTTCAGCTGGGCTCTCAGCCCATGCATCTTCCAGTTCCCTGCGACCAGCTTGCGGCGCATGCCTATCCTCCCTCTTGTTGACAGTGGCGATAGCAAGCCCGCCGTTCCGCACAAGCTTGATGGGCGCGAGCCACGGCCCTAAAGCACCCCGAACTTACTCTTACGAACGGCCCTTCATGCTCCAGTTCTTCCGCAGCTTCACCAAGTCGCGCTTCGGCCTGATCGTGGTGTTCATCGTGCTCGGGCTCATCGCGCTCGCTTTCGCCGCGGGGGACATCACCGGCCTACGCTCGGCCGATGGCGGAGCCGGCGGCAACGTCATCGCCAAGATCGGCGACCGCAAGGTAACCGATGCCGAAGTGCGCGACCGTATCGACCGCTTCCTGCAGAACGCGCAGCGCCAGGGTCAGAACGTCACCATGGAGCAGTTCCTCGCCGAAGGCGGCCTCGACGTGGCGGTGGACGAGATCATCAACAATGCCGCGCTGGTCGAGTTCGCCCGCCGGTCGGGCATGGAGGTCAGCAAGCGGCTGATCGACGGCGAGATTGCGAGCAACCCGGCGTTTCTCGGGCTGGACGGCAAGTTCAGCCAGAAGCAGTTCGACGATATTCTCAGCCAAAACCGCCTGTCGCCCGTGCTGTTTCGCCAGGGCCTTTCCGAAGAACGCTATGGCAATTGGATGATCAACCGCGCGACGCTGGGCAACCAGATCCCGGATGGTGTCGTCCTGCCCTATGCCTCGCTGCTGCTCGAGCGGCGCATGGGCGTAGTCGGCCTCGTCCAGTCGATCGCGATGGATCCAGGTGCCGATCCCGACGACAAGACGCTCGCCAGCTTCTACGCCAGCAACCGCGCCCGCTACAGCGTGCCGCAGCGCCGCGTGGTTCGCTATGCCGTGGTCAAGCCCGATGCCGTGCGGGCACAGTCCGCCGCAACCGATGCCGAGATCGCCGACGCGTACAAGAAGGCGGGCAGCCGCTTCGCCGCGGCTGAAAAGCGCACCGTCCGCCAAGTCATTTTCGCCGATCAGGCGACCGCAACCCGGGTCGCTGGCCAGGTCAAGGGCGGCCAGGCGATCGCCGCCGCCGCCGCCGCTGCCGGGCTGGAAGCAACCAGCTTCGACGGTGCCGAGAAGCCGGCGCTTGCCCGTCAGACCTCGGCGCAGATCGCCGATGCCGCCTTCGCGGCGGCGGATGGCGGCGTGATCGGCCCGGTGCGCTCGCCGCTCGGCTGGCACGTGCTCAAGGTCGAAAAGATCGAGCGCATCGCCGCGCGCTCGCTAGATCAGGTCCGCGGCGACCTTGCCAAGGAGGTCACCGACCGCAAGACCGCCCAGCGCTTGGCCGATCTGCGCCAGTCGATCGAGGACGGCGTCGCTGACGGCAAGACCTTCGACGAAGCGGTTCGTGATGCCAAGCTGGCGGCGCAGACGACGCCTGCGCTCACCGCACAGGGCCAGAACCCCGACGATCCGGCCTATAAGGCCGATCCGGTCGTCGCCCCGATCCTGCGCGCCGCCTTCGCCTTCGAACAGGCGGGCGACGAGCCGCAGATCGTACCGGCCGCCGCCGATGGCAGCTTCGCGCTGGTGACGCTCGATCGCATCGTTCCCGCGGCGCCCAAGCCGCTCGCGCAGATCCGGGATCGGGTTAAGGGCGACTATCTGATGAATCAGGCGCTGCAAAAGGCACGTGCCGCCGCGACTCAGATCGTCGCCAAGCTGCAAAAGGGCGTGCCGATGGCGCAGGCCTTTGCCGAGGCTGGCGTGAAGAAGGGGCCGCCGCCCAAGCCGTTCGACCTCAAGCGCTCCGAAGTGCTCGGCCGCCGGATGGAGCCCTACATCCAGATGGCGTTCAGCATGGCACCGAAGAAAGCCAAGCTGGTCGAGGGACCCAATCGCCTCGGCTATTATGTGGTCTATCTCGACAAGGTCGAGGAGCACAGCGCCGCCGGCGATCAGGCCGCTATAGCTCGCGTTCGCGCGGACATCGCCCCGCAGGTAGGCGCCGAATATGCCCGACAGTTCATCCGCTCGATCCGTGCGCACATGAACATCACGCGCAATGAAAAGGCGGTGGCTCAGCTGCGCGCCCAGCTCGCCCAGCAGGGCGTCCGCTGAGCGTGATCCACGGCAGCGAAGCGGCCCTTGCCGCGCTTGGCGAGGGCAAGCCGGCGCTCTTGTGGCGGCGTGAGATCGCCGACACCGAGACGCCGGTCGCCGCCGCGCTCAAGCTCATCGAGCCGGGCCGGGGCGACTTCCTGCTGGAATCGGTCGAGGGCGGCTCGGTCCGTGGCCGCCACAGCCTGATCGGCCTGGCGCCGGACCTGGTCTTCCGCGCCACCGGCGCCGCCGCCGAGATCAACGGCCAGTGGCTAGCCGACCGCGACGCCTTCGCTCCCTGCGCCGAACCCGCGCTTCCCGCGCTGCGCAGCCTGGTCGAGCGCTGCCGCATGGACGTTCCCGCCGAACTGCCGCGCGCGCTTGCCTGCCTGGTCGGCTATTTCAGCTACGAGACCATCGGTCTGGTCGAGGACCTGCCCCGCCCGCCGCAGAGCCCGGTCGGCGTCCCCGACATGATGTTCGTGCGGCCCACGGTCGTCCTGATCTTCGATCGCCTGGCGGACACGCTGTTCCTCGTCGCCCCGGTCTGGCCGGGCGAAGATCCCCACGCGCTGGTCGCTGCCGCAAGCGAGCGCCTCGACGCCGTCGCCGCGCGTCTGGCGAGCGCCACGCTCCCCGCGCCGGTCCGCGCCGACGCCGCCGAGATCGTACCCCAGCCCGTGCTCACCCCCGGCCGCTATGCCGAGATGGTCGCCCGCGCCAAGGACTATATCGCCGCCGGCGACATCTTCCAGGTCGTGCTCGCCCAGCGCTTCACCGCGCCCTTCACGCTGCCCCCCTTCGAGCTCTACCGCGCGCTGCGCCGGGTAAACCCCTCGCCCTTCCTCTACCATCTCGACCTTCCCGGCTTCGCGCTCACCGGCTCGAGCCCCGAGATCCTGGTCCGCGCCCGCGACGGCGAGATCACCATCCGCCCGATCGCCGGCACCCGCCCGCGCGGGCATACCGCCGCCGAGGACGAAGCCAACCGCGCCTCGCTGCTCGCCGATCCCAAGGAGCGCGCCGAGCATCTCATGCTGCTCGACCTCGGCCGCAACGACGTCGGCCGCGCCGCGCAGGCCGGCAGCGTCCGCGTCACCGACAGCTACACCGTCGAATATTACAGCCACGTCATGCACATCGTCTCGAACGTGGTCGGCAAGCTCGCCCCCGGCAGCGACGCGCTCGACGCGCTGTTCGCCGGCTTCCCCGCAGGCACCGTCAGTGGCGCGCCCAAGGTCCGCGCCTGCCAGATCATCGCCGAACTCGAGCAGGAAACCCGCGGGCCATATGCCGGCGGCGTCGGCTATTTCTCGCCCGACGGATCGATGGACAGCTGCATTGTCCTGCGCACCGCGCTGGTCAAGGACGGCGTCATGCACGTCCAGGCCGGCGCCGGCATCGTCGCCGACTCCGACCCCGCCTACGAACAACGCGAATGCGAAGCCAAGTCCGGCGCGCTCTTCGCCGCCGCCCGCGAAGCGGTGGCCCGCGCGAACGAACCCCGCTTCGGGCAATAGCGTCACGGCACCCGGGCGGCCTTGGCCTTTTGGTCCAGCCGCTCCTGCGCCCATTGCCGCAGCCACTGCCTCGTGCACCCGGTCTGCCCGCCCGTGCCCACCGGCGAGCAGCTGTTGGGCAGCCCGGCGCGGTTCACTTCCTCGACCGTCTCCATTCGGTTGGTCCAAGCCTGGCCGCTCGGACCTTCCTCGGGCTGGTCGCGGAATTCCTTCGGAATGCGGTACGGCGAATCGCCGCCCTTGGCGCACACCACCACTTCGTCCGGGTCGGTCGACTTGGGGCATTGCTCCTGGCCATAGAGCAGGATCGAGCGGATACGCTTGGGCATCTCCTGCTTCGCTTCGCCGCGCTCCTGCACGGGAACGGGCGCGGCCATCAGCACGGCGATCAGCAACTGGGAAAGCATCAACACTCCTTCGAACACAAGCCTCAACGCCCCTGTCGGCCCAAGCGTTGCCCGTCATCTGTGGCCGCGCCAAGGCAATTGCCCAACCTGCCCCGAGCGCCTACCTCACCCCCATGATCCTGGTCATCGACAATTACGACAGCTTCACTTGGAACCTGGTCCATTACCTGATGGAGCTCGGCGCCGAGGTGCAGGTCGTCCGCAACGACGCGCTCACCGCCGCCGACGCGCTCGCGAGCGACGCCCAGGCCTTCCTGATCTCGCCGGGCCCCTGCACCCCCAACGAAGCCGGGATCAGCCTCGACCTGGTCGCCGCCTGTGCGCAGACCGGCCGGCCGCTGCTCGGCGTATGCCTCGGCCATCAGGCGATCGGCCAGCATTTCGGCGGTCAGGTGGTGCGCGGCGGGCTGATGCACGGCAAGACCTGCCCGGTCGAGCATGACGGCACCGGCCTGTTCGCCGACCTGCCCTCGCCCTTCACCGCCACCCGCTACCATTCGCTGATCGTCACCGACATTCCCGAAGCGCTGGTGGTCAACGCCACCGCCGCCGACGCCTCGGTAATGGGCTTCCGCCACCGCGAACTGCCGATCCACGGCGTCCAGTTCCACCCCGAAAGCATCGCCACCGAACACGGCCACGCGATGCTCGCCAACTTCCTCAAGGAAGCCGGAATAAACACCAAAGCACTAGCCTAACCAGTCCTCCCCGGGACGGGAAGGGGGACCGCCAGCGCAAGCTGATGGTGGAGGGGGGCCTCCTCATTGCGATCACCAAGCGGAAAGCCCCCTCCACCATGCTGCGCATGGTCCCCCTCCCCGTGCCGGGGAGGATTGCTTCACCAAATCTCTCGACTTCCCCCTGCCACCCCGGAATAGAGACCCCGTGACCACCTTCTCCCTCCTCCCCAGCCCCGCGACTCCGCTCTCGCGCGAATCCGCCGCGCAGGCCTTCGCCGACATCCTCGACGGCACCGTGCCCGAGGAAGCGATCGAGCATTTCCTCATCGCCCTCTCGGTCCGCGGCGAGACCAGCATCGAGATCGCCGAGGCCGCCCGCGCCATGCGCGCCCGCCTGATTCCGATCACCGCCCCGGCCGGGGCGATCGACGTGTGCGGCACGGGCGGCGACGGCCATCACACCCTCAACGTCTCCACCGCCGTCAGCCTGGTCGTCGCGGCATGCGGCGTCCCCGTCGCCAAGCACGGCAACCGCGCCGCCTCGTCCAAGGCCGGCGCCGCCGACACCCTCGAAGCATTGGGCCTCGACCTCGACCGCGCCGCCGCTCAGGCCGAAGACACCCTCGGCGACCTCGGCATCGCCTTCCTCTACGCCCAGCACCACCACCCGGCGATGGCGCGCATCGGCCCGCTGCGCCGCCGCATCGCCCGCCGCACGATCTTCAACCTCATGGGTCCGCTCGCCAATCCCGCGCACGTCACCCGCCAGCTGATCGGCATCGCCCGCCCCGATTACGCCCCGATCTATGCCGAGGCGCTCGAACAGCTCGGCGTCGAGGCGGCGGCCGTGATCTCGGGCGAGGAAGGCCTGGACGAGCTTTCCACCGAACATGCCAGCATCGCCGTCAACATCGGCAGCGCCACCCTGCCCACCCGCATCACGCCCGAGGATGCAGGCCTGTCCCGTCACCCGCTGGCGGCGATCCGCGGCGGCGACCCCGCGCACAACGCGCTGGCGCTCCGCCGCCTGCTGCTCGGCGACGAAGGTCCCTATCGCGACGCGGTGCTGCTCAACGCCGCCGCCGCGCTGATGGTCGCCGGCACCGCCAAGTTCCTCACCGAAGGCGCCGCCGAAGCCGCCGAGGCCATTGACGACGGCCGCGCCAACGCCCTGCTCGACCGCTGGATCGCCTACGTATGAGCACTATTCTCGACCGCATCCTTGCTACCAAGCGCGAGGAAGTCGCCGCACGCAAAGCCGCCCCGCGCCGCTGGCCCGCCCCCACGCCCCCGCGCGGCTTCAAGGCGGCGCTCGACGCCCGCGCCGCCGCCGGCGGCTATGGCCTGATCGCCGAGATCAAGAAGGCCAGCCCTTCGAAGGGCCTGATCCGCGCCGACTTCGATCCCCCCGCCCATGCCCGCGCCTATCAGGCCGGCGGCGCCGCCTGCCTGTCGATCCTCACCGACCGCGACTATTTCCAGGGTCACGAGGACTATCTGATCGCCGCCCGCGCGGCGTGCGACCTGCCGGTCATCCGCAAGGACTTCATGATCGACCCCTGGCAGGTCGAGGAAGCACGCGCGATCGGTGCCGACGCGATCCTGATCATCGTCGCCGCGCTCGAAGACACCCAGATGGCCGAGATCGAAGCCGCCGCGTTCGAACAGGGCATGGACGTCCTCGTGGAAGTCCACGACGCCCAGGAACTCGACCGCGCGCTCACCCTCAAGTCGCGCCTGATCGGCGTCAACAACCGCAACCTCAAGACCTTCGAAGTCGACGTTCAAAAAACCTACGAACTCGTCGCCCGCGCGCCCAGGGACTGCACCTTCGTCGCCGAGTCCGGCCTCACCAGCCGCGCCGACCTCGACGCCATGGCCGAACACGCTATCCGCTGCTTCCTGATCGGCGAATCGCTGATGCGCCAACCCGACATCGAAGCCGCCACCCGTACGATGGTAGGCTGACCCACCGGCTACCGCCCCGGCTTCAGCGGGGGAGGTGTGAAAATGTCACACGCGAAGGCGCGAAGGCGCAAAGAACAAGAGGTTCACGCAGAGGCGCAGAGGCGCAGAGGCGCAGAGGCGCAGAGGCGCAGAGGCGCAGAGGCGCAGAGGCGCAGAGAAGTTTGATCCGCCGCGCAAGCGGCGGCCTCAATCAACCAACGCTTCCAGTTTTCTGCCGCTGACGCGGCCCCCCCCCGCTACTGCGTCGACACCTCTCTGCGCCTCCGCGCCTCTGCGCGAACCCCTCTCTTCTACCCTTCGCGTCTTCGCGCCTTCGCGTGAACCAAGAGCTCCCCAAAGCTTGCCCCGCACCCAAACCCAGCGCATGCCAACCCCGATGTCCCAGCTAACCCATCTCGACGAAACCGGCGCCGCCCACATGGTCGATGTCGGCCACAAGCAACCCACCAGCCGCGAAGCCATCGCCGCCGGCCGCATCACCATGTCGCAAGAAGCCGCCACGGCGATCAAGGAAGGCGCGGTCAAGAAAGGCGACGTCCTCGCCACCGCCCGCATCGCCGGCATCATGGCCGCCAAGAAGACCGCCGAGCTGATCCCGCTCTGCCACCCGCTCCCGCTCACCCGCGTCGCGATCGACCTCGCCCCCGACGACACCGGCGTGACTGTCACCGCCACCGCCGCCACCCACGGCCAGACCGGGGTGGAGATGGAAGCGCTCACCGCCGCCACCGTTGCGCTGCTCACGCTCTACGACATGGCCAAGGCGATCGATAAGGCGATGGTCATCGGCGACGTCCGCCTGCTCTCCAAGAAGGGCGGCAAGTCCGGCGACTGGGCCGCCTGACTGGCACCGGACCCTTGCGGCACCTCAAGGGTTTCCCACGGCGGTGCCGTTAACGCCGGATTCAACCACCGTCGTCAAAGCTGGCCCTGAAGGACCGAGCCGAAAGTAGTACCCACGTCATGCAGCCTGTCAGGTCCGGTACCGTTTTCAGCCTCGCGGCCGATCCGCCCCGCGCGTTCGCGGACGCGCGCGAAGCCCATACCGCGTTCGACGCCGCACTCCTGATCGCCGCCGACGCGCAATTTCCCTGCTCGCTCGAAAAGCTGACCGCCGTCGGCGCGACCTTGTGCCTGACCGCCAGCTTGGCCGCCGGCGATGCTATCACCCTCGAACTTTCCAATGGCCAGGGCATTGCCGGCCGCGTCGAGTGGATCACCGAAGGCGAAGCCGGCATCCTGTTCGACCAGCCGATCGACGTGATCGGCACCATCGCCCGTACCATCGCCGCGCTCCCCGCGGACCGCCGCCACTTGCCCCGCGTCGAGCTGCGCCAGACCGTCGCCATCCGCCAGGGCGGCCGGGTGGAGCATGGTCGCACTCGCAACATCTCCCAGGGTGGGCTCGCGATCGAAAGCACGCTCGACCTCAAGCGCGACGATCCCGTCCAACTCACGCTGGACGGTCTGCGCCCGCTGGGCGGCACCGTCCGCTGGGCGCGCGAGCGGCTGGCGGGCATCGCCTTCGATGAGGATCTGGGCTGGCAGACGCTGATGCCCTGGCTGCGCGGCGTCCAGCAGGCCGCGCTCGCCGGCGTGCCCGCCACTTCGGTCGAGGCCGAGGCCGAAGGGATGATCCCCGACAAGCACGCCATCCGCCTCGACGCCCCCGCCCGCGTCCGTGAGGGCGTGCGCTGGTGGAACGCGCGCGTCCGCGGCATCACCGCCCAGCTTGTCGAACTCGAAACCCGCGCACATCTGCTGCCGGGTGCGCAGCTCTGGGTCTCGCTGCCCGAAATCGGCGGCGGTCCCGCCTCGGTCGTGGAAACGGCAAACGGCCGCATCCTCTGCGAATTCCGCCTCCCTCTGCGCCCCAGCGACCTAGGCGCGATCACCGGCCAACGCCGCCCAACCTAAGAAAATCCTCCCCCGGAGGAGGCGGTGGCGGGCTATTCCCCTCACACCAGCGCGCCGCATCCGCAGCACGCCCACAAAAAAACCTCCCCCGGAGGGGGAGGGGGACCGCGCACGCAGTGCGTGGTGGAGGGGTATTCCCCTCATGGGACCACCCTCAAAAACCAGTCACCGCGCAGACCGCCGCAAAGCCGAACAACCCGCTTCAACCATCCACGCACTCCGGCAACCAGGCCGGCGCCACCCGGCACCGGCCCGATCCCATCACCCGCGCGAACCGCGCAGCGTGTTCAGCACCGCGATCGCCGCCACTCCAAGGAACGCCGCGCTGGTCCAGGGACGTGCCTTGGCAAACCCCTTCGCCTTCTCGGTGAGCGGCGCGTCGCCCGTGAAATGCTCGCGGAACGCGTCGGTCAGCGCTGTCTTCTTATTCGAAGCGGGCGCAGCGTCGGTCGTCGGCGCGGTGGTGACGTCATTCATTCCAATATCTCCCATCAGGGCGCGGAGATGCGCCCGTTCGGCATCAGGAACGCCCCAGAACCGCGCCGGTGCCGCCCTCACGCAGAAACCACCGCACGATCCACTCGGCCGATCACGCGCATCGCGCGCGGCACGCACAAGCCCTTGCGTGCCGCGCCCGCCTCCCCAAAGACGGGGCATGCGCCCGCTCCTCCCGCTTGCCGAAGCCCAGGCCCGCCTCCTCGCCCTCGCCGAACCGGTGCCGGCCGAGCAGGTGTCTCTCGCCCAGGCGCATAACCGCTGGTTGGCCGACGACCTCCTGGCCCACCGCACGCAGCCGTCGGCCGATCTGTCGGCGATGGACGGCTATGCCATACGCTTCGCCGACCTGCCCGGCCCTTGGCGGGTGGTAGGCGAGAGCGCCGCCGGCCGCGGCTATTCGGGCGAGGTTGCCCCGGGTCAGGCCGCCCGTATCTTCACCGGCGCCCCGCTCCCGCCGGGCACCGACACCGTGCTCGTCCAGGAGGAAGCCGCACGAGACGGCGTCACGTTGCTGCTAAACGGCGAAGGCCCGCCCCGCCTCGGCCGCAACGTCCGCCGCCGCGGCCTCGACTTCACCCAGGGCGAGCGCCTGCTGGAGGCCGGAACCCGCGTCACCGCCGCCTGCCTGGCACTGGCCGGCACCGCGGGCCACGCCACGCTCCCCGTCCGCCGCCGCGTGCGGGTCGCGATCGCCGCCACCGGCGACGAGCTCGTGCCGCCTGGCGCCCCGGTTGGCGAGGCGCAGCTTCCCGAAACCAATCGGCTGATGCTGGCCGCACAGCTTGCCGATCTGCCGGTCGACATCGTCGATCTCGGCATCCTCCCCGATCGCCAGGACCTGCTCGAAGCCGCCTTCTCCGGCCTCGACGCGGACCTGCTCGTCACCAGCGGCGGCGCGTCGGTGGGCGACCACGATCTCGTCCAGCCCGCGCTGAAGGCGGTGGGTGCGCAAATGGACTTCTGGCGGGTGGCGCTGCGTCCGGGCAAGCCGGTGATGGCCGGGCGGCTCGGACGGACCTTGATCACCGGGCTTCCTGGCAATCCGGTATCCGCCTTCGTGACGGCGATCCTGTTCGTCCGCCCGCTCGTCGCGCGTCTCGCCGGCGCGGCCGATCCGCTCCCGCGCGCAAGCCTGGCGGTGCTAGGCGAACCGCTGGCCGCCAATGGCGAACGGACCGACTATCTACGCGCCGAACTGCGCGACGGCCGCGCTTACGCCTCCACGATCCAGGACAGTTCGATGCTGCGGACGCTGGCGCGCGCCCACTGTCTGATCCTGCGCCAGCCCCATGCGCCGGCCGCCGAAATCGGCGACTCGGTGGAGATCCTCAACCTCGCTTGACAACTTAGGGGAACATTGCATAAACGTTCCGTGTCTGTTCTGGACCCGGAGGACCCTTCGATGCTCACGCGCAAGCAGCACGAGCTCATCTGCTTCATCGCCGACCGCCTCAACGAGACGGGCGTGTCTCCTTCGTTCGAGGAGATGAAGGAGGCGCTCGACCTGAAGTCGAAGTCCGGTGTTCATCGCCTTATCAGTGCCTTGGAGGAACGCGAGTTCATCCGCCGCCTCCCCAACCGCGCCCGCGCGCTCGAAGTGCTGCGCATGCCCGAGCGCAAAGCTGAGGGCCCTCAGCGCAAGTCCAGAAACCCCGCCCCCGCGGCACCTTCGCAACCTTCCATGACCCCGGCCAACGATGTCGTGGAAATTCCCCTCCACGGCCGCATCGCCGCCGGCACGCCGATCGAAGCGTTCGAAGGCGCGACCATGCTCCCGGTTCCCGCCGCGCTGCTCGGCTCGGGCGAACATTATGCGCTCGAAGTCGCGGGTGACTCGATGGTCGAAGCGGGGATTCTCGACGGCGACTATGCGCTGATCCGCCGCACCGAAACCGCCCGCGACGGCGAGATCGTCGTGGCGCTCATCGACGACGCCGAAGCAACGCTCAAATATTTCCGCAAGGAAGGCGCCATGGTTCGCCTCGACCCCGCCAACCGTGCTTACGATGCGCAGCGTTACCGCCCCGATCAGATCCGCGTACAGGGCCGTCTCGCCGGACTGCTGCGCCGCTACTAACGCATACGCGGCGGATCGACGGTCGGCGGCGCCTTCCATGGCTGTTCGCCCCCGTCGCGAACCGTACGGATGCTGCGCGAGGAAAAGGTGATCGCGACGCCGCCGGTCTGCCGCAACAAGTCGCGGTCGAGCTTCAGCCAGCGCGGGGAACAGCCCGGCGGCAGCCGCCGCTCGCTAACGACGATGTCGGATTGCGCGCAGCTTGCCATCATCGCTTTCCAGGGCACTAGGTAGGAACTTCGGGTCGCGGAAACGCGCCAGCGCCGCCCTCCGCTGCTCAGATCCACGAGACACAGATCGGCGCTGCAGCGCGCCTCGCGCGCTCCGGCCAAGTCGGCAAGCACGTCGCCAGCACCGCTATTTTCGCTCAGCATCGCACGGGTATAATCGCCCGCGCGGTCGCGGAGCAGCGCCATCGATCCATTCGACAGCCGCACCGCCAAGTGACGGCCGTCGCCACTCACCAGCAGATCGGGACCCGGCGTCAGCAAAGCCCAAATTATACCAGTGGCGAGCGGCACCAGTCCTCCCAGCCGAACACGGGTCCTCCACAGCGCGAACCACAATCCGCCGACCACGATCAGCGCATATGCGCCAGCTGGCATGGAGGGCAGCGACGCCACCGCCCCGGGCGCCGACGATGCGGCACGCGCCGATCCCAGCAGCAGCAACAGCGCTTGATTCGTAAGCCACCACGCCGGCCAACCCAGACCCGCCACGTCGAGCAACAACGCCAGCGCCTCCAGCGGCATGATGACGAAGGTGGTAAGCGGAATCGCGATGATGTTGGCCAGCGCCCCGTAGACGCCGGTCTCATGGAAGTGGAACAGCGCGATCGGCATCAGCGTCAGCTCCACCGCAACCCCGGTAAGCAGCAGCGAGCCCAGGCTGCGCATCAGCCGAGTGCCCCGGCCCTCCTCGCGCTTGGCGAACAACTCACGCAGCCTGGGGCTCTCATGTAGCACCACGATCGCGGTCACCGCCGCGAAACTCAGCTGAAAACTCGGTCCTGCCAGCGATTCGGGCCACAGCAGCAGGACCAGCAGAGCGCCTGCACCCACCAGTCGCAACGTGATCGCCTCACGCCCCAGGCTCAACGCGAGCAGCACCAGCAACGCCGCGGCGCAGGACCGGATCGTCGGCACTTCCGCCCCGGTCAGCAGCGTGTACCCCACCGCGGCGAGCGCGCCCGCGCCTGCGGCGACCATGGGCAGAGGCAAGCGCAGTGCCAACGCCGGACTGAGGGCAAGCAGCCGCAGAACCACCAGCATCGCCGCCGCGGTCACTGCCGTCACGTGCAGCCCGCTTACCGACAGCAGGTGCGCCAGCCCTGAGCGCTGCATCGCCTCGGCATCCTCTTCGGAGATCGCGCCGCGGTCGCCGGTAGCAAGCGCGCTTGCAATGCCCCCGGCACTGCCCGTGATGTGCGACTGGATGTGCGCCGACAATCGCTGCCGCAAACCCGCGCTGGCCGACCCGGCCGGTGTCAATATCCTCACCGGCGCAAAGCCCTTGCCCGTCGCGCCCAGCCGGTCGAACCAGGCCACCCGCGCAAAGTCATAGGCGCCTGGCACCGACGGTGCCGCCGGGGGCATGAGCCGTGCGCGCACCTGAATGCGGGCGCCGCGGTCTAGCCCCGTCGGCACATCTGCCTCCGGCAAGTTCACTCGGACCTTTTCCGGCAGGCTCCTCGCATCATCGGGCAGCAGGGTGACTCGCACCAACTCGCGAGCGGGCAGCCGCTCGACGCGAGCGACGCGTCCAGTCACCAGGGCTACCGCCGGCCGGGACAGCACAGGGGAAGCGACTCGCTCCGCCCGAAACCAGATAAGCAGGCACCCTGCCGCCACCGTCAGGCCGGCGACCCCGAGTAACCGAGCTGCACGACTCGTCCTGGTCGCGGCAATTCCAGCCGCTCCAACCGCGCTGGACGCCAGGCTGAAGCCAATCCACTGTTCGCGCGTCGGCAACAGGAACCATATCGCGATCCCCGCCCCAAGCAGCACCGGGATCCACAGCACCAGCTGTTCGCGCTCAACCTCGAGCCATTTTTCTGTCGCGGCGAAATACTGGCGAAACGCCGTTCGGGCACCCATTTGAAGGCGCGGCAACCCCGTGCTAGGGGCCTCGGCGGCTGATCTGGCCATCGATTTTCAAGTCTGGGAGCACGCGCGGTTGAGCGCAACATCTGATATTGCCGCAGGCAGCGTGATCACGCGCTTCGCCCCCTCGCCCACGGGCTTCCTGCACATCGGCGGCGCACGTACGGCGCTCTTCAATCTGCTTTTCGCCCGCCATCACGGCGGCAAGTTCCTGCTGCGCATCGAAGACACCGATCGCGCGCGTTCGACTCAGCCGGCGATCGAGGCGATCCTGGACGGCATGCGCTGGCTCGGCCTCGACTGGGATGGCGAGGAAGTCTATCAGTTCGCGCGCGCGCAGCGCCATGCCGAAGTCGCCCGCGAGATGCTCGCGCGCGGATTTGCCTATAAATGCTTCGCCACCGCCGAAGAGCTTGAGGCGATGCGCGCCGAGCAGCGTGCGAACAAGCAGCCGCTGCGCTATGATGGGCGCTGGCGCGATCGCCCCGAGAGCGACGCAGCCGAAGGCGCCCCGTTCGTCGTGCGCCTTCGCGCGCCGCGCGAAGGCAGCGTCACGATCGACGATCTCGTCCAGGGGCCGGTCACCGTCAACAATGCCGAGCTCGATGATATGGTCCTGCTCCGCTCCGACGGCACGCCGACCTATATGCTGGCGGTCGTGGTCGACGATCACGACATGGGCGTCACGCACGTCATCCGCGGCGACGACCATCTCAACAACGCCTTCCGTCAGCTGCCGATCTATCGCGCGATGGAATGGCCGGAGCCGCGCTATGCGCACATCCCGCTGATCCACGGTTCGGACGGCGCCAAGCTGTCGAAGCGCCACGGCGCGCTCGGCGTCGACGCATATCGCGACGAACTCGGCATCCTGCCCGAAGCTCTCTCCAACTATCTTCTCCGCCTCGGTTGGGGGCATGGCGACGATGAGATCATCAGCCGCGAACAGGCGACCGAGTGGTTCGACCTCGCCGGCGTCGGAAAGTCGCCTTCCCGCTTCGACTTGAAGAAGCTCGAAAACCTCAATGGCCACTATATCCGCGCGGCTGACGATGCGCAGCTTGCGGAGCTGATCGTGCCGCGCCTCGGCTTCGAGCCCAGCGAGCCACAGCGCACGCTGCTCGCCTCCGCGATGGCAGTGCTGAAGCCCCGCGCCGCGAACCTGCTCGAACTCGCAGACGGCGCCGGTTTCCTGTTCCGCACGCGCCCGCTGGCATTGGACGAAGGCGCCGCGGGCCTGCTGGAGGGCGACGCACGCGGGTTATTGTCGCGGGTGCATGCTGCGCTCCACGCCATTGCCACCTGGGATACCGAGACACTCGAGGCGGCAGTGCGCGCCGTCGCGGAGGATGCGGGCGTGAAGCTGGGTGCAATCGCACAGCCATTGCGCGCCGCATTGACGGGCCGACGAACCTCTCCGGGCATCTACGACGTTCTGGCACTACTGGGACGTGAAGAGAGCCTCGGCCGTATTGCCGACCAGATTAAATAAGAATCCTGATTTGGGTCAGATAAGGACACGAATATGAGCGACACCGCGAAGCTGAACGTGGCGGGAAAAGACGTCGAATATCCGGTGCTGTCGGGCAGCGTCGGACCCGACGTCGTCGACATCCGCAAGCTGTATGCGCAGACCGGCACCTTCACCTACGATCCCGGCTTCACCTCGACCGCGTCGTGTGAATCGGGCCTGACCTATATCGACGGTGATGAAGGTGTTCTACTGCACCGTGGCTATCCGATTGGCCAGCTCGCCGAGCAGTCGAGCTTCATGGAAGTGGCATATCTGCTGCTGAATGGCGAGCTGCCGAACGGGCAGGAGCTCGACAAGTTCAACAGCACGATCACGCGCCACACCATGCTCCACGAGCAGCTGGCGACCTTCTATCGCGGCTTCCGCCGCGATGCGCACCCGATGGCCGTGATGTGCGGCGTCGCCGGCGCGCTCTCTGCCTTCTACCACGACTCGACCGACATCACCGATCCGCAGCAGCGCATGATCGCGTCGCACCGGCTGATCGCCAAGATGCCGACGATCGCGGCGATGGCGTACAAGTACAGTGTCGGCCAGCCCTTCCTGTATCCGGACAATTCGCTGTCCTACACCGGCAATTTCCTGCGCATGACCTTCGGCGTTCCGGCCGAGGAATATGAAGTGAACCCGGTGGTGGAGAAGGCGCTCGACCGCATCTTCATCCTCCACGCCGATCACGAGCAGAACGCCTCGACTTCCACCGTGCGTCTCGCCGGTTCGTCGGGCGCGAACCCCTTCGCGTGCATCGCCGCGGGCATCGCCTGCCTTTGGGGTCCGGCGCATGGCGGCGCCAACGAGGCGGCGCTCAACATGCTGCAAGAAATCGGCCGCCCCGAGCGGATTCCCGAGTTCATCGCCCGCGCCAAGGACAAGAACGATCCGTTCCGCCTGATGGGCTTCGGCCACCGCGTCTACAAGAACTACGATCCGCGCGCGACGGTGATGCAGAAGACCGTGCGCGAAGTGTTCGAGTCGCTGGGCGTCAACGACCCCGTCTTCGAAGTCGCGCTCCAGCTCGAGGAACTCGCGCTCAAGGACGACTACTTCATCGAGAAGAAGCTGTTCCCCAACGTCGACTTCTATTCGGGCGTGATCCTGTCGGCGATCGGCTTCCCGACGACCATGTTCACTGCACTGTTCGCCCTTGCCCGCACCGTCGGCTGGGTCGCGCAGTGGAACGAGATGATCTCGGATCCCGAGCAGAAGATCGGCCGCCCGCGTCAGCTCTACACCGGCCCGGTGCAGCGCGACTACGTGCCCGTCGCACAACGCTGATCCTGAAACGGGGGCTCCGCTGGTCCGGAGCCCCTCGTCAAAGTGAACCTCAGCCTACGAACCGGTTCAGCATGGGGTAGTGCTCCGACCGGTACCTCTCCAATCATCGAGATAGAGAGGAGCCACAGGATGAAGTTTCGGAAGATCATTGCCGCCGCCGCCCTGGCCTTTGCCGGAGTCGCGGCTGGCGCGTCACCCGCCGCGGCTAGCCCAGCCACCGTCAGCGCGGCTGCAAGCACGGCGACCTTCATGGCGGCGAGCGCCGTCACCAACATCCAACGCTACGGCGACAACGATCGCTGGGGCCGCGACGACCGTCGCTGGGATCGCCGCGACCGCCGCAGCCGCGGCTGGGATCGCCGCCGCTACGACGACCGCAGGGGCTATCATCGCAGCCGCTATGAC
This sequence comes from Sphingomonas sp. S2-65, assembly GCF_021513175.1. Lineage (NCBI taxonomy): Bacteria > Pseudomonadati > Pseudomonadota > Alphaproteobacteria > Sphingomonadales > Sphingomonadaceae > Sphingomonas > Sphingomonas sp. S2-65. The sequence goes on along the minus strand of NZ_CP090953.1, from coordinate 278,800 downwards.
CGCTCGCGTCGCGCCTGCTGGAACGAGTGGCGCCGCGGTCGGCCCGTGACGGTCTGCGCGCGCCGCTAAGCCGCTGCGCGAGATCCCCTCTTCGGGACCCATGCAAAGCAGGATTTCAACTGCTGCACTAGAGCGGTCGGGCGTATGACGCCCGGCCGCTCTTTGCATCTTGAACCCTTCTTGCCTGGAAGCGCGCAAACAGCGCGCTGCCCTCAATTTCTCTAACCTTTCAGCGGATCGCGAAGCAGTGTCGGCTATTGCTCGCTGCCGAACGCTTCCAGCCTCAGCGGCAGCGTGAACACGAAGCGCGCGCCCATACCCGGTGCGCTATCCACCGTCAGGTCGCCGCCCATCGCCCGGGCCAACCGCCTCGCGATATAGAGCCCGAGCCCGCTTCCGCCCGGCTCCGCCGGATCGACGCGCGTGAACTTGTCGAAGATGCGCTTCTGATCCTCGGGCGCGATGCCCTTGCCTTGGTCGGCGACGATCACATGGCCGAAGCCGTCCTCCCGCTCGAGCCGGATCCACACCATGCCGCCCGCGGGCGAGTAGCGGACGGCGTTGCCGATCAGGTTCACCAGAACCTGCAACGCACGCCGGAACTCACCCGTGACGGGTAGCCGTTCGTCGAGCGCGGGCTTGTCGACCCGCACGTCGGACTGTTGCGCGCGAACCGTCAGCAGGCCCGCCGCACGCCGCGCCACATCGGCAAGGTCGAGCGGCTCGGGCGCGATCGTAAAGTCCAGCCGCTCGATCGCCTGCAGATCGACCAGATCCTCGACGAGCCCCAGCAGATGCCGTCCTGCGCTCGCGATATCGCCTGCATATTCGGCGTAGTCCGGCTTCAACGGGCCCTCGGTCTGCGCGCTGATGCTGTCGGCATTGGCGATGATCCGCCCTAGCGGTTCGCGCAGGGCACGGTTCAGCCGCTGGCTGAACGAGTCGGGAAAGCCGCCGAACGGCCCGGGTGTCGGCAACGGCGCGTCGGGTTCCGGCAGCGCCACATCCTCGCTGTCCAGCATGTACGCCGCGCCGATGAACCCGGCGAAGCGCCCCGCGGGATCGGTACGCGGCGCCGCCTCCAGGCGGACGCTGCGACCAGTGCCACGCAGCTCCGCTTCCTGACCGCGAAAGCGTGCTTGCGCCGCGACTGCGTTCAGGATCGGCAAGTTGCCGCTGTCGTCCTGCTCCAGGCTGAACAGCCGCGTGATCGGTTGCCCGAGCATCATCGCCACGTCGAACCCGTAACGCGCGCCAGCATCGTCGGAAATAAAGGTAATACGCAGCGAGGCATCGGTTTCCCAAAGCCAATCCGCGGCAGACCGCAGGAAGTCGCCATCCCGCTCGGGATCGTTTGCCGGTCCGCGCCAGCCCTGCTGAGCACGCCAACCGCTTACTTCCAGCCGCACGCTGTCGCTTTCGGGCTCGGCGCGCACCCAAAGTTCGATATCGTCTTCGCCATCGGCGGCGACCACATTGCGCGAAATGGCGATACCCAGCCGCTGCGCCAGCCGGGCCAGCGCTGCGATTTGCGGGATGGCGAGCGGCGCGCCGACGCGGCCTCCCGCGCGTTCGTTCAGATCGGCAAGCCGCATTTCGGCGTCGAGCAACCGCCCGGAATTATCTAGCCGGCCGATCGCAGTGACCGGAAGAGACTCGGCGGCTCTCATGTCATGTTCCCCGATGGGGCCAGGGCCAGGATCGCGGCGCAATAATCCGGGTGCAGCCTCAAGGTCGCGACTGCCCTGCCTGCTTCGATCGGATCCAGCGCCATGATCTCGTCGAGCCGGTCGGCAAATTGTTCGAGGCCGCGACGCGCATCGGCTTCGCACAGCGCATAGCCGATCTGCGCCACTGCACCGCGGGGCAGGTCCAGGGCGCGCAAGGCCACCCACAGCCCCTCGCCCGCCGGATCCAGCACCAGGTCTCGTGCAGCCGGAAAGCCGACGCCCAGCCCATGGGCCAGGATTGCGATGAACAGCACCACGCGTCCATCGCCAAGCGCTTCGATCAACAGGGCCGCAAGTTCGTCGGGCGGCGCGTCCAACGCCGCTGCGAAGCGCAGCGCGGCGTCCTCCAGGCGGTCGCCTTCGTCATACGCCGCTAAGCTGCGCAGCGCCGCTTCCGACAGCACCCGATCCACGGCCACGCCTTCGGCGCCCGATGCGGCGGTCGTCTCGCGGATTGCCGCCGCGACCCACCAGGTGAGCCGATGCTGCAGCTCAGGGGGCAAATCCCCCGCTTGCCCGCTTCCGCCAGTGCCTCTCCGCCGGCTCTCCGCCATCAGCAGCGCCACAGCACCGTTGGCGAGCATCCGGTCCGGATTCTGGGAAAATCGGTTCAAAAGGCTTGGCTGCTCAGGGTTGTCGGGCGCATGCATGGGCAATGCAGCGGCGAGCGCCTCTTGTCGCACGCGTGCAATAAGTTCGGCCATGAGCCCGGCGTCGCGAAGCAGCCCCGACTCGGTCAGCCGCTGATAAACGGCATCATCGATCCGTTCGAGCGCCGCTATCAGGCCGCTCTCGCCCCGAGCGGCGAGCAGATGCCGTGCATCTCCGCGGATTCCCGTCTCGATGCCATCGACCAGCCTTTCGAGCATCAGCGCCAGTTCGGAACGGAGTCGCTCGCCTAGGCGAACGGCTTCGGGCAGGAAGAAATCGTCGATTGCCAGCTTCAGGTCGCGCGCAGCACGGGCCTGCGTCGCCACCGCGCGTGCGAGCAGCTTGCCGGCGCCCAGGGCGGAACCATGGCGCATCTCGTGAAGTCGATCCGACATCGACTGCGATCTAGCAGAGCCATGATTAAGACGAGACTAAGCTTTCACTCGAGTCGCCTCGACAGCCGCAGCGAGTGTGCCAAAGGCGTACAGGGTGCAAATACCCAGTCCGATTGCCACCCACCCGGCAAGGGCAAACGGCGTGAGCACCAGCAAGTGCGCCGACGGGCTTGCCCACCAGCGCCGCGGCCGCGAGGGCGCCCGCTCCACCAGCAACTGCGCCGCGACGGCGACCAGCGCCAATACCATGGGCGTGGACGAGTCGATCTGCGCCTGCTCGACCCAGCCGGAAACCAGAGCCACGCCGCCGAACAACCCCAGCATGGCCCAAGCGAGCATGCGCGACCGGCGCTCTTCCCCTCGCAAGGTGGTGAGAGACGCCGCGGTCGTGATCGCTAGGCCGGCGACAAGTGAGACGACCAGCCCCGTGCCGGTCCACGCAGCACCGAGCGCAACCAGCGCGAGGACCCCGAGCAACCCGCCCGCGGCGACGGGTCCCCAGTCGGGCACGTTGCGCGAGACGAGCTCCGGCAGAGCGAGTCTGGCAATGCGGGTGAAAACCCAGCGGTCTGCCCAGTCGGTGCGGCGTTCGCTCAGCGCCGCGAGCACGCCGGTGTTGCGCGCCGCGAGTCCTTCTGCGGTGCGCTCGACCGCATGTCCGCCCCGGAGCCAGCCGCTGGTCAGCGCCACATGCTCCGCCCCCGACTGCGCCGTCACGCGAAGCAGCGCAGACTGAAAGTCGTAATCCTCCGGCATGGACGCGATCTGCTTCAGTTGCGGGAGCGAGATCCGCGCAACGCCCGCCCAACAATGGCGCATGTCCAGCCGCTCGATCGCGGCGAGCGAATCGGCCTGATCTGTCACGAGAAGCGCCTCCGGCCCTTCTCCTCCCATTCGATCGATCACCGGGTCGGTCGTCACCAGACCATCGGCAAGCACGAGCACGCGCGTACCCGCCGGCATCTTTTCCGCCGCTTCTTCGGCGGATCGCACTACGTCCAGCGCGACGCCCCGCCGCGACGCCCGGTTCACTGCAGCCAGCAGTCCCGGCGTCATCCTGCCGACCGCGACCAAGACTTGCTCGGCGCCCGCGCCCACCAGCAGCCGCACTTGATATTCGAGCAGCGTCATGCCCCCGAACGGCAGTGTAGCCACGAGCGTACCTGGCCGGTCGCTCGCCTCCTCGATTGCAAAAATCAGCCCCGCCAACATGCGGGCGTGGTTAAGCGGATTGTGCGCGTCCTGCAAACCCCGCTCGCGCGCCGAAAGGACGTTCTCAGTACAGAAGGAAGCTCTGGCGCGTTTCTATCCAAGCCGCCTCGTCCGGCAACGTCAGCGAGTCGAGATCCGCGGGCATAGCTGCGGCCTCGTCCACCCATTCGCGTAGGCCCGTTCCGCCGTTGATCACGTCGATCGCGAGCTTGTCGAACTCATACTCGTAGGGGAAGTCCCGCCACAGGGCATAGTCCGGATAGAGCCTGCGGATCGCCTTGAAGCCCAAGGCCTGGAGCCTCCAGGGCTGGAATGCGGCATGAAGGTAGCCAGGCCCTTCCGCGTGAAGGAACACGCCCGAGCAGAGCTGACCGACATGCTTGTGGAAGGTTGGCTGGAACCACATGTCGCGAAGGATCACGCCCTCCAGCCATTCGGGCGCGAGGCGACCCATCTCGCCGATCACCACCTTTGCGTCGATGTCCGGCGCGCCGAACAGCTCGAGCGGTCGCGTGGTGCCCCGCCCTTCGGACAATGTTGTCCCTTCGAGCATCACCGTGCCGGCATAAGCCCGTGCCATGTTGACGTTGGCGGCATTCGGACTCGGGTTGATCCACACCCGCTCGGGGGGCCAGCCGAAGCCGGGCGCTTCCTCGGGGTTCCAGCCGTCCATCGTGATTACGCGATAGTCGACGTCGAGCTTGTAGTGGGCGATGAACCAGTGACCCATTTCGCCAAGCGTCATGCCGTGCCGCATCGGCATCGGCCCTGCTCCGACAAAGCTTTCCCAGCTAGGTCGAAGTGTCAAACCTTCCACCGGGCGGCCTGCGGGATTGGGCCGGTCCAGCACCCAGACCGACTTGCCGTGCGCCGCCGCCGCTTCAAGCACGTAGAGCAGTGTCGTCAGGAAGGTATAGATCCTGCAGCCGACATCCTGAAGATCGACGAGCATGATGTCGAAGGTCGTCATCGAAGCGTCGGTCGGGCGCCGGACCTCGCCGTACAGGCTGAACACCGGCATGCCGTAGCTCGAGTCGGTGAAGTCCGGCGACTCCATCATGTTGTCCTGCAGGTCGCCGCGGACGCCGTGCTGCGGACCGAACACCGACGTGATGTTCACGCCGGCCGCCATGAGCCCGTCGAGCGAATGCGTCAGGTCTGCGGTAACCGATGCCGGATGCGCGAGCAGCGCAACGCGCTTGCCTTCGAGAGGACGACGAAGCTGAGGGTCGGCGAGCAGCCGGTCGATGCCGAAATTCATGGCGTCTTCGCTGCCGGGAGTTCGAGCACGAAGCAAGCGGGATCATGGAAATCGGGCTTGCCCGGCGGATGCGCGAGTGCCCAATAGGACTTCGTCCCGTCAGCCTCCTCGATGACGGCGGTCACGTTGGCCTGAAGCGCCACGCCGGGTAAAAGCGCGGTTGGGTCCAGTTCGACCTTCATAGCGTAGGCGACGCCATCCTCGGGCTTTATCTGCCCGATCTTCGGATCGACCCTTAGCGGCAGATCGCACATCCCCTCGCGGTACGACGCGAATTCATATGCTGCCCAACGGGTGGAGGGCGAGAAGTTCATCTCCATATAGCCTTCACTTCCAGACCGACGCAGGAACAGCTCGAAGCACGTCGTCTTCCATAGCTCGTCGGCGCGCTCGGAGGTCCGCCGCTCGGGAAGCGCCGGCACCGCACCCCGCACCTGGAAAGTCAGCGTGCACGCGCCGTCAGCCATACACATCTCGACATCGACGCCCGTCACGGCGCTCGGCGCGAAGCCAGGATGCGGAATCAGCGAATAGATCACTGCACCTGCGTGCCCGAACCGGCCCGCCGATGAAAGGCCGGACCGAAACCGCGTCCCGTGGGTTGGGGCGGAACCCAGTCTCGGAAGGTCCTTCGCATGCTTCGCTCCATCCTCATCGGCCTCGTGGCAGGCGCGCGCTCGATGACCCCGCTGGCGGTGGTCGCCAACGCCGCGCGTACCGGCACGCTGCCCCAAGACAATGGCGCGCCGCGCTTCCTGGCCAACCCGCTCGTATCGCTCGGCGCCACCGCCCTCGCGACTTATGAGCTGATCGGGGACAAGCAGAAGAGCGCGCCAGATCGGATCATCCCGCCCGCGGTGATCATCCGCAGCATGAACGCCGCCTTTGCGGGCATGGCGCTGGCACCCCGCAACGAGCGCTTCCCGGCGGCCGCAGTCGCGGGTGCGACGGCAGTGCTCGCCTCCTACGCCACCTTCGCGGCCCGCATGGTCGCCATGCGCAAAGGCAGCCAGTTTGTCACCGGCGTCGTGGAGGATGCCATCGCGGTATCGACCGCAGTCGCGGCGGCACGCGCGCACCTGCCCGAGCTGCCAGCGCCCACCCGGCAACTCTCGGCTCCGCATTGAGCGGCACGCCCTGCGCCAAGCCGGCGGAGGGATGACGCGGCGCCGCTCAGCGGCTATGCGGCCCGCACCATGACGCAATACAAATCCGATCTGCTTCGCCTCCTCGCAGAGCGTGGGTACATCCACCAGCTCACCGATGCCGAGGGCCTAGACGCGCTCGCCGGCAGCCAGGTGGTTCCCGGCTATATCGGTTTCGATCCCACGGCGCCGTCGCTCCATGTCGGGCATCTCGTGTCGATCATGATGCTCCGCCAGCTTCAGCGTGCGGGCCACAAGCCGATCGTGCTGATGGGTGGCGGCACCGGCAAGATCGGCGACCCCAGCTTCAAGGATGAAGCCCGCAAGCTGCTGACCGGCGATCTGATCCAGGAAAACGTCACCTCGATCAAACGCGTGTTCGAACGCTTCCTGACCTTTGGCGATGGCCCCAGCGATGCGATCATGCTCGACAATGCGGAGTGGCTGGATCGCCTGGAGTACATCCCCTTCCTGCGCGACATCGGACAGCATTTCTCCGTCAACCGGATGCTCAGTTTCGACTCGGTTAAGCTCCGGCTCGACCGGGAACAGTCGCTCAGCTTCCTCGAGTTCAATTACATGATCCTCCAGGCCTATGACTTCCTGGAGCTGTCGCGCCGCGCCGGTTGCCGGCTGCAGATGGGCGGATCGGATCAGTGGGGCAACATCGTCAACGGCGTAGAGCTGTCGCGCCGCGTCGATGGCACGCAGGTGTTCGGCCTCACCACGCCGCTTCTGACCAACGCCGACGGCACCAAGATGGGCAAGAGCGTAGGTGGCGCGGTCTGGCTCAACGAGGATCAGCTATCACACTTCGACTATTGGCAGTTCTGGCGCAACACCGACGACCGTGACGTCGGCACGCGCCTCCGCCTCTTCACCGATCTCCCGCTTGCGGAGATCGCCCGTCTTGATGCGTTGCAGGGCGCGGAAATCAACGAAGCCAAGAAGATCCTCGCCAACGAAGCCACTGCCCTTTGCCGCGGCGGCGAGGCGGCGGCGCTTGCGGCCGAGACCGCCCGCAAGACCTTCGAGGAAGGCACTGCCGGAAGTTCGCTGCCGACCCACATCGTGCCCGGTGGCAGCATCGCAGTGGTCGATGCGCTGATCGCGCTCGGCCTCTGCGCATCCAAGGGCGAGGCCCGCCGCAAGATCGGCGAAGGTGCGATCCGGCTGGACGATCAGCCGGTATCCGATCCCGCCGCGATGGTGACGGTGACGGGCCAGGCCAAGATCAGCTTCGGCAAGAAGCGCCACGGACTCCTCGTATCCGGACAGTAAGACCGCGTTAAAGGGTCGCCGATATCATCTGCATGGTTCCTCAGATGTTGAGAGGCGCGTGTGGGTATAGCGTTCGGAAACCTTGCCGTTGCAGACGATCGTTGCGAGATGCGCGACGAGGTTCATTACCGCGCGCGCGCTTTCGGGCCTGATGCTCGGCAGCTCGGCTTCCTGGTCGTCAACCTCTCACCACACGGGCTGATGGCACGATGCGATAGCCCGTTCGAGCTGGGCGAGCGGCTGCGGGTGGTGCTGCCGGTCACCGGATCGCTGGTGGTGGAAGTTCGCTGGTCGCTCGGCGGACGGATCGGCGGCCGCTTCGAACACGCGATCGACCTGGCGAGCTATTACGAACTGCTCGCGGTGCTTCTCAAAGCCGCTTAGCCCGAACGCAGCAGCCCTACCGCTGCGTCGCGCTCGAAAAGATACAGCGCCGTCCGTGCGGCCTCACCGCGCGCACTCTTCAGCTTGCGATCCTGATCGACCAGCAGCCGCGCGTCGGCATTGGCCGCTTCCATCAGCGCACTCAGCATCTCCGGCTGGGCGAGCCGGAACTGCTGCTCTCCCGACTGGCGCGTGCCCAACAGCTCTCCCGCTCCGCGCAATTCCAGATCCCGTTCGGCGATGACGAAGCCGTCATTGGTGTCGCGCATCAGCGCCAGCCGCGCCCGTGACGTCTCGCTCAAGCGTTCGCCGCGCAGCAGCACGCAGTGCGACTTGCCGCCGCCCCGGCCCACGCGTCCGCGCAGCTGGTGCAGCTGGGCCAGGCCGAACCGGTCGGCATGTTCGATGACGATCAGTGTCGCGTTGGGCACGTCCACGCCGACTTCGATCACCGTAGTGGCGACAAGCACGCCATGCTCGCCGGCGGAAAAGCGGCGCATGACCTCATCCTTTTCAGGACCCTTCATGCGGCCGTGCACCAGTCCGACCTTGTCGCCGAACCGCGCCTTCAACTCGGCGGCGCGCATTTCCGCCGCGGCGAGGTCGGTCTTCTCGCTTTCCTCCACCAACGGGCAGACCCAATAGGCCTGCTTGCCCGCTTCAAGATGGCGCCCAAGCGCCTCGACGATCGCCCCCAGCCGCTCCTCGGAAATCACACTGGTCTCGATCGGCTCACGCCCCGGCGGCATCTCGTCGAGACGGCTGACGTCCATCTCGCCATGGGTCGCGAGTTGCAGCGTGCGCGGGATCGGCGTCGCAGTCATCACCAGCAAATGCGGGGGCAGCTGCGCCTTGGCCTGCAGCATCAACCGCTCGGCCACGCCGAAGCGGTGCTGTTCGTCCACCACCACCAGGCCGAGATTCTTGTAGCCGACGCCTTGCTGAAAAATGGCGTGGGTGCCGATCAGGATGTCGATCGACCCATCGGCAAGCCCCATCAGCGTCGCCTCGCGGGCCCGTCCTTTGTCGCGCCCGGTCAGAATGGCGACTCGGATGTCGAGCCCAGCCAGCGTCCGGCTCAGCGTTTCGAAGTGCTGGCGTGCTAGGATCTCGGTCGGGGCCAGCAGCGCGCCCTGAGCACCCGCCTCTGCCGCAATCAGCAGCGCCATCAGCGCCACCAGCGTCTTGCCCGATCCGACATCCCCCTGAAGCAGACGCAACATTGGCTGCGGCTGCGCCATATCGCCCTCGATCTCGCGAATCGTCCGCGCCTGCGCGCCCGTCGGCGTGTAGGGCAGCTGCAACGCCTCACGCAGGCGTCCGTCGCCGGTCAGCGGCAGTCCTCGCTTCGCCCGGGCCTCGCCCCGCACCAGCAACAGCGCCAATTGATTGGCGAAAACCTCGTCATAGGCCAGCCGCTCACGCGCCTTCGCGTCCGCCGGATCGGCATGGATCGCGGCAAGCGCCATCCGCCAATCGGGCCAGCCATGCCGAGCCTTCAAGCTCGGCTCGATCCATTCGGGCAGTTCTGGCGCGCGTTCGATTGCCTGAGCCGCAAGCGCGCCCAGCCGGCGAGACGTGATCCCCTCCGAACAGGCATAGATCGCCTCGCGCCCCTTTGCCTCGCCGGCACGATCGAGCGGCAGCACGTCGGGGTGCACGATCTGGAGGAAGTCGCCGTATTGCTCCAGCTTGCCCGACACCCATTGCGGTTCGTCGACCGGCAACAGCTTCTTGGCCCAGCCCGAACTGCCGCCGAAGAACACCAGGCTGACATGGTTGCCCTTGCCGTCCACCGCCTGCACCCGCGCCGGCGTTCGGGCGCTCCCGCCCATCCGATAGCTGACCGGCGTCAGCTGGATTGCGACGATGCGGCCGACATCGGCCTGGAACAGCTCGTCGCGCTCGACGCGGTCCAGGAAACCGGTCGGCAAATGGAACGCGACGTCGACCACGCGCGCCAGGCCCAGCCGCTCCAAAGGCTTGGCTAAACCCGGGCCGATGCCCTTCAGCGCGGTCACCTCCGCGAACAGTGGATTGAGAATGTCGGGTCGCATGGCTATCTGCTGGCCCGTATAGCCCAGCCGGCTGCGCGTTCCAGCGCCGTCGGCCAATCGCCGTTTTGGAGATCGCATGGATCGCGAACATCGTCTCAAGCGCCTGCGCTTCCGCGCATGGCACCGCGGCACCAAGGAGGCCGACCTGCTGATCGGCGGCTTCTTCGACGCGCATGGCGCCGATTGGCAGGACGAAGAAGTCGCGCTGTTCGAGGCACTGCTCGAGGAGCAGGACGTCGACATCATGGCCTGGGCAATGGGAACCGCTCAGGTGCCTGAACGCTACTCGGGGACGGTGATCAACGCGCTGAAGACCCTGAGCTACGTTCCGATCGAACGATAACGCCCTCTCCTCGATTTCGGAGAGCAAGAAGAAGCACCGATGCCTGACCTGAAGACGATTCTCTCCGCCACCCGCCCGCTGACCCTCGCCGGCACGCCAACAGGCTTCCAGCCCTGGATGCTCGCCGATCTGGCACGCGCCGCTGGCTTGGCCGTATTCATCGCGCCGGACGAGGCCGCGATGCGGGCGATCGCGTCGACCGCGCCGTTTTTCGCGCCCGAATTGGAAGTGCTGAGCTACCCGGCGTGGGACTGTCTGCCATACGACCGTGCCTCGCCGACGCTGCGGGTGATGTCCGAACGCCTCGCGACGTTATACGCGCTTCAGACTAAGGCGAGCGGGCCACGCCTGCTGATCACCACTGCCAATGCAGTCACGCAGCGGACATTGACGCCGTTCCGCATCCGCCAGTTGGTGGCGAAGCTCGCCCCGGGCGAACGGATCAGCCTGGAACGGCTGACGACGCTGCTTCAGTCCAACGGATATATCCGCCTCGACACTGTCAACGATCATGGCGAATTCGCCGTGCGCGGCGGCCTGGTCGATCTGTTCCCATCGGGCGCCGAGCAGGCGCTTCGTCTCGACTTCTTCGGCGACGAGATCGAAAGCGTCCGCACCTTCGATCCCCAGGACCAGCGTACCACCGGGCGCGTCGACGGGTTCACGCTCCTGCCCGCGTCCGAGGCGCTGCTCGATGAAGACAGCATCAAGCGCTTCCGGGCACGGTATCGCGAAAAGTTTGGGGCGAACGCGACCGGCGATCCGCTATATCAGGCGATCAGCGATGGTCGTCGTCTGGCAGGCATGGAGCATTGGCTGCCCCTGTTCGAAGAGCGGCTGGACATGCTGTTTCAGCATCTTCCGGATGAGGCGGTGATCGTCCGCGACGTTGGGACGGACGGCGCCGCCGAGCAGCGCTTCGAAGCGATCGCCGATTATCAGCAGAACCGCGTTCGCGCCGAATCGAGCGCGCCGGGAAGCTATCGCCCCCTCGCTGCCGATGCGCTGTACCTGTCACCGGATGAGTGGACGCAGGCGCTCGATCATGGGCCGGTGCACACTGCGACTTCGTTCCACGAACCCGAAAGCGCCCGGGTCCTCGAGTTCAACGTGGACGGCCCTCGCGACTTCACTCCCGAGCGGACGGCTGGAACCAATGTCTACGAAGCGGTCGTGGCACATCTGGCAAAAGTCCGTCGCGACGGCCGCAAACCCATCCTCGCCAGCTACTCGTCCGGTGCCCGCGAACGGCTCTCCGGCCTGCTGACGGATCACGGCCTGAAGGGGACCGTGGCGGCCGAAACCTGGCAGGAGGCGCTCGGCGTGGCCGACAAGGGGGTGGCCCTCGTCGTCCTGCCGCTCGACCATGGCTTCACCGCGCCCGACATCGCGGTGCTTACGGAGCAGGACATGCTCGGCGACCGGCTGGTCCGCCGATCCAAGCGCCGCAAGAACACCGACGCGTTCCTTCAGGAACTGGCAACGCTCTCGCCCGGCGACCTCGTCGTCCATGTCGATCACGGCATCGGGCGCTACGAGGGATTGACTCAGGTCCCCGTGCAGAAGGCCCCGCACGACTGCGTCGCGCTCAGCTACGCCGGCGGCGACAAGCTGTTCGTACCCGTCGAAAATCTCGAAGTGCTCAGCCGGTACGGCTCGGGCGAGGAAGGTGCGACGCTCGACCGCCTGGGCGGCGAAGCCTGGCAACGCCGCAAGTCGAAGATGAAGGAGCGCATTCGCGAGATTGCGGGCGAACTCATCCTTACCGCCGCCAAGCGGGCGATGCGTCCTGCCGAGGTGGCCGAGCCCGACCATGGCGGCTACCCCGCCTTTGTCGATCGCTTCCCGTATGAAGAGACCGACGATCAGGATCGGGCGATCAGCGACGTCCTTGGCGACCTCGCAGCTGGCCGGCCGATGGATCGGCTCGTCGTCGGCGACGTGGGCTTCGGCAAGACCGAAGTGGCACTTCGTGCCGCTTTCGTCGCGGCGATGGCCGGCATGCAGGTAGCGGTGGTGTGCCCGACCACGCTGCTGGCGCGCCAGCATCACCGCAACTTCTCCGAACGTTTCCAGGGCTTCCCGCTCGAGATTGGCCGCTTGTCGCGCCTGGTCCCGGCAGCCGAAACCAAGGCGGTCAAGGACGGACTCGCCAAAGGCACGATCGACGTGGTGATCGGCACGCACGCCATCCTGGCTAAATCCGTGGACTTCAAGCGTCTCGGTCTTGTCATCGTCGATGAGGAGCAGCGCTTCGGCGTGACGCACAAGGAGCGGCTGAAGGCGATGAAGGCGGACGTTCACGTCCTCACTCTCACTGCCACTCCGATCCCGCGCACGCTGCAGATGGCGATGAGCGGCCTGCGCGAACTCTCGGTGATCCAGACACCGCCGGTCGACCGATTGGCCGTGCGCACCTATGTCATGCCCTGGGATCCGGTGGTGCTGCGCGAGGCGCTGCTGCGCGAGCATTATCGTGGCGGCCAGGCATATTTCGTGACCCCGCGCATCGCCGACCTTCCCGATATCGAGAAGTTTCTGGCGCACGACGTGCCCGAGATTTCGTACGTCGTGGCCCATGGTCAGATGTCGCCGACGGAAGTCGAGGAGCGGATGTCGGCTTTCTACGACCGCCGTTACGATCTGCTCGTCTCCACCACGATCATCGAGTCCGGGCTCGACATCCCCAGCGCGAACACGCTGATCGTCAACCGCGCCGACAAGTTCGGCCTGGCTCAGCTCTACCAGATCCGAGGGCGCGTCGGTCGCGCCAAGACGCGCGCCTACGCCTATATGACCACACCTCCGCAACGGCAGATGACCGAAGCGGCCGACAAGCGGCTCAAGGTTTTGTCTGATCTGGAATCACTCGGCGCGGGGTTCCAGCTTGCCAGCCACGATCTCGACATTCGCGGCGCGGGCAACCTGCTTGGCGACGAGCAGTCGGGCCATATCAAGGAAGTGGGCTACGAACTCTACCAGTCGATGCTGGAGGAGGCGATCCTGGATGCCAAGGCCGGCGGCATGCGCGAGGACATCCGGCCCAAGGACCTGTCGCCGCAGATCACCGTGGATGCGCCGATCCTCATCCCCGAGGACTATGTTCCGGACCTGGACCTGCGCATGGGGCTCTATCGCCGCCTCAACGACGTCGAGGATCGCCGCGGCATCGAGGAGTTCGCCGCCGAACTGATCGACCGCTTCGGCAAGCTGCCGGAGGCGACCGAGAACCTCATCACTCTGATCGAGGCCAAGCTCAACGCCAAGAAGGCATGCGTCGCCAAGCTGGACGTGGGGCCGAAGGGCGCGCTGGTGTCGTTCCACCAGGACAAGTTCCCCAACATCGACGGGCTTCTCGCCTATGTCGACAAGCTGGAGGGGACGGCCAAACTGCGCCCCGACATGAAGCTGGCGATCACCCGCGTCTGGGCAAACCCCAAGGCGCGCCTCAACGCCGCGCTTCAACTGTCGCGAGGGCTCGCAAAGGCGGCCGGATAGACGCGTTAAAGATCGGCAAGCGGGATCCGCAGCTCCTCCGCCTCGTCGAGGTCGGCGCTGTCGAACTTCTCCCGGTGCATCGTAAAGCTGCCGGTGAAGCCTTCGAGCTGCCACCGGCCAACGATCGCGGTCGCGTCGGCGTTGACGCTGCCGTCGTAGCGGACGGCGTGGGCCAGCCGTCCGGCACCGTCATATTGCTTCACCCACGCGATGTCGGCGCCCGCCCGCTCGCCGCCGACCAGCGCCCGCAGTACGCCCTCGTCGCCTTCCGCATCGGGCTCGGTGATCGTGCCGGTGACCGCCCCCCCTTCTTCTTCCAACAGGGCGATGAAGCGTCCTGGCGCCACCGCCGGATGCTCGGCGCTCCAGCGCCCGTACCAGACGCCGCTTACATCCTGCCGGTCGCTCATCCGTGCACCCGCTGCGCCAGCGCCGGGACATCCAGCGGCTCCGAGCAGAGATACCCCTGGAAATATTGGCAGCCTTCCTTTGCCAGAAGATCGAGCTGCGCCTCGGTCTCCACCCCCTCCGCCACCACGGCGAGCCCGAGGGAGCGCGCCATGTCGATCACGCCGCGCACCACTACCCGGTCGCGGTGCGATCCGGTGATGTCGTGGCTGAGCCGCTTGTCGATCTTGAGATAATCCAGCGGCAGCGACTTCAGATATGCCAAGCTGGAATAGCCGGTCCCGAAATCGTCCACGGCTACCCGGCATCCCGCGGCACGCAACTCGGAGAGTAACCGCGCGGCTTCGGTCAGGTCGGCCATCACCCCGGTTTCGGTAATCTCCACCGTGAGGCGCGACCGGGGGAAACCACTGGCGTCGACCCGGCCTAGCAGGCTGTCCGCGAACCCGGCCCGGCTTACATCGGCGGCAGTCACGTTGATCGACAGTCTCAGCCGCGACAGCGACGACGGCCACTGCGCCGCACCCGAAAGCGCCCGCCGCTGGATGTTGTCGCTCAACGCCGCCTCCAGCCCCGCACGCTCGGCCGCCGCGAACAGCGCCTCCGCCCCGATCTCGCCCAAGTCGGGGTGATTCCACCGCGCCAGCGCTTCCACCCCTACGATCTGCCCCGACGCGATCGCCACCTGTGGCTGATAGCGCACGCCGATCTCGCCATGCTCCAGCGCCCGGTGCAGTTCGTTGGCCAGTTGCTCCACCGGCACGCCCCCGGCTTCCATCTTCACTTCCTTGCCGAGCATCGCCTCGCTCGCACGCCGCAGCATCGCGGCGGACGTATCCCCGACATCGCTCACCGCCGTCACGAGACGCGCTCCGATGGGGGCGATCGTCCCACGCACCACGAACGGCCGCCCCAGCGACTCCTCGAGCCGGACGACCCCTTGTTCCAGCCTTGCGCCGGCCACCTCATCGCTGGCCACCAGGAACTCGGATCCACCGATCCGCGCCACGATGGCGGAACTCCCCAGTGCCTCCCGGGCGACTTCACTGATCCGCTTGAACACCGCCCGCAGCAGTTCGTCCCCGACCTCACGGCCGTAAGCGGTGTTGACTGTGTCGAACCGGGTTAGCGCAACCAGAACGATCGCCACGGGCGCGCCCTCACTCACCCGCCGGTCGATCCACCGACGCGCGCTCGGCCCGTCGCGCGCGCCGGTAAGCACGTCGCGCACCGCCGACGAAGCATCCGGCGCCACCCCCAGCACCTCGACCAGCACGTCCAGCCGTCCGCTCACGCGGTCCTGCTGAAGATGCTGCACCAGCCGCCCTACGCCGGGCACGTCGTGCGCGAAGGCGGTTGATCCGCCCACCTGCCCTACCCGTCGCAGCGCCGCGCGCAGCAACAGCCGGTCCCCCGGCTCGAGCCGGCGCAACATCGCCCGCATCCCGGGCGCCTCGCTCAACCCCAGCAGGTTGGCGAGCGCCGGGGTGAGCTGCGGCGCACCGATGTCCGGATCAAATCGCCAACCCAGCGGCTCGGTCGCACCGCTTCCTTCTTTCCCCCAGCCTGCCAGTCGCTCGGCATGCCGAAACGCGAAACGGATCGAATGCGCCATCGCCGCCGAGGACATCGGGCTGCTCAGGAAATGGGTGGCGCCGGCATCGTAGAAATGGCGCATGTGCACGGTGTCGCTTTGCGAGATCAGGATCAGCATCGCCGCACCATGTGCCTCGATCGTCGGGCCCAGCGCCTTCGCGGCGGCAAGCCCTTCGGACATCGCGCCGCGCGCATCCAGCACCGCAACGGCGGCGCCGCTCGTCAGGAACCGCTGGTCCAATCCATCGGCACGCCGGGCGGCGATCACGCGCCATCCTCCGCTCGCCGCCGCAGCGGCGACTTCGTCCCGCTGCCGGAACGACAGGATGAAAACCGGCACTTCGGAGTCCGCCGGATTGTTCGCGGCAACGGTGAAACTGTCTTCCATTCGGCATTCGATAGCGGCAACGCATCCCCTTGCCCATCCGAAGGGTTGTTTGCGCGATGCGAAGTGCTTACCCCAACGACATGGCCACCGCCGCTCCCGTCCAGACCCCTGAAAAACTGGTGGACCGGCATGGCCGTGCGATCACCTATCTCCGGATCTCGGTTACCGACCGCTGCGACCTGCGCTGCCGCTATTGCATGGCGGAGCAGATGACCTTCCTCCCGCGCGCCCAATTGCTTGACCTGGAGGAGATCGCCCTGATCGCCGAGCGCTTCATCTCTCGGGGTGTCCGCAAGATCCGCCTGACCGGAGGCGAGCCGCTGGTTCGCCGCGACATGCTCGAGCTGGTGGCGCGCCTGGGCCACTCGCTCGGCCAGGGGCTGGACGAGCTCACGCTCACCACCAACGGCACCCGGCTGGACCAACACGCCGACGCCTTGTTCGCTGCGGGCGTACGCCGGCTGAACGTGAGCATGGACAGTCGGGACCCCGCAACCTTCCGGCACATCACCCGCCACGGTGATGTCGGACAGGTCCTGAACGGCATTGGCGCCGCCTCGGCCGCGGGGCTCGCGGTCAAGATCAACATGGTGGCGCTAACGGGCCTGAACGAGCACGAGATCGCCCCGATGCTCGCCTGGTGCGTCGATCAGGGCCATGACCTCACGCTGATCGAGACCATGCCGCTCGGCCAGATCGACGAGGATCGCGCCGACCGCTTCCTGCCGCTGACGCAGGTGCTCGACGACCTACGCGCGCGCTTCGACCTCCAGTTCGAGGATCGCAGCAGCGGCGGCCCGGCCCGCTACTGGCGGGTTCAGGACACCGGCACCCGGCTTGGCCTGATTTCGCCGCTCACGGGCAATTTCTGCGCCACCTGCAACCGCGTCCGGCTGTCGACCGACGGCAAGCTCCACATGTGCCTCGGCCATGACGACTCCGTCGATCTGAAAGCGGCGATCCGCGACGGCGGCCTCGCCGAAGTGGATGTGCGGATTACCGAGGCTTTGGGGCTCAAGCCCGCCGCGCATGATTTCCGCATCGAGCGCGGCGCCGCGCCTGCGGTTTCGCGGCACATGAGCGTAACTGGCGGATGATGCCCCTCGCCCTCGTCGCATCGCCCACTCCGCCTGCTCAAGTCGCCGAGGAAGAGCTGCGGAACGCCTATGACTGGGTTTCCGTCGAAGAGGCCGAGCAGGTGGTCGCGCTTGGTGGCGACGGCTTCATGCTCCAGACGCTCCATGCCATGCTTGAGCGTCGCCGCATCGTGCCGGTATTCGGCATGAACCTGGGGACCGTCGGCTTCCTGATGAACGACTGGCGGCTCGAAGGACTGATGGAGCGGCTCGCCCGCGCCAAGCCGTTTCGCGTCTCGTCGCTGAACATGACGGCGATCACGGTGAACGGGGAGCATTGCCGCCTGCCTGCGATCAACGAAGTCTCCCTGCTCCGGGAGACCCGCCAGACCGCCAAACTCGAAGTGACGATAAACGACCGCATCGTTCTTCCCGAACTGGTCTGTGACGGCATCCTGGTCGCCACACCGGCAGGGTCCACTGCATACAATTTTTCCGCGCAGGGGCCGATCCTGCCGCTGGGCTCCGCGCTGCTCGCGCTGACGCCGATCAGTCCTTTTCGCCCGCGGCGCTGGCGCGGGGCGATCCTGCCGGAGAAGACGCGCATCGGCATTCGCGTTCTTGAAGCCGACAAACGTCCGGTTTCCGCCGTAGCCGATCAGCGCGAAGTGCGTGAAGTGGCGCAGGTGCAGGTGGAGATCGACCAGATGCGCGAGCTAACCCTGCTCTTCGATCCGGAGCATGCGCTCGACGACCGCATCACCATGGAACAATTCATCGCATAACCCCCTTGCACGATCCGAAAACCCGCTGCTATAGGCGCGCCTCCCGCAGCGGCCTCGGTCGCTAGAAGACGGTTTTCCCCGGTAGCTCAGCGGTAGAGCGTTCGACTGTTAATCGAATGGTCGCCTGTTCGAATCAGGCCCGGGGAGCCACTTCTTTCAAGCTCTGCAGCGGTGCGGCGGTGGGGCAGTGAACCTCAGCCCGTACACACCCGGGTCGCTCTGAGCGGAGTGGTAGGCTCTATCCTGCGAGCCGCTGACCCCCGCCGCGTCAATGTTCCGTGAACTTAAAATGGTCGCGGATGCGCTGGTTGAAATAGCGGCCTTTCGAACGCGCCTCCTGCATCTCGCGGGCGATCGGCGGCGGGACCGCATGGTAGCTATAGTGCTTCCCGCTGACGAAGACGATATCGAGCCGCTGCGCAGCCTCGTCATAGCGCCAGCTTAGAATCACGCTCGACGGCATGGCTGCACAACGCCGTGCCCCGCAGGACCGCTCCCGCTTGCGACTTTGAGCGCCCCCTGCGATGCTCGGACGATGACCGATCTCGACGCCTTCATCACCGGCCTGCCCAAGGCCGAGCTCCATCTGCATATCGAGGGGAGTCTCGAACCCGAACTGATGTTCGAGCTCGCCCGCCGCAATCATGTGGAGATCCCCTTCGCCTCGGTGGAGGAAGTGCGCGACGCCTACCAGTTCTCGAACCTCCAGGACTTCCTCGACATCTATTATGCCGGTGCCGACGTGTTGCGCACCGAAGAGGATTTCCGCGACTTGGCGCTGGCCTATTTCGACAGGGTCGCCGCCGACGGCGTGGTCCACGCCGAAATCTTCTTCGATCCCCAGACCCACACCCATCGCGGCGTTCCGTTCGGTGTTGTCGCCAACGGCCTGCTCGCGGGAATGTCTGAGGCAGAGGCCAGGCACGGCCTCACCTCCAAGCTGATCCTCTGTTTCCTACGCCACCTCGACGAAGAGGACGCTTTCCGGACGCTCAGCCAGGCGCAGCCCTGGATCGACCGCATCGAAGGCGTCGGCCTCGACTCGTCGGAAGTCGGGCATCCGCCCGCCAAGTTCGAGCGCGTCTTCGCCGCAGCTGCCGCGATGGGCCTTAAGCGCGTCGCCCATGCCGGTGAGGAGGGCCCTCCCGCCTATGTCTACGAAGCGCTCGACCTGCTCAAGGTCGACCGGCTCGATCACGGCAACCGCAGCCTTGAAGACCCGCAGCTGGTCGCCAGACTGGCCCGGTCGAGCATGACGCTTACGGTATGTCCGCTGTCCAACGTCAAGCTCTGCAATGTCGCCTCGATCGATGCGCACCCGATCGATCGGATGCTCGAACTGGGTCTCCGCGCCACGATCAACTCGGACGATCCGGCATATTTCGGCGGCTATATCGCCGACAATTACCGCGCCGTAGCCGGAGGGCGTGGCCTTGACCGCCGCGCGCTGGCGACGCTTGCCCGCAACAGCTTCCTTGGCTCCTTCCTGCCGGACGACGCCGTCGCCCACCACCTCGCTCGGCTCGATGCGTTCGTGGAGGCGAATGCATGAGCGACGTTGTGTTCAATCACTTCTCTCACGACGCTCTGGTGGCCGGCGTTCATGCCATTGCTGAGGCAGCAGCGGACTGGTCGCCCAGCCTGCTGGTCGGCGTCGGGCGCGGCGGGCTCGCCCCGGCGGTCTACCTGTCGCACCGCATGACCCTGCCGATGGTGTCGATCGACCATTCCACGCGCATCGCCCAGTTCGGCGAGGAGCTGGTCGCGGTGCTTGCCCAGCGCACTCGCAATGGCGACCGGCTGCTGTTCGTGGAGGACATCAACGACAGCGGCCGCACCATAGGCGAACTCCGCGCCCTGCTGGCCGACCAAGACGGGCGTGCCGACAACATTCGCTTCGCCGTGCTTCTCGACAATACCCGATCCGAACAGCGGACCGACTATGCCTATCTCACGATCGATCGCAGCGTGACCAAGGACTGGTTCGTGTTTCCCTGGGAAGCCGTCGCGCCCAAGGCGGCGCTGGACCAGGATGCGGCGGAAGTGCCTGAAAGGATTGCCTGAATGGGGTTCGTTCAGCCGCCGTCAATCGACAAAGGTGCACAGCTCACCGCATTCGCACACGGAGATTTTTCTTCGACTGCGCGTTACTCCAGCAAGCATCCAGAACAATAAGATCTAGATCGGAGAAACCATGCCGCATCCTAATCTTCGCCGCCGGCGCCTCGCGCGTCTCGGTGCCGTCGTGGCGGGCAGCCTTGCGCTCGCCTCGTGCATGACCGCAACGCCGTATCGGCCCGCAATGGGCAACGGCTCGTCTGCCACGGGCTATTCGGACCAGCAGATCGAGAGTAACCGCTTCCGCGTCAGCTTCGCGGGCAACAGCCTCACCTCGCGCGAAACGGTGGAGCGCTACCTGCTCTTCCGTGCCGCCGAGCTCACCGTGCAGAATGGCGGCGACTATTTCCTCCTCGCCGACCGCGACACCGAGAAGAAAACCCAGACCTACGCGACCCCCGGCATCGGCGGTGGCTTCGGCAGCGGCTTCTACGGCAGCCCGTGGGGCGGCTGGGGACCATCGTGGCGCTATTATCGCCCGCGCTTCGGGTGGCGCAGCTGGGACCCCTTCTGGGGTGACCCCTTCTTCGACCGCAGCGTCGATATCCGCACGGTCGAGCGGTACGAGGCCGTGGCGGAGATCGTGACCGGCCGTGGTCCGAAGCCATCGGATAATGTCCGCGCCTTCGACGCACGGGAGGTGCTCAACCGCCTCGGGCCGACGATCCAGATGCCGCAACAGGGCCGCTGATCCAGGCGAAGCAAACAAAAACCCTCCCGGAGCAGGCTCCGGGAGGGTTTTTTCTTGTCCGCCGCCCCGCCCGCGTTCGCGAGCGAGAAACAGCCTCGGCGCTTATGCCACCGAGCCGTGGCAGTGCTTGTACTTCTGCCCCGACCCGCACGGGCACGGCGCATTGCGGCTTACCAGCCCGTCCCACCGTGACGGATCCGTACCCAGCCCCTCGCCCGATGGCTGCGGAATACCCATCTGCGGCAGCCGGGTGGTGATCAGCCCCTGCGCGCCCGCATCATAGTCATAGCTGTCGTCCTCGCCGGTGAACGGGTCGATATGCGTCGTCAGGAAGTCGGGCAGCTCCGGCAGGTCCTGCGGCGGTGCCATGCTGAACTGCGCGTGCGCCAGCGTACGCGTCACATCCTCGCGGATGTTGGTGAGCATCCGCTCGAAGAGCGCGAACGCCTCGTGCTTATACTCGTTGAGCGGCGTCTTCTGGGCATAAGCGCGCAGATGGACGACCTGGCGCAGCGCATCGAGCGTCGCCAGATGCTCCTTCCAGTGATGATCCAGGTTCTGGAGCAGGATCGACTTCTCGATCTGGCCCCAGGTTTCCGGCTCCAGATCCGCTGCCTTGGCGTTGACATGGGCGTCGGCCATCTCGCGAACGCGCTCTTCCACCGTCTCCGGCTCGATCGCTTCCTCTGCCGCGACCCACTCGGCAAGCGGCACCTCGATCCCCAGCGTCGCGTTCGCCTTCTCGGTCAGCCCGGCCACGTCCCACTGCTCGGGATAGCTGTTGGGCGGGCATGCCTCGCCGACCAAGCCGTTTACCGTCTCGCGGCGCATGTCCTCGACCACGTCGCCGATCGTGTCGGCGTCCATGATGTCGGCGCGCTGCTCATAGATGACCTTGCGCTGGTCGTTCATCACGTCGTCATATTCGACGACTTGCTTGCGGATGTCGTAGTTGCGCGCCTCGACCTTCTTCTGCGCGGTCTCGATTGCCTTGGTCAGCCACTTGCTGCCGATCGCCTCACCGTCGTCGATGTTGTTGCGCATCATCTTGGAGAACAGCGTGTTCGACCCGAAGATACGCAGCAGATCGTCGTCCAGGCTCAGATAGAAGCGGCTGAGTCCGGGATCGCCCTGACGGCCCGAACGGCCGCGCAGCTGGTTGTCGATGCGCCGGCTCTCGTGCCGCTCGGTGCCGAGCACGAACAGGCCGCCGGCTTCGCGCACCCGCTCCTTCTCGGCCGCGATCTCGCGCCGGATCTCGTCGACCCGCGCGTCCCGCTCCGGACCTTGCGGCATGTCGCCCAGCTCGTCCTCGATGCGGAACTCCAGATTGCCGCCCAGCTGGATGTCGGTGCCGCGGCCCGCCATGTTGGTGGCGATCGTCACCGCGCCCAGCCGCCCGGCCTGCGCGACGATGCCCGCCTCCAGCTCATGGTGCCGCGCATTGAGCACCGAATGCTCGACGCCTTCTTTCTTCAGGAACTCGCTAAGCAGCTCCGACTTTTCGATCGACACCGTGCCGACCAGCACCGGCTGGCCCTTGGCCGAGTGGATCTTGATCTTCTTGGCGATCGCCGCGAACTTCTCTTCGGTCGTCTTGTAGAACTCGTCTTCCTCGTCGACCCGCTTGACCGGCAGGTTGGTCGGGATCGTGACGACGTTCATCTTGTAGATGTCGAAGAACTCCGGCGCCTCGGTCGCGGCCGTGCCGGTCATGCCCGAAAGCTTGGGGTACATGCGGAAATAGTTCTGGAAGGTGATGCTGGCCAGAGTCTGGTTTTCCGGCTCGATCGTCACGCCTTCCTTGGCCTCGACGGCCTGGTGCAGGCCCTCGGACCAGCGCCGGCCATTCATCATGCGGCCGGTGAACTCGTCGATGATCACGACCTTCTCGTCGCGGACGATGTAGTCGATGTCGCGCTTGAACAGCACATTGGCGCGCAACGCCTGGTTCAAGTGATGCACCACCTGGGTGTTCTCGAAATCATACAGGTTCGCGCCCTGGAGCAGCCCCGCGGCTTCGAGCATGCGCTCGGCCTTTTCGGTGCCATCTTCGGTCAGGATGACGGTGCGCTGCTTCTCGTCCTTCTCGTAATCCTCGGGGCGGAACTGCTTCACCACCGCGTCCACGCCCATGTACAGCTCGGACTTGTCGTCGGTCGGGCCCGAAATGATCAGCGGCGTCCGCGCCTCGTCGATCAGCACCGAGTCCACTTCGTCGACGATCGCCATTGCGAAGGGCCGCTGCACCATCGACGCGCGGTCATACTTCATGTTGTCGCGCAGATAGTCGAAGCCGAACTCGTTGTTCGTACCATAGGTGATGTCCGACGCGTACGCGTCGCGCCGCTGCTGATCGCTCAGGTCGGGGATGATCACCCCGGTCTTGAGGCCCAGGAAGCCATAGATCTGCGCCATCCACTCGGCGTCGCGCTTGGCGAGGTAGTCGTTGACGGTGATGACGTGCACGCCGTCGCCCGGCAGAGCGTTGAGATAGGTCGCGAGCGTCGCCACCAGCGTCTTGCCCTCGCCGGTGCGCATCTCGGCGATCTCGCCGCGGTGGAGTACGATACCACCGATCATCTGCACGTCGAAATGGCGCATGCCCATCACGCGGACCGAGGCTTCGCGTACGGTGGCGAAAGCCTCGGGCAGCAGGCTGTCGAGCTTCTCGCCGTTGGCCAGCCGCTCGCGGAACAGCACCGTCTGGTGCGCGAGCGTCGCGTCGTCCATCGCCTGCAGCGCCGGCTCGAACGCGTTGATCTTGTTGACGATGGCGCCGAGCGACTTGACGTATCGGTCGTTCGAGGAGCCGAAAAGGGTCTTGGCCAATCCGCCGAGCATGGGAAGTTCCTGTGATCTGAATGTGGGTCGTGCGAGCGCGGCACGCGGCCTGCGGTCGATGAAAGCTGTAGGAAAGAGGTGCGCGGCTCCCTTGCGGAACCGCGGAAGCGCTATTCGAGCCGGCGCTCGAAGCGCAGGCTGGCGGACACCGGCGCCGGGGCCGGCGACACGAACCAACGCTGGTCCCGCTGCGTGACCGCCTGCGCGATGCCCGCAATCGGCCGCGCCGCCTCGGCGTGCTGCGCGACGGCCTGCGCGACCTTGCTCGCCTGCACCACCGCCACGTCCTGCACCTGGCGCGCCCGCGCCTCGCCCGAACCGATCCCGGTCAGGCTGGCGAACAACGCAGTCAGGAGAAGCAGCAGTTCCAAGTCGGCTCTCTTCCAAGCGGAAGCCCGGGACATAGTGCGCCCCCGCCGGTTCGTCCAACCCAAAGCGTGCATTTCCCGCGACGACCAGTGAAGATCGCGGTGTTCGCTCAGGCGTCGAGCCGGAAATGAAACAAGCGGCTGGGGCCATCCTCCGGCACGACGTACAAGTCGCGGCCCTTGATCGCCATGCCTTCGCCCGTATAAGGCCCGCCGCGTCCTATAGGCCTGACGGACCCGACCGCGCCTGCGCGCAGGCTACGCGTCCGTTTCATCGACGGCCACTCGATCCAGTCGACCGTCCCGCTCCACAAGCTTTGCGACCCAGCCGCCACGAGCTGCCCGCCGCTGAACTTCATGTCCTGATAGCTGGTCATCGAAGTGTTCGGCACGGTCCGAACCCGCGCGTTGTTGTTCAAGTCGATAACGTAGAGCAACGCGCTGTTCCAGTTGCCCGCCACAAGCACGGTGTCGGACGCAGCCACACAGCCCAAATGGTCCGAAACGCGGATCTTTCGCCGTATTTGCAGGCTGTCCGCGTCGATCTCGACAAGTACCGCCGAACTGTTCGGCCGCAATTCCGCCACCGGAACCCAGATCGATCCACGCGACATCGATATACCGCCGGGATGATACCGCGCCCCGTCGGTCAGATCCAATCGCCGCAACAGCTTGCCGGTTCGGCGGTCGAACTCATGGATATAGCCCTTGCGGTGCGCCTGATCGACCGACGTCACCCAGATCCGACGCTCGTCGAGTTCGAGACCCTGGACGTGGAACAGGTCACCCTCGAGCTGGAGCACGCCTTGCAACCGCGCATTCTCGATCGCTCCGTTAAACCGTTCAGGAGCAGCATCCACCGACAGGCTCGACAGCATCAGGACGAGCACGATCAAACCGGATCGCAGGGTCTTGCGGATCATCTAGCTCGCCTCGCGCTTGAGTGTCCGCACCCAATGGCAGCTTCATGTGTCAGGAAAGCTGCACTGGCCCGGGCCGCTTGCGCCACCTGCGAATCGCATGCTGACCGCGTGTATCCGCACTGCGCTGGTCCACTTCCCGCCGCGTGCCACCTCACAGAGAAGCCGAGCGGGCTCTCCAATCCGCTTTATGCCGCCCGCCAACTTCGCTAGGCCACGCCGCATGGAAATCTCCCCCCTCGCACTGCCCTTCCCCGCCCTGCCCGCGATCGCCGGCGTGACGCCGCACGTCGCCCGCGCGCGCTACAAGAATTGGGACCGCTGCGATCTTACCTTCGTAACGCTGGACGAGGGCACCAGCGTTGCCGGCGTGCTGACCAACAGCAAATGCCCTTCTCCCGAAGTGGAATGGTGCCGCAAGGCACTGGTGCTCGGCCGCGCCCGCGCGCTGGTCGTCAACGCCGGCAACTCGAACGCCTTTACCGGCAGCCGGGGGCGTGCCGCCGTTGAGGCGATCGCCGCCCGCGCCGCCTCGCATCTCGGCTGCGCGCCCTCGGACATCTTCGTCTCCTCCACCGGCGTGATCGGCGTACCCCTGCCGATCGACAAGGCGGAAGCCGGGCTCGACGCCGCCTTCATCGCCGAGCCTGCCAGCTGGGAAGCCGCCGCCGAGACGATCATGACCACCGACACCTTCGCCAAGGCGGCGGTCACCAGCGCCGTGGTCGATGGCCGCACCGTCAACCTGGTCGGCATCATCAAGGGATCGGGCATGATCGCCCCCGACATGGCGACGATGCTCGGTTTCGTCTTCACCGACGCCGCGGTTGATCCGGTCTTCCTCCAGCGCGCGCTCGCCGACGCCAACACTCGCAGCTTCTCGTGCATCACCGTCGATGGCGACACGTCGACCAGCGACACCGTGCTTGCCTTTGCAACGGGCAAGGCGGGCAACGCGCCGCTGACCAGCGAAGACGATGCCAGCGCCGACGCCTTCCGCGCTGCGCTCGCGGATCTCTGCCATCAGCTCGCATTGCTCGTCGTCCGTGATGGCGAAGGCGCGACCAAGCTCATCCAGATCGATGTCGAGGGCGCCGATAGCGACCGCAGCGCGCATCGCGTTGCACTGTCGATCGCCAACTCGCCGCTGGTGAAGACCGCCATCGCCGGCGAGGACGCCAATTGGGGCCGCGTCGTCATGGCGGTCGGCAAGGCCGGCGAGCCCGCCGAGCGCGACAAGCTCGCCATCCGCTTCGGCACTACCCAGGTGGCCCGCGACGGGCTGGCAGTCGAGGGCTATGACGAAGCGCCGGTCGCCGCGCACCTGCAGGGCAAGGAGATCGAGATCGGCGTCGACCTTGGCCTGGGCGAGGGCCGCGCGACCGTGTGGACCTGCGATCTCACCCATGGCTACATCTCGATCAACGCCGATTATCGGAGCTGAGGATGCTGACCATCTGGGGCCGCCTCAACTCGCATAATGTGAAGAAGGTCGCCTGGCTCGCCGAAGAATTGGGCATCGCCCATGTCCGCCACGATGTCGGCGGACAGTTCGGCATGGACGCGGACTATCTCGCCAAGAACCCCAACGCGCTGATCCCGACCATCGAGGACGGTGAAGTGGTGCTTTGGGAGTCAAACGCGATCCTGCGCTATCTCGCCGCACGCCATGGCGGCGATCGCTTCTGGCCCGCCGATCCAGTGCAGCGCGCCCTCGCCGACCGCTGGATGGACTGGCAATTCGGCTATGCCAACGCGCAGCGTGGCGCCTTTCTGAACCTGGTCCGCAGGGGGGCTGAAGCGCGTGACGAGGCCGCCATACTGCGCTCGGCGGAAGCCTGCGCCAGGCAGATGGCGATCCTCGACCGCTACCTCGCCGAGACGCCGTGGCTATCGGGCACTGCGTTCGGCATCGGCGACATTCCGATGGGCGTATACGCCCATACCTGGTTCACGCTGCCGATCGATCGGCCGCGCCTGGAGTATGTCGAAACCTGGTACGCCAGGCTGCGGGAGCGGCCTGGATATGCCAGTCAGGTGATGATTCCGCTGAGCTGAGCCGAGGAGAGCGCGCGTGAAGGGTGGATGCTTCTGCGGCGCGGTCCGCTATCGGCTGACGAGCACGCCCTACGACACCGGCTGGTGCCACTGCCGGATCTGCCAGAAGATCTCGGGCGCGCCGGCGTTGGTGTTCACCACCGTGCCGCTCGCCGACTATGTCGTGGAGCAAGGCGGCGATGCGATCGGCAGGGTGAAGACCACCCCGTCTAGCGAGCGCAGCTTCTGCACTCGCTGCGGCACCCCGCTCACCATCCACGTTGCCTTCCAGGCCGATGAGGTTGGCGTTACGGCAACCAGCCTGGACGATCCGGCGCAGGTCACGCCCGACTTCCACATCTTCTACGCGGCGCGACAGCCCTGGGCCGAGGCCGGCGACGACCTACCCCGCAATGACGGGTTCCGCCCGCAGGCAGGCGAGACGGAGTAAAGCGGCAGGCCCCAAGGACCTGCCGCTCCGTCGGATCAGAGCTCGCGTTCGATCCACTGCTTGATGCCGTTCTTGGGCATTGCGCCGACCTGAGTCGCCGCCGGCTGGCCGTTCTTGAACAGGATCATCGTCGGGATGCCGCGCACGCCGTACTTGGTCGGGGCATCGGGATTTTCGTCGATGTCGAGCTTCACGATGGTGACCTTCTCGCCCAGCTCGGACGCCAGTTCCTCCAGCGCCGGGGCGATCATGCGGCACGGCCCGCACCACTCGGCCCAGAAGTCGACGAGCACGGGCTTGTCGGCCTGGAGCACATCGGCTTCGAAGCTGGCGTCGGTGGTGGGCTGCGTAGCCATGGTAATGGTCTCCTGATTGTCTTGAGCGCTTATCTATGTTCGCGCCGCCGCCGGCTCAAGCGCGCGAGGCCAAGCTTTGCTCCGTATCCGCGAAGCCGGGCTTGTGCGCAGCCAGCACTGCATCGGGCAGGACATGCAGCACCGGCCCTGCCGTGTAGAGCAACGCCGCCTCCACTGTCCGCCCCGGAAAGATCACTCGCAACGCTGCGGCATAGGCCGACATCTGCCGCAGGTGATAGGCCGGAATGTCCGCCACCGAGCGCGGCGCGCGGCGCCCGGTCTTGAAATCCACGACCCGCACGCGATCCGGCGACACGACCAGCCGGTCGACGGTCCCCGACACCACCAGCCCCTCGACCACCGCCGCGATCGGCGCCTCGGCCAGCGCATCCCGGCCGAACAGCGCAGCGAAGCGCGGATCTTCAGTCACCGCCAGCGCATCCGCGACCAGCGCCGCGCGGGCCGCCGGGTCGACTACCCCGCCCGCACCCGCCAGCCAGCGCTCCGCCGCGGCCGCGCGCTCGGGTGGCGCCACTCCCGGCAGCCGCTCGAACAGCGCATGCAGCAACCGTCCCCGCTCCGCCGCCGTCCGCATCGCCGGATTGGGCGGCGGATCGGTGACCAGATCCTCGCCGAGCGACGAAGGCGCCAGCGGGCGGGGGGGCCGCGCTTCCTTCGGCGCCCCGTGCGCGATCCAGGCCGGCAGCAGTGCCGCGGCGGCCTCGGCCTCGACGATCGCCTTACCCGCTGCAACCGGCTTCGCCGCGCTCAGCCCGCGAAACTCGCGCACGCCCTCGCCTTCCGGCACCCCCAGAGCGTCGAACGCCCGCGCGCATGCGCCGTACCAGCTCGCCTGAGGCGGCACGCCCTTGGCCATCGGACCCAACGCGCCGGCAATCACCAGCCGCTCCTCCGCCCGCGTCGCCGCGACGTAGAACAGCCGCCAATGCTCCTGAAGCTCGCGCTCCGCCTCTGCCGCAACTGCCTTCCCCAGCGCTCCGGCCTGCTCCGCCGAGCGTGGCCGGAAGATCGGGAATTTCGGCCCGTCATGCTCCTCCGGCGCCCACAGCAGCAAGTCGCGCGGGCTCCGCGTCGGGTCCACCGTCGCGTCGGCCAGGATCACCAGCGGCGCCTGCAGACCCTTGGCACCGTGCGCGGTCATCACGCGTACCGCCCCCTGGGGCTGCGCCGCGTCGCGCACGATCTCGACATCGCCGCGATCGAACCAGTCGAGGAAGCGCTGCAGCGACGGCGTCGCCAGCTTCTCGAAATTGAGCGCGGCGTTCAGCAATTCCTCGACCGGATCGCGCGCTTCCTCGCCCAGCCGCAGCAGCAGCTTGCGCCGCCCCTGCAGCGGCCCGGACAATATCTCCTCCAGGAACCGGTACGGCGTGGCGATGTCCGCCCGCGCCAGCAGCGCATAGAGCGGGGCCAGCCGTTCCTCGCTCTGCGTCGCCCGCAGATGCCGCCACAGGCCCCCGCCCTCGCGCAGCGCCGCCGCCATCAGTTCGTCCTGGCTCCACCCGATCAGCGGCGACACCAGCAGCGAGGCAAGCGACAAATCGTCCTCGGGCTGCAACGCGAAGCGCACCGCCGCGAGCAGGTCCTGCACCGCCAGCGGCGCGTTCAGCCGCAGCCGGTCGACTCCCGCCACCGGCACGCCCTCGGCATAGAGCCGCGCGACGATCAGCGCCGCAAGCTCGCCGCGCCGCTTGACCAGGATCATCACATCCTCGGGCCGCAGCGTCCGTCCCTTGCTTTCCAGCTCCAGCGTGCCGACCCAGCGCTTGATCTGGCGCGCGATGTCCCCGGCGAGCTTGCGGGTGGCGTCGCTCACCCACTCCTCTTCCTCGGCCTCGCTGCCCCCTTCCACCGTCGCGGGCCACAGCGTCACCGTGCCGGGTCCCGGCACTTCGCTGGCGTGCGGCTCCAGTGCGCTCATCGGCCCCATGCCCGGGTCCGGCAGCGCCTCCAGCGCCGCATCGACGAACTCCAGCACCGGCTTGGTGGTCCGAAAGCTGTGCGTCAGCGACAGCTCCTCCACGCTCCGGGGTTCGGCGTCGAACCCGGCATCCGGCACGACTTCGGCCAGCTGGCGAAACCGCTCGAACGCCGCGCGGAAAAAGATCGGGTCGGTCCCCTGAAAGCCGAAGATCGCCTGCTTGTAATCCCCCACCGTGAACAGCGTCCGCGCTCGGTCGCCGCGTGCGCCCTCGCCGGCAAAGAACTCGTCGGCCACGGCGCTGACGATGTTCCATTGCTGGGGATTGGTGTCCTGTGCCTCGTCGATCAGCACGTGCTCGGTCACTTGGTCGAGCTTGAAGCGCACCCACTCGCCCATTCCGGGCTGCCCCAGCAGTTCCACCGTCCGCCGAATCAGATCGTTGAAGTCGACCGCGCCCACCCGCCGCTTGGCCTTGGCATAGGCCCGCGCATAGTCCCGCCCCGCCTCCAGCCCCTTGGCCAGCAGATCGGCGAAGTCGGCCTGCACCTTCATCGCCAGCAATTCGCCGCACCGCCCGTGCAGCCGCATCGCCGCATCGGCATAGCCCGCATCCTGCGGCGCCTGCCCCTTGCCGAACGAGCGCGGCTCGCCCTTGGCCGTCGCCCACACCAGGTGCAGGGCCGATAGTCCGGCCATCCGCTCGCTGGCCGATCCGCCCAGCCACTTGGCGATCGCGTCGGCGCGCTCCAGCCCCTTGCCCGTCGCCCAACCCGCGTTCATCGCCGCCACTTCGCGCAGGCTCACGCAATCGAACGCGTCGTCGCCGCAGCACCGCTCCAGTTCCTCGGCGATGTCGCCCTGGGGCAGCCCCAGCGACCGGCGCAGGAACGGCTGGATGCCGACCGGCAGCGCCTCCAGCGCCTCGGCCGAATGCGCGCACGCCTTCAGGAACGCCTCGGCCTTGCCCTCGCCCAGCCTCAGGCTCAGCGCGCCCACTGCCTCGGTCAGCCCGCGCCGCCCTTCGCGCTCGGCATCCACCAGCATCTCGGCCAGGCTTTCGCGCGCCAGCACCGCTTCCTCGCGCTGATCGAGCGGGCGGAAGCCCGGTACCAACCCCGCCTCCAGCGGAAACGCCGACAACAGGGACTGGCAGAAGCTGTGGATCGTCTGGATGCGGATGCCGCCACCGGGCGCATCGAGCACCTTGGCGAACAGCGTCCTCGCCCGCATGCGCCCCTCAGGGGCGATGCTCTCGCCCAGCGCCTCCAGATCGGCGCTCAGCTCCGCCTCGCTCGCCCGCACCCACCGCGCCAGCCTGCTGGTGATCCGCTCCGACATCTCCGCAGCGCCCGCCTTGGTAAAGGTCAGGCACAGGATCGCGCTCGGATCGACGCCGGCCAGCAACAGCCGCCACACCCGCGCCGCCAGCACCTGGGTCTTCCCCGTGCCCGCCGATGCCGACAGCCAGATGTGCCGCGACGGATCGCTGGCGAGCCGCTGATTGCCCTTCAGCCGGTGGAGCGGGCGAACCTCAGACACAGGCGATTTCCCCCACACCCTGTTCCCCGGCCTTCGCCTGGGAACAGAAAAATCGAACGGTTTCGCCCACCTCAATCACGCCCATACCATTCATCCCGGCGCATCAGCTGGTCATACTCGGCATAGGGCGCATAATCCGGATGGAGCTTGGCGGTGAACGGCGCATCGCCGGTCAGCCAGGTCCGCGCCGCGCCTTCGAACTGCTCCACCGCCTTGTCGATGAAGTCGTCGGCGGGCAGGTGATCGCGGCGCTTGGGATCGCACGGGCTCTCGACATAGCCGAACCCGCCGAAGCGGTTGCGCGACAGCGACCAATATTCGAACGCCCGCGCGCGGCCCGTTACGTCGTCGAACCCACCACGCTCGGCGATCAGCCCCAACAGCCCCAGCTGCAGGCTGAACCCCTCGCGCACCGCCGCCAGCGAGGGCGGCTTGCCAGTCTTGTAGTCGACGATCGCCAGCCCGCCGCCCTCCAGACGGTCGACTCGGTCGAAGGTGCCGCTCAGCTCAACCCCGTCGAAGGCAATCACGCCGCGCCGCTCCACTGCGATCACTTTCCGCCCGGCCGCGGCGCTGCTCACCAGCTCGGCGGCGATCCACTTGATAGCTTCTCTAAGCCTGGGCTTCCAAAGCGCGCGTATTACAGGGTGCGTTCTTTCGTCCTCGAACATCGCGTCAGCGCGCGGGAGCAGCCTTTCGGGCGCACAATCGTCCTCTTCGAACCAGCGTTGAAGGACTTCATGTACGGCTGTACCCCGCCATGCGGCGCTGAAGTCGGCGTCGACCGGGTCCAGCGGCATCAACCGCAGCATCCGGCGCGCGTAGAACGCATAAGGATCCGCCTTCAACCGGTCGACTTCGGTCACCGAGATCGCCTTGGGCCGCAGCGCCACCGCCGGTGTGGGGCCGGGCCGCTCGGCGGGATCGAACGCTCTCGGATCGTCGATCGCGGCGATCCACTGCTCCAGCTCGCGCGCCCGCACCAGCCCGCCCGACAAGGCTTCCAGCCGCAGCCAGAAGCGCGAGGCGATCGTCGGCGCGCTCGCGTCGCGGCGCGCCCGCGTCAGCAACACCTGCGGCGCGCCCAGCGCACCCGCCAGATCATGCGCCGAAAGGCCGATCCGCCGCTCCAGTCCGGGCAGCCCTAGTTCACTGCGCACCCGCGGCGCCAGCCACGGATCGGGCGCGGGCAGGCCCGGCCAGACGCCTTCGTTCAGCCCGCCCAGGATCATCAGGTCGGCGGTCTGCAACCGCGCTTCGATCAGGCCCAGGATCGACAATCGCGGGTGTCCGCCCTGCGGCGGCCGCACCGCCTGCTCGTCCATCAACGTCCGCAGCATCGGCGCCATCGCCTCGGGCTCGGCCATCGCCGGGCCATGCACCGCCTCGCGCTCCAGCTGGTCGAGCAAGTCGGCGGCCGCACGGCCCTCCCCGCGACTCCACACCGCATCGCCGCCCAGCACCTGTGCCGCCTCGCGCAGTGCCGCGATCATCAGCCTCAGCGGCTGCGGCCCGCGCCCGAACGCCACCTCCAGCGCGCGGAGCGGCGGCTGCGCCTGCGTCCACCATAGCTGCGCACGCCGGCGCAGTGGCCCATCGCGCCCGGTCTGCTCGGCCAGGTGCCGGTCGATGCCGTCCAGCCCCGTGGCCGGCCGAGGTCCGCGCAGCGCGCGATCCAGCGCGCGCGCGCCTTCCAGCCATTCCAGCCGCTGCGGGTGGCCCACCAGCGGATGCTTGAGCAGGGTGAGCAGCGGCAGCGGGGCAAAACCCTGCGAAGCCGCATCGGCCAGCGCCAGCAACAGCGTGCCCGGCGGCAGGATCGACAGCGGCTGCCCGGCCGAATCGTCGATCTCCAATCCCCAGCGGACGCAATGCGCCGCCACCCGCCGCGCCAGCGCGCGGTCCGGCGTGACCAGGGCCGCGGTCCGACCAGGCGTCTCCAGCACCTCGCGCAGCGCGATGGCGATCGCCTGCGCCTCTTCGGCGGGGGTCGCCACTTCAAGCGCCCGCACCCCCTCCAGCCGCCGCTCGGCCACCGGCAGCGCGGTCCAGCCATGCGTCAGCTCAGGCGGCGCCATCGCCGATGCGATCGCCTTGCTGCGCGCGGGCGGTGCGTCAAGTTCGCTGGTGGCGCGCCACGGGTCGAACTCGCTACGGTGTACGCCCATGCGGTCGAGCAACAGCTTCAGCTGGAATTGCGGGTGAGTCTCGATGCTGCGCCGCCGCTTGCCGGTCACCGGATCGGGGGCATGCGGCCCCAGCGACTCCCACTCGGCGTCACTGATCCCCGTCGCCAGGCCGGGTAACACCACCATGCCCTGCGGCATCTCGGCGACCACGCGCAGCAGTCGGGCGATCGCGGGCGCGGAGGTGGCGATGCCCGCGGCGCAGACGAAACCCTGTTCCGGCGGGCGCTCGCGCCATGTCTTCGCCACCCGCTCCAGCAACAGCCGTCGCCGTTCGGCCAGATCGATCCGCCCCAGCTTCTCCAGTTCCTGCGGCCAGCGCGCCAGCAGGATCTCGAACAGCGCCAGCGATCTTTCCCAATGCGCCGACAGCTCGGGCCCCAGCTCCAGTTCCTTCAGCGCGCGCGGCGGCACTTCCTCGATCAGCAACTGGTCCAGCGTCGTCGCCAGTTCGCCCGCCAGCCGCACCGCTTCCGCCGCGTCCACCGGAGACCCGCTCTCCTGGATCAGCCGCGCCAGGATCATCCGCCGCTGCAGCGGATCCACCGCCGGGGCGATCGGCGCCAGCTCGGCGCTGTCGAACGCCGCTTCGTCCAATTCCGGATCGCCCACCGCCACCAGTCGCGGCAGCAGCAGCCCGCCTTCGCTGGCGCGTACGAACGCATCCTGGATCGACCGTTTCGCACGGTTGTTCGGCAGCAGCACCGTGCCGCGCGCCAGCCGCATCGGATCGCCGCCGAAGCGCCGGATCAGCCCCTTTGCCAGCGCATCGGCAAAGGCGCGATGCGGCGGAATGGTGTAGAGATGCAGCTTGCTCGGCATACTTGCTTTGTTCCTCCCCGCTTGGCGGCAAGAAAGCAAGCTCACATCTCGGCGAGCACTGCCTCGGTCGCGGCGATCGCCGGTGGCGAGCCGACATCGAACCACAGGCCCTGGTGCACCACGGCCCAAAGCCGCTCCGCTTCCATCGCCCGGTTCCAGAACAGGTTGGTCGAGAACGGCCCTTCCGGCCAATCGCGCAGCACCCGGGGCGACAGGATCTGCACGCCGGTAAAGACGAACGGCGCCATCCGACCCGGCTCACGCCGCTCGACGATGCGCCCGAACGCGTCGAGGCGGAAGTCGCCGCTGCCGGGATGATTGTGCGCGCGGGCCAGCGGCACCACCAGCAGCAGCGCATCCATGCGGGCGTCGTCCCACTGCGCCGCCAGGCTGCGGATCGCGTCGGTCGGCCCGTCGACCCACAGATTGTCGCTGTTGACGCACAGGAACGGCTTGTCGCCCAGCATTTCGCGCGCCTTGACCAGGCCCCCGCCGGTCTCCAGCAGCTGCGCGCGCTCGTCGGAAATCAGGACGTCTATGTCCTTCACGCGCGCGCGCAGATGCGCCTCCATCTGGTCGGCCAGATAGTGGACGTTCACCACCGCCCGCTTCACGCCGGCGGTTCGCAAACGGTCGAACACGTGGTCGATCAACGGCTTGCCGGCGACTTCTACCAGCGGCTTGGGACGCGTCGCGGTCAGCGGACGCATCCGCTTGCCCAGGCCCGCCGCCATCACCATCGCGGTCTCGGGCACCACCGCCTCGGGCTGCGGCCGAAGCGACAGCGTTGTGCCTTGGGTCATGCGCCGGCGATCGCCAGCGGGTCGCCGCGCAGTTCGCGCGGGATGTTGGCGTCGAACCAGTCGGCCATCGGCTTCAGCGCCGGGTGCCTCAGGTCGCGCTCCAGATAGCCCCACACGCGCGGGCACAGTCCGGCATAACGCGGCTTGCCGTCGCGCTGCCAAAGCCGAGTGAAGATGCCGACGATCTTCGCATTCCGCTGCGCGCCGAGCACGTGATAGGCCACGTCGAATGCGTCGCCCGCCCCTGTGGTCCGCTTGTACCGGTCGAGCATCGCCGTCTCCAGGCTTGCCGGCACGTCGCGCCGCGCATCCTGGAGCAGCGACACCAGGTCGTAGGCCGGGTGCCCCGCCAGCGCATCCTGGAAGTCGAGCAGCCCCAGGCTCTCGCTTCCCCCGATCAGCATGATGTTCTCAGCGTGGTAGTCACGTAACACAGTGACGGCGCGAGAGTCTGTCGTCAGGCTCAACAAGATAGTCCGCCACGCATCCGCATAGCCCTGGACGTCCACCTCGAGCCCCACCGCCGGGCAATACCACTCGGTCAGCAGCGCCGCCTCGCGCTGGTACACCGCCATGTCATAGGGCGGCACGTCGGCGGCATCCTCCTCGCCCAACCGTACCAGCAGATCGACCGCCGCCTCGTACAACCGCAGCTCGCTCTCGGGCGCCGCCTCCACGGTCTCCTTCAGCCGCGCGTCGCCAAAGTCCTCGATCAGCACCAGGCCCTGCGCCAGATCCTTGTGCAGGATCGCCGGCGCCGCGAAGCCCCGCCCCGTCAGCCACTCGGCGATGGCGATGAACGGCCGCGGATCCTCCTGCGGCGGCGGCGCGTCCATCAGGATCGCGCTGCGGTCATGCTCGACCACGCGGAAATAGCGGCGGAACGACGCGTCGCCGGCAAGCGGCCGGACCTCCGCGCCATCCCATCCGGCGGCGGTCAGGAAATCGGGCACGCCGGCGGGCGGGTTCATGTCAGGGGCCATCGGTCCTCCCATGCCGCCGGCACCCGCACTGTCAAGCGCCGCGCGCCATCCGGCTGCGGCTCCACGCTCAGCCACAGCGCATCGGCCCAATATTCCGAACCCAGCCGCTCGGGCCATTCCACGATCAGCAGCGAATCGTACCGCGCGTCCTCCAGCCCCAGCTCCTCCGCCTCATTGGGATGCTCGATCCGATACAAATCGACATGCAGCACCGGCAGCCTGACTTCGGGCGGCTCATAGGGCTGGACGATCGCGAAGCTGGGCGACGGCGCTTCCGCCTCAAGACCCAGCGCGGCTAACAGCCCCCGGGCAATGCTCGTCTTGCCAGCTCCCAGTGGACCGGAGAGCGCGATCACGTCTCCCGCCCGAACCAGGCTCGCCAGCCGCGCGCCCAGCGCCAGCGACTCCTCCAACGAACGCAGTTCGATCATCGCGGCAGTTCCACGGTGACCAAGGTGCCCTGGCCAGGTTCGGAGATCAGCTGGATCCGCCCGCCATGTGCCTCCACGAACTGCTTGGCCAGCGGGAGCCCCAAGCCAAGCGCACGCTCGCCGCTGCCGGAGATGCCGTGCTGGGCAAAGCGGTCGAACGCATTCGCCACCGCCTGCCTGCTCATCCCCGCGCTGTTGTCCGATACGATGATCCGCGCCACCTCGCTGTTGCCATCGAGGTGCAGCAGCACCCGTCCCTCCTCCGGCGTCCCGGCAACCGCATGGCGAAGCAGATGCTCGATTGCCTGGCGCAGGCGTCGGCGATCGCCCGTCACGCTTCCCGCGCTGCCGGCATCTTCCACCACCAGCTCGATCCGTTTGTCCTTGGCCAGCGGCGCGATCGCCTCGGCGGCGCTGTTGGCGGCGTGCTCCAGATCGACGCTGACCCGCTCCAGCGGCGCGCCTTCGCTCTGCGTGAGGTCGAGCACGTCGTCGATGAGGTTGCCGAGCCGGTCGACCGAGGTCAGGATCGCCTCGGTATATTCCTTCGCGCTCTTGGTCAGCTTGCCCGCGAAGCCGCCGTGCAGCATCTCGCCGAACCCCTTGATGGAAGTCAGCGGCGTGCGAAGCTCATAGCTCATATTGGCGACGAACGCCGTCTTAACCCGGTCCGCCGCCTCCAGCGCCACATTGCGGTCGCGCAGCGCACTCTCGGCGCGGTGGTGATCGGTCGTATCCAGCATCGTCACCAGCGCGTTGCCGTCGGGCAGCGGGACCGCCGACACGTCGAAATGCCGGCCGTCGGCGAACGCGATGCTAGACCCTCGCTGCTGCCGATCCTTCGCCGCGATCCGGATCAGGTCGCCCAGCACTTCGGCTCGGTTGGGATTGGCGAGCTTCGGCCCCACCGCCTTGACCAGGTTCGGGATCTGCGGATGCCCGTCCAGGAAGCTATCCTCGAACCCCCAGACCTGGCGGAACTTGCGGTTCCACAGCTGCAGCCGCCCCTTGCTGAACACCGCCACCGCCTCGGCCAGGCTTTCGAGCGTGGCGGTGCGCACCTGCTGCATCTCGCCATGCTCGCGCTGCAGCTCGAATTGCTGCGTGCGATCCTCGAACAGCAACAACAATCCGCCTTCCGGAAGCGGCTGCGCGACCACGCGCAGATGCGTGCCGGCGACGCTCCACGTCTCCTCCATCGCCTCGGGCGCGGTGAACCATTCCCGCCGCTCCGCCTTCCACGCCGGGAAGTCGCGCACGTCGGGCAGCCGATTCACTTCGCGCATCCGCTCGAGAACGCGGTCGAATTCGGGACGATCGGCCAGCCACTCGTTCTTCATCGCGAACATGCGCCGGAATGCCTGGTTGCTGAACACCAGCCCGCGGTCGGACCCGAACTGCGCCACGCCGCCCGAGACGCGGTCGAGCATCGCCCGCTGCGCCTCGCCGAACCGCTTCAGCCCGACCCGCGCCTGCTCCAGTTCCTCGATATCGACTGCGAAACCCGCCACGCCGCCGGTCGGTAGCGGCACGTCGTGCAGCCGGAACATGCGCCGTGCGCCGCTGACGGTCGCCGGCATTGCCGCCACCTGGGGCTCGCCGGTGTCGCGCGCGATCGCCGCGTTGGCCAGCGGCCCGCCAAGTCCCCCGCCCTCGACCAGTTCCAACCCTCGCGAGACGACATCCTCACCATCCTGTCCCTCGACGGCGCGCACATAGGCGGTGTTGACCATCAGCAGCCTGAGGTCGGGCCCCCGGTACCACATCGGCATCGGCGCGGCTTCGATCAGCGCGGTGAGCGCTTCGAAGGCGGCATGCAGCCGGTCGGAGTCGTGCTGCAGCTCTTCGATCTCGCGCACGCTCTCGGTCATGTCGACGAACCAGAGCACTACGCCCATCGCCCCGCGCTCGCCCGTAACCAACAATGCCCGTTGCGACCCTTGCGGCTGCACCGCCATGGTAAAGCCGCGCCCCGCGCGCTGCGCCGCCGCCACATTGCGCTTGAGCAGATCGGCATCCTCCGCCGAAAGCCCCGCGCCGTCTGCCGACAGGGCGTCGAGCTCGCGCGGCAATGCTTCCAGTCCCAACCAGCCCGCCAGCCGGCGGGAAAGCTCGACCCGTCCATCGGCCCGCACCAGCAGCGCCTGGGACGGCGCGGAGTCCAGCAGCGTATTGAGCTGCCGGTTCTCTTCCACCATTCCCCGCGCCACGGAGCGCGCGCGCAGCCCCGTGAACAGCGCCCAGCAGCCCAGCAGGAGCAGCAACGCCACCACGGCACCAGCCAGCACCGCGCTCGATTGCGAAATAAGGATCAAGCCGCACCTTCGCGGCGGTGCCGGATCACCATGGCAATACCCTTAAGCAAAGCCACGGCCCTCGGGAAGCGTTAGCGGACGGCGCGGCGCGCTTCACTCACGATCAGGGTTAGCGCTTCGCCGCGTTTGTCCCGATTTCCACCGTCTGTAGCCGAAGATGCGCCTCAGCAGAGAGGCCGATGTGGCGCCGTCCTCCGGCTCCAAATGCTTGGCCGGCCCCGCCGACACGCCGCCCAGCGGCTCAATCGACAGGTGCAGCATCAGCCGTCGCGTGGCGTCGTCGATGGGCGCATCCTCCACCGGCTCCAGCGCGGCCTTCAGCACATCGGCCATCCGTTCGCGCGCGGAACCGATCGCCCGTTCATCACGATTGCCGTCTGACCCCATCATCAGCGGCCGACACCAGCGTCGGGCACACCGCGCGATAGGTCCAGGCGATCCGCGGCGAAGGCGACAGCCGAGGGTTCCGAAGCCGTCGGTTTGGGCGCACTCCACTCGCGCATCGCCGGCGCCTTGTAGAAGTGGAAAGTTCCCGACTCGGTGTAATTGGCAAGGCCGATCCCGGCCAATCCGCCACCAGCACCGATCATGGCGCCTCCGAGGACCAGCCTTGCAATCAGCGCACGCACCATGAAACTGCTCCCGTTCCCGGGAATAACGTAAGCTAGAACGCTGCGTTCCGATCCGTCGGCAACGAAAAGGGGCCCGGCAGATTGCCGAGCCCCTCTTTTTCAAAGCGTCGAAGGGATGATCAGAACTTGATGGCCGCCCCGACATACATGAAACGGCCGACATTGTCGTAAACAGCGTCTTCACCGGTGCCAGTAAGGCCATAGGGCGGACGCTCGTCGGTCAGGTTGTCGACGCCGCC
Organism: Sphingomonas sp. S2-65; assembly: GCF_021513175.1. Taxonomy (NCBI): domain Bacteria; kingdom Pseudomonadati; phylum Pseudomonadota; class Alphaproteobacteria; order Sphingomonadales; family Sphingomonadaceae; genus Sphingomonas; species Sphingomonas sp. S2-65. The sequence continues at coordinate 238,910 of NZ_CP090953.1, read as the reverse complement.
ATACAGAGTGAACTGGCGGTTGACGTCCACCGATGCGCGGATCGCGTGGTAGAACACCTCCGGATAATAAGTCACGTCGGCATAATATGGATCATAGGCTGGCACGCCGTTGGTGTCGTGCTGCGCTTCCCAGTCCGTGATCGACTGCTTGCCGACATAACGCACCTGATACCCCAGGCTGAACGGACCGTGCGAATAATCGACAGTGGCGTTCGCGCTGAAGATCGGGTCGCCCAGCTCGCCCTTCACGCGCTCCGGGAACTCCGGATCGTCGAGATAGGGATAGTCCGTCCGGTTCTGCACCCAAGTACCGACCAGGCGGACAGCCAGGCGGTCATTCGAGTCGAAACGGTGATTGTACGACATGTCGACATCGATGCCCTTCGCACGAAGCGCCGCGAAGTTGATGCTGCTCTGAAGCAGCGCAGGCAACGCAAAATACCCGTTCGACTGGCGCGGATTGATGAAGCCGCAGAACTGGTTCTCCAGCGTGTCACCATCGTAGCAGGCATCGACGATCGTCTGCGCGCCAACCGCGTTGATGACGTTGCTGATCTTGATGTCATAGTAATCGGCGGTGATCGCGAAGCCCGGCAGGAAGCTGGGTTGCAGGATCACGCCATAGGTCAAGCTGCGCGAGGTCTCGGCGGTCAGGTTCTCGTTGCCGCCCGACAGGATCTCGGTCGTGCCGGCCCGAGCCGGATCGTTCTTGAACCCCACCGGCACACCGGCCGCAAGGCAGTTCGCCGCGCGGTTCGGCCCGTTGTCGATGAAGTTGATGTCGCACGGATCGTCGATCGAGGCGAAGTTCTGCGACGGCGAGGAGTAGAGATCGCCGAGCGTAGGCGCCCGCACCGACTTCGAATAGTTCACGCGGAACTTGATGTCGCGGATCGGCGCATAGATGCCGCCCGCATTCCACGCCCACACCGTGCCGGTCGAGCCCTTATAATCGGCGACACGTGCCGCGCCGTTGATCGTCAGCTCCTGTGCGAACGGCAGATTGCGCAGCACCGGCAGCTCGATCTCGCCATAGGCTTCCTTCACTTCGAACGCCGGCGGGTTGAAGTCCGGAATGGCGTTCAGGAAGGTCGCACCGCTCTTCGTCAGTGCGTCATACTGGTACGATGCGGTCTCGCGGCGATACTCGCCACCGATCGCGAAGCGCACCGGTCCGCCCGGCAGTTCGAACCATTGCGAGGTGTCGCCGACCAGGTTCGCATTCACGTCGAACTCGGTAGCCTTGCCTTCGCGGCTCGCAGTGGTGTTGATATAGTTCAACGCCGCCCGGCTCGGCGAACCGGCGCCGAACAGGTTGATCGGTACGCAGCTCGGATCGGTCACTGCGGTCTGGTTGATCCGGCAGACGATCTGGCCGGCGCCGTTCCGCACCGCGTCGACCGCATTGTAGAAGTTCTGCTCGATGCGGTTGTTCGGGAAGCGCGAGAGCGAACGGAACTCGCCATAATTGACCGAGAAGTCGTACTTCCAGTCATCGTTGAACGTGCCATCCGCACCGACGACGACACGGTAGGTGTCACGGCGGTCGAACTCGTCGCGGGTACCCAGGTCGACATTGTTACGGTTCAGCCGGAAGAAGGTTGCGTCGCCCGGCAGCAGCGAGCGGATCGTCGCGGCCGCGCCCGGCTGCAGGAACGCGTTGTCGAACTGGATCGGAATACCACGGCTGGTGGCATAGCTCAGCGCAGCCGGACGGTTCAGCGCCGTGCCGGCGGCGTCGCGATAGGCGATCGTACCCTGCTCGCCGCCCTGGGCGAAGGTCGGCGTTCCCTGGTTGAAACTCTCAACCCGAACGAACTTGGCTTCGATGAACGGACGGAACGCGTCGGAAACGTCGTAATGCGCCAGGAAATTGGCCACGTAGCGCTTGAGCGATGGCACCAGCGTGCCGGTGTCGTTCAGGATCGCACCGCTGCCACCCTGGTTGTTGCCCGAGCCCACAGGACGGAAGTCGGTGCCGTAGTTGTACTCCGACAGCGAACCATCCGAATTGAAGCCGAAGATACGCGGCATGCCGTTTGGCAGGCAGCCGCCCGGCTGAGTCCCGCACACAGTGATGCCGGTGCCGTTATAGGCGATGAAGTTGCCGCCATTGTCGTAGCCAAAGCTGCGCACGCCTCTCAGCAGCGTGCGGTCGGGAATGGTGTTGTCCAGGCTGGGGTCGTCGACCAGCTGGATCTGAGTGCGGCCGGAAAAGGCACCGGTCAGCTCCGGGCGATCCGCGAAGGTCACCATGTCGGCCTGGTTGTATTCCAGGCTAAGCGCGACATTGCCGCGGCCTTCGGAGAAGTTCTTCCCGAACGTGCCCGACAGGCGATAGGTGCCGCGATCGCCCTTGTCGCTCAGGCCCGCCTGGGCGTTCAGCCGCGCGCCTTCGAAGTTCCGCTTGAGAACGAAGTTGACCACGCCGGCCATCGCGTCGGAGCCGTACACCGCCGAGCTGCCGCCGGTGACGATGTCGACACGGTCGATCAGGTCGGTCGGAATGGTGTTGGTGTCGACGATGAACTCGCCCTCGGACGAGGTGATGTGGCGACGGCCGTTGACCAGCACCAGTGTGCGGCTCGGCCCAAGGCCGCGAAGGTCGAGGAAGTTGACGCCGGAGGTGCCGATATACTGCGTCGAATTCGCCTGGCTGTAGGTCGAGCGCAGCGACGGGAGATCGTTGAGCGCGTCACCGATGACGACTCCACCGGTGCGGGTCAGGTCGGCGACCGAGACCGAGGTTACCGGGATCGGCGAGTCGAGCGTCGGACGCGCGATGCGCGATCCGGTGACGACGACTTCCTCTGCCTGAACCGGCTCGGATTGCGCGCTCGGCGCAGCGGCCGCTTCGCCGCTCGGCGGGACGGCCGTGTCGGTCGCAGTGGTGTCGGTGCCTGGAGCCGTGTTGGCGCCGGTGGTGTCGGAGGTATCCTGCGCGGCGGCAGGGTTGGCTGCGGCGATCGCCAGCACAGCCAGGGACGCAGTCAGGCTGAGCCGCGAGCGGCTGCCCAGAGGTACGAAACGCATACAAACCCTTTCACTGTTCCCAGTGCCAGCACGCTTTCACGCGTCTGTCGTGGGAAGGGCCGCGCTTAGTACAGGCCGATGTTGCTGCTGCGTGTCCCTCGGATTTCGGGCGAACACACACGGGGTTTCAACGACTTAGATCGCGCAATTTCCGGGATGTGTCACTTCAAAGCCACACCACGAAACGTGCTCTAGCGCGCAAACGAAGAAGGGCCGCATTCCAGCAGGAATGCGGCCCCTCGATCGCAGGCTTATGCCAGCATCAGTAGCGATAGTGGTCCGGCTTGAACGGGCCCTCGACCGGCACGCCGATATAGGCGGCCTGCTGGTCGGTCAGCTTTGAAAGCTTCACGCCCAGCTTGTCCAGGTGCAGCGCCGCGACCTTCTCGTCGAGGTGCTTGGGCAGGACATACACTTCGTTCTTGTACTTGTCCGCGCCGGTCCACAGCTCGATCTGCGCCAGCACCTGGTTGGTGAACGACGACGACATCACGAACGACGGGTGGCCGGTTGCGTTGCCCAGGTTGACCAGGCGGCCCTTCGACAGGACGATGATCTTCTTGCCATCGGGGAACTCAACTTCGTCGACCTGCGGCTTGATCTCGGTCCACTTCATGTTGTTGAGACCCGCGATCTGGATCTCGCTGTCGAAGTGGCCGATGTTGCAGACGATCGCCATGTTCTTCATCGCGCGCATGTGATCGACGGTGATGACGTCGGCGTTGCCGGTCGCGGTGACGAAGATGTCGGCGCGGGTCGCCGCTTCTTCCATCGTCACGACTTCATAGCCTTCCATCGCCGCCTGCAGGGCGCAGATCGGGTCGACTTCGGTCACCAGCACGCGCGCGCCGCCGTTGCGGAGCGATGCGGCCGAGCCCTTGCCCACGTCGCCGAAGCCGGCAACCGCGGCGACCTTGCCCGCGAGCATCACGTCGGTGCCGCGACGGATCGCGTCGACCAGCGATTCCTTGCAGCCATAGAGGTTGTCGAACTTCGACTTGGTGACGCTGTCGTTCACGTTGATCGCCGGGAAGGGCAGCTTGCCCTGCTTGGCGAGCTCATACAGGCGGTGCACGCCGGTGGTGGTCTCTTCCGACACGCCCTTGATGTTCTGGACGGTCTTGGTGAGGTAGCCCGGACGCTCGGCCAGGAAGCGCTTCAGCGTCGCGACGAAGATCTCTTCTTCCTCGTTGGTCGGCGTGAACAGTTCCTCGCCCGCCTCGACGCGCGCGCCCCACAGCGCGAACATGGTGGCGTCGCCGCCATCGTCGAGGATCATGTTGCAGGTCTGGTCCTGGCCCCAGTCGAAGATCCGGATCACGTAATCCCAATATTCTTCCAGCGTCTCGCCCTTCACAGCGAACACCGGCACGCCCGTCGCGGCGATCGCGGCGGCGGCATGGTCCTGGGTCGAATAGATGTTGCACGAAGCCCAGCGCAGTTCGGCGCCCAGCTTGGCCAGCGTCTCGATCAGCACGGCGGTCTGGATCGTCATGTGCAGCGAGCCGGTGATGCGCGCACCCTTGAGCGGCTTGGACTCGCCGAATTCGCTGACGAGCGACATCAGGCCGGGCATTTCCGTCTCGGCGATCTCGATCTCCTTGCGGCCGAAAGCGGCGAGTTCGATGTCCTTGATGACGTAGTCTTGTTCGGTAGCCACGAATGGGTCTCCACGATTGAATCGGCTGCGCGCCGGATACCCGGCGGTGATGGGCTGCGCCCTACTCTTCCAGCGTCGCGACCGCAAGCAGATATAAAGATATCTTTATATGGCGCCCGCGAGCAACTCGATCGTGGCCGCATCGCTCCTGCCGTCGCAAAGCCGATCGAGCGCGTCCATGAACAGCCCCTCGTCCGGAACGGCGTGCGCGAACAGCGTCATGCAGGAGCGGAACTTGAGATCGTCGGGGTAGCCGAACAGCGCCTCTGCCGGGACGCCGCTACCGATCGCGGCCCCCGTCGCCTCGCGCAGCCGCGAACCCAGCAGCGGGTGCGCCCAATATAGCCGCGCTTCCTCCGCCGACCGAAGCGCATAGAAGCGTGCCGTCTCGCTGCGTCCCAGCCCGGCGAGTTGCGGAAACACGAACCACATCCAGTGACTGCGCTTGCGCCCCGCCCTCAGCTCGCCCAGCGCGGCGGGATACACGCCTGCCTGCGCCTCGATGAACCGCTCCAGTGGTTCGCGCATCCTCTCGCTCAGGCCCTGCCGGTACAGTTGGCCAGCAGCCGCGGATCGACGCCCGCGCCGAAGAAACCCTCTTCCCAGCGCTCTTCCGCGTCGACCTCGTACATCAGCCGGGGATCGCCAAGGGTGCTGAACCACCCGTGGCGCGTCATCTCGGCGTCCAGCTGGCCCTCGCCCCAACCGGCATAGCCCAGCGCCACCAGCCATTGTGTCGGGCCCTTGCCCTCGGCGATCGCGCGCAGCACATCGATCGTCCCGGAAAGCGCCCAGCGTCCGCCGACATCCACTGTGTCCTGCCCGCTCCAGTCGGTCGAATGCAGCACGAAGCCGCGGCGCGGCTCCACCGGCCCGCCGAAATGCACCGGGGTGTCGGGCAGGCCGCCCGGATCGATGTCGAACTGCTTGAGCAATTCATGCAGCCCCAGCCCCTCGATCGTGTCGCCGATGCCGATGCCCAGCGCACCGTCCTCGTCATGCGCACACACCGCTATCACTGCCCGCTCGAAGCGCGGATCGCCGATCCCAGGCATTGCGAGCAGGAACTGGCCGGTCAGAAAGGGCGTGGACTCCATGGCCCCTCAACTTACCGGCGCGCCATTGGCTCCGCCGCGCCTTCCGCCGCTTGCCGCGCCGTCCCTGCGCGCCTACCCGGCTAGGGCGTTTCAATCAGGAGAGACTCCATGCCCGTCCAGACCGGTGACCGCATCCCCGCCACGACCTTCGTCAAGGTGACCGAGAACGGCCCGGAGCAGGTCAGTTCCGACGACTTCTTTGCCGGACGCCGCGTCGCGCTCTTCTCGGTACCCGGCGCCTTCACCCCGACCTGCTCCGCGCACCATCTGCCGGGCTTCGTCGACAAGGCCGACGCACTGAAGGCCAAGGGTGTCGACGAAGTCGCCTGCACCGCCGCCAACGACGCCTTCGTCATGGACGCGTGGGGCAAGGTGTCGGGCGTGGAAGGCAAGGTCACGATGCTCGCCGACGGCAATGGCGCGTTCCCCAAGGCATTGGGCCTCGAGATGGATGGCTCGGCTTATGGCATGGGCATGCGCGGCCAGCGCTTCTCGATGCTCGTCGACGACGGCGTGATCGAGCAGTTGCATGTCGAGGCGCCGGGCCAGTTCGAAGTCAGCTCGGCCGACTATCTGCTCGCCCGCCTGTAAAACGGTTACGGAAGCGGAACTGCCGCGCTGCCGCAGGAGTTGCAGGTGCGCAATTTTGAAGGGAGACAGGTCATGGCAGACACCAAGAGCACCAGCGGCGAAGGCACCGGCCAGAGCCAGGAGTCGAACACGTCCTTCATCAAGACCGCGCAGGACGCGATCGGCGACGCTGTCGACACGGCAGTGAACGCAGTGAAGGAACACCCGGTCGCCGCCGCGGCGATCGCGGCCGGCGCCGCAGCGGCGGTAGGTGGCGCGGCCTATGCCGCTACCCAGCTGCGCGGCGACAAGGAAGAGACCGGCGGCAAGACCACCAAGGCCGACACCAAGAAGTAACCCCGGAAAGCCCCTCCCACACGGGAGGGGCTTTGCCGATCCATGCACTTGCACGGCGGCGATTCGCGGCTTAGCCGTGGAAGATGACAAGCGCATCCGATATCGTCGCCGAGCTGGACCGCCTCTACAGCGCCTCGGTCGACCGGCTTCAGGCCGCACTCACCCGCTATCTGACGGACGGCACGCCCCCATCTCCGGAAAGCCGCACCGACGGCTCCTTCGCCTATCCCGAGATCCACCTCACCTATCGCGGCGGCACCGATCGCCCGGTCCCGCGCCGCTCGTTCGGCCGGCTGGTCGATGCCGGCGAGTACCGGATCAGCGTCACCAAACCGGCGATGTTCTCGGACTATCTCACCGAGCAGCTGACCTTCCTCATCGAGGACCATGACGTCGAAGTGGCGGCGCGTCCGGGGCGTCAGGAGATCCCCTTCGCCTATGTTCTCGATCCCGGCCACGCGCTGAGCCTCGACCAGGTTTCGGTCTCCGACCTCGCGCGCCACTTCCCCGCCACCGAACTCGCCCATATCGGCGACGAGATCGCCGATGGGCTGTGGGTCAATCACCACGGCATTCGCCCGCTCGCGCTGTTCGACGGCCTGCGCACCGACTTTTCGCTCGCGCGCCTGCGCCACTACACCGGCACGCCGACCGAGCATGTCCAGCAGTACATCCTGTTCACCAACTACCACCGCTATGTCGACGAGTTCGTCCGCTGGGCGTGCAGTCAGCTCGGCCCGCGCGAAAATGGCGAGCCCAGCCGCTTCACCGGCGTCTCGGGCGCCGGCGGCATCGTCATCGAACGGCCCGAGGACATGGACCGGCTGGTATCGGACAGCGCCTGGCGCCGGCATCAGATGCCCGCTTATCACCTGATGGCGCCTGGCCGCACCGGCATCACGCTCGTCAACATCGGCGTCGGGCCTTCGAACGCCAAGACGATCACCGACCATCTTGCCGTGCTGCGGCCCGAGGCCTGGCTGATGATCGGCCATTGCGGCGGGCTGCGCCCCAGTCAGCGCATCGGCGACTATGTCCTGGCGCATGCCTATCTGCGCGACGACCACATCATGGACGATGTCCTTCCGCCGGAAATCCCGATCCCGGCGATCGCCGAGGTGCAGCTGGCGCTCGCCAGCGCGGCCGAGATCGTCTCGGGCCAGTCTGGCGACGAGCTGAAGCAGCGCCTGCGCACCGGCACGATCGTCACCACCGACGATCGAAACTGGGAGCTGCGCTATTCCACCACCGCACTGCGCTTCTCGCTCAGCCGTGCGGTCGGCGTGGACATGGAATCCGCCACCCTCGCCGCCCAGGGCTACCGCTTCCGCGTGCCCTATGGCACGCTGCTCTGCGTCTCCGACAAGCCGCTGCACGGCGAGCTCAAGCTGCCCGGCCAGGCCAACCGCTTCTACGAACGCGCGATCAACGAGCATCTTCGCATCGGCATCGAAACCGTGGAACAGCTTCGCCGCGAAGGCGCCAAGCTCCACAGCCGCAAGCTGCGCGCCTTCAACGAGCCTCCGTTCCGCTGAGTCGCCGCGGAGCCGTCGAAGCGCAAAGCGGCATATGGCATTGGTTCTCCGGCGAAGGCCGGGGCCCAGTCGCCATGTCGCTTCGACGGCGCGGGAAAGAACCCCACATCAGCGCGTTCTTCCTGCAAAGGAGAGCACGACATGAACCCCGAACCTACCGATCCGAACACCCTCGAAACCGAGGAAGGCGGCCACGCCCATCAGCCCGACGGCACTGACTCGTCGGGGTCGTTCGATGCCGGCGTCGCCGACGAGAACACCATCCCCGACGAGATCCCCGAATAACTCAGCGGGTCAGCTGGAACTCCACCGTCAAATTGGCCTGGACCGACACGTCGTCCGCCTGCGCCTCGGGCTTCGGGGCAAAGGTGGCGATGATCTGGCCGACGAAGTTGATCGCGCCGGCGGTCAGGTCCTGCTTCTCGCTGATCCGGGTAACGCTCGCGCGGCGTAGCCCCAGCGACGCGGCATACGCGTCCGCCTCGCTCTGTGCCTTCTTCAGCGCGTCGGCCTTTGCCTGGCGTGCCGGCACGACATAGTCGACCAGCAACGGAATCACTTCATCGCCAAGCGTGCCGCCGTTCGCCTCGATCACCGGCTTGGCGCCGTTCACGGCCACTCTGCTCGGAGCGTCGAACTGGATCGTCTCGGTAGCGGTCGATTGCGGCGTCTCGTCGCTGTCGTCATCGGCCACTTCGGTGCTGAACTTCGGCTTGGAACGCCCGCCGAAGCTCGCGATCAGGCTCGGGATCGAGCTCGGCGCACTCGCATCCGCCTGCGCCTCGCGGATATTCATCGCGCCCAATTGCTGCATCAGCTTGGCCCGCGCGGCCGCCAGCGCCGTTCCGGCCGCCGCCTCGTCCGCGCCGCTCGCCGCGAGCGAGACCGATATCCGAAAGCGCTGCGCCGGCACCTTCACTTGGCCCGCGGCGACGATCTCCACCGATACCGGGCCCGTCACTGCGTTCGCCTGAGCCCACGCACTCGTCGGCGCCGCCAGCAATGCCAGCGCCAGTCCATATTTCAACATGTTCGAACTCCCTCTGTCGCATCAGCTTAGTGCAGATACGCGGGGCAAGTCGATAGGCGCGCCTCCCGCCGAGTGACGGGAGGCGCAGCGCTCACCAACCCTGAGGCTGGCCCTTGTTCTGCTGGTCGAGCCACTTCTTGAGCGGCGCGAAATATTCCATCATCGCCTTGCCCGAAATCTCACGGCTGCCGGTGAAGGTCTGCAGCGCGTCCGGCCATGGCTTGGAGGCGCCCATCTCCAGCATCTTGTTCAGCCGCGCGCCGACATCCTTGTTGCCGTAGAAGGAGCAGCGGTGCAGCGGCCCCTTCCAGCCCGACTGGTCGCAGGCCGCCTTGAAGAACTGGAACTGGAGCAGTCGCGCCAGGAAGTAGCGGGTATAGGGCACGCTGCCCGCCACGTGATACTTGCCGCCCGCATCGAACTTGGTCTCGTCGCGCGCCACCGGCGGCACGATCCCCTGATATTGCAGCCGCAGCTTGTCCCAGCCGGCCTGATACGCCTCGGGCGCGATCTGGCCCGAGAAGATGTTCCAGCGATATTTGTCGACCATCAGCCCGAATGGCAGGAACGCCACCTTGTCCATCGCCTGGCGCAGCAGCAGCCCGGTATCCTTGTCGGCGCTCGGCACCTGCGCCTTGTCGAGCAGCCCGATCTGGGTGAGGTATTCGGGCGTGATCGACAGCGCGACGAAATCGCCGATCGCCTCGTGGAAGCCGTCATTCGCGCCGTTGCGATAGAGCTGGGGCTGGTTCTGGTACGCACGCTGGTAGTAATTGTGGCCCAGCTCATGGTGAATCGTGACGAAATCGTCCGAATTCACCTTGATGCACATCTTGATGCGGACGTCGTTCTTCTCGTCGATGTCCCAGGCCGATGCGTGGCACAGCACTTCGCGGTCCGCCGGCTTCAGGAACAGCGACCGCTGCCAGAACGTCTCGGGCAGGGGCGCGAAGCCCAGCGAGGAATAAAAGCCCTCGCCGGTCTGGACCATCTTCTTCCAGTCATAGCCCTTCGCCTTGAGCAGTTCGCCGGTGTCGAAGCCCAGGTCACCCGAACCCTTGGGCGCGACCACATCATAGATGTTGCCCCATTCCTGCGCCCACATATTGCCGAGCAGGTCGGCGCGGATCGGACCGGTCTTGGCCTGCACCGCGTCGCCATATTTCTCGTTCAGCTTGCGGCGGACATAGGTGTGCAGCGACACGTAAAGCGGCTTCACTTCGGTCCACAGCTTGTCGGTCAGCTTGGCAAACTCTTCGGGCGGCATGTCGTACGCCGACCGCCACATCGTGCCCGTATCGGGGAAGCCCAGGTCGCGCGCGCCCTGATTGGCGATGCCGGTCATCTTGGCATAGTCGCTGCGCATCGGCGCGCCGACCTGATCGTTCCAGCTGACCCACATCTCCTTGAGCTCGGCCGGGTTGCGGCTTTCGCCCATCGCCGCCTCGATATCGCTGCCGTTGATCGGCTTGCCGTTCAGCGTGCCCTTACCCTTGGCGTACATCGAACCGAGCTTGGTCGAAATGTCCGACAGCGTCTGGGCAGCAGCCGGCGTCGCCGGTGCCGGCAGCGTGATCGCGCTGCGCAGCATGGTCAGCTGGCGCTGCTGCTCGGCGCTCAGTCCCGACGCCTTCTGGAACCGCGCCGCCTCACCGGCATAACGCACCGCCATCTCGGTCCCGCGCGCGCCGTAATCGGCCGCCAGGGCGTCGGTATCGTCGTTGATATAGGTCGCGTTGACCCAGGCGACGCGCTGCGCCGTCAGGTTGAACTCGGTCACTTCCTTCTGGACGCGATCGAGGAATGCCTGCGCCTCGGCCGCCGTGGGCGCGGCGGCGGTCTGCGAGACGGCGGGAGTGGCGAGGAACGCAGCAAGCGCAAGCATCGAAATGCCGGTACGGATCATCGGGAGTGCCTTCAAAACGCAGGAGGAATGCGCCGGACACTCGCGCGCAGATCGCCGCGGGTCAAGCGGCGCACGCACAGACAAAGGAACGAAGTCCCGCACACCGCACCCCCCCCCGTCATCCCGGCCTCGAGCCGGGATCCCGCTTCTTCTTCTGCGGCCGCAGGGCAGCGCGACCCGGACCCAAGTCCGACGCGGCGGAAAAACCGGCCATTCAGTCCCGCAAGAACGCCAAAATTGCCGCCGCCAGCTCCGGCCGCGACACCGCGCTCATGTGATTGCCCGGGATCTCCACAAACCGCCCGTCCGGCAGCAGGTCCGCCACTTCCTGCGCCGATCCGTTGTCGAAATCCTCCGCGCCGGCGATCACCACCGTGGGTTGCGTCATCGCCGCGATCTTCTCGCGCGGGGTGTCGACGAAGGTCTGCAGGATCAGCAGCAACGCCTCGGGGTCGCCCTTGGTCGTCTTGAGGAACGCCTCGGTCATCCACTCGGTGCTTCCCCGCTCGAAGCTCCCGAGGTTGGTCAGCACTCGCCTGAAATATCCGCCGCGCCCTTCGGTCGCGAGCAGCCCGCTGAGCCCCATGCCGCACAAGGCCGCGCGGCGCGGCGCGGCGCCGTTCGCCAGCATCCGCACCACCGTCCGCGCGCCCAGCGAATAGCCGCCCAGGTCATAGTCGCTCAGGCCCAGATGCTCGATCAGCGCCATCCCGTCGCGCATCAGCACATCGGGTGGATAGGCGGCCGGATCGTGCGGCTTGGCACTCTCGCCATGTGCCCGCAGGTCCGGCAGGATCACCCGGAAGCCCGCCTCCGCCAGCACCGCGGCATGGCCGTATTTGATCCAGTTCACGAAGGCCGTCGAGAAATAGCCGTGGATCAGCACCAGCGGCCGGCCCTTCCCCACCTCGTGCCAGGCAAGCTCGACGCCGTCGAAGCTCGTGAAGCGGTGCGTCTCAGTCGGGAAGTCTGCCAACTTTATCCATCCAGCGTTTGACTACGGGGGCGTTGTCCTCGCTCCGGTATCGGGGCAGGTCGCGCGTGTCGAGCCACTGCCCCTGCATGCTCTCAACGGCATAATGATGTTTGGGCACGAAACGGTCAGGCGCGTCGAAGCTCCCGATGGTCAGGTCCATCGTCTCGCTGTCAGGAAATTCGAACGTCAGCGGCGTTCCGCATGCCGAACAGAAGCCCCGCTCGGCGATCGGTGAGGACGCATAGCGGTCCGGCTCCCGCTCCCAGGCTACATCTGCCTTGCGCAGATTCTTGAAGGCTATGGAGATCCCGCCGGTAGCCTTCTTGCACATCTTGCAATGGCACAGATACGCCTCGTCGTCCTCGATCGTAGCACGGTAGCGGATGCGTCCACACTGGCATCCGCCGGTCACTTGCTCGGCCACCGTCCATCTCCCTCCGCTACGCAGCTCTCAGGGTAAAACCCCTGGCACGCCAACGGGTCCGCGAAAATCTTCCTATGATGGAAGGGAGTGAATTTCATCCCGGGGGCGGCGCTTGTCCTCGGCGCATCGACGAGGCCCCATGTTCGCGCGTATCCGCAATCTTCCGCTCGCCACCAAGACGACGGCGCTGACCATCCTCGCCCTGATTACGCTCGCGGTCGCGACCTTTCTGGTCAGCGACAATGCAGTGACCGGCGAGGCCGCCCGCACTGCTGCCGAGCGCCAGGAAACCAACATGCGCGTGGCCTGGAACGTGCTGCGCAAGCACGGCGCCAGCTTCCGCCGGGACGGCGACAAGCTGTACGTCGGCGACAAGCTCCTCAACGACTGGTCCGAACCTGTGGACGAAGTGAAGGCGCTGGTCGGCGGCACCGCGACCGTCTTCGCGGGCGACATGCGCGTCACCACCAACGTCACCAAGCCGGACGGCACCCGCGCGGTCGGAACGCCGCTCGCAGCCGGGCCGGCACGCGACACCGTGCTCGGCGACGGCAAGCCCTATCGCGGTGAAGCCGACATCCTCGGCAAGCCCTTCTACACCGCCTATGACCCCATCAAGGACGCGTCCGGCCAGACCATCGGCGTCCTCTATGTCGGCATCCCCAAGGACGACGTCGCCGCGTCGATCGGCGATCTGCGCCGCTCGATTGGGCTCGCCAGCCTGTTGATCGCCCTCGCCGCCACCCTCGCCTGCTTCCTGGTCAACCGCGCCATGTTCCGCCCGCTCGGCCAGATGGACAAGGCGATGCAGCGCCTCGCGGCCGGCGAAACCGGCGTCGACATCCCCGCCCGCGGCCGCGCCGACGAGATCGGCCGCATGGCCGGCGCGCTCGAGGTCTTCCGCCAGGCGACGATCGCCAAGCAAGCCGCCGAGACCAGCAACGCCGAAGCCCAGGCCGATCGCGCCAAGGCGATGGACGCGCTGGGCAATGCGCTTACCGGGCTCTCCGACGGCGACCTCACCGTCGAGCTCGGGCGCGACTTCCCGCGCGACTATGTCGCGCTCGCGCACGACTTCAACGCCGCCATCGCCAAGCTGCGCGAGCTGATCGGCGCCGTGGTCGACAGCACCGACTCGATCCGCACCGGCTCCAGCGAGATCGCCAGCGCGTCGGAGAATCTCGCCCGCCGCACCGAAGGCAACGCCGCCAGCCTCGAGCAGACCTCCGCCGCGATCACTCAGATGAGCGAGCGGATCGGCTTCACCGCCCAGGCCGCGACCAAGACGCTCGCGCGTGCCGACGAGGCGATCGCCGTCGTCGGCACCGGCCGCAGCACCACCGACGAAGCCGTCCAGGCGATGTCGCGCGTGTCCGAAAGCGCGAAGGGCATCGACAGCGTCATCGAGGGGCTCGACAAGATCGCCTTCCAGACACGCGTACTCGCGATGAACGCAGCCGTGGAGGCCGGCCGCGCCGGCGAAGCGGGCCGCGGCTTCGCGGTCGTCGCCGATCTGGTCTCCGCCCTCGCGATGCGCGCCGAAGAGGAAGCCGGCCGTGCCCGCGACCAGCTCACCGCCACCCGCGGCGAAGTCGATCTGGCGGTCGGCGCCGTCGAGCGCGTCGACCAGTCGCTCTCGCAGATCGTCGGCACGGTGGACGAGGTCCACACGCTGCTCGGCGCCATCTCGGCGGACAACAACGCCCAGTCGCAGGCGATCCGCGAAGTCAGCACTGCGATCGGCACAATGGATCAGGCAACCCAGCAGAACGCCGCGATGGTGGAGCAGACTTCCGCCGCCGCACGCCAGCTGACCGATCAGGCCGCCGAGCTCGACCGCCTCGCCCGCACCTTCCGCACCTCGGGCGCCGCGCCGATCCGGCCCAAATCGTTCAGCCCGGCCTTCCCCAAGGCGCGCTGAACCGACCAGTGATCCTCCCCCGCCAGGGGGAGGATTGTTCCCGTCAGTCGATCAGGTCGGCCTTCTTCAGATGCCGCCGCCCGAGCAGCTCGGCGATCTGTACTGCGTTGAGCGCGGCGCCCTTGCGCAGATTGTCGCTGACGCACCACAGGCTCAGCCCGTTCTCCACGGTCGAATCCTCGCGCACGCGGCTGACATAGGTCGCGAACTCGCCGACGCTCTCGATCGGGGTGATGTAGCCGCCGTCCTCGCGCTTATCGACCAGCATGATCCCGGGCGCCTCGCGCAGGATCTTCTGCGCGTCCTCGGCCGAGATCTCGTTCTCGAACTCGATGTTGATCGCCTCGCTGTGCCCGACGAACACCGGCACGCGCACGCAGGTCGCGGTCACCTTGATCTTGGTGTCGAGGATCTTCTTGGTCTCGACCACCATCTTCCACTCTTCCTTGGTCGACCCGTCGTCGAGGAAGCTGTCGATGTGCGGGATCACGTTGAACGCGATCTGCTTGGTGAACTTGCTCGGCGTCGCGGGATCGCCGACGAAGATGTTGCGGCTCTGCTCGAACAGCTCGTCCATGCCGGCCTTGCCCGCGCCTGACACCGACTGGTAAGTCGCGACCACCACCCGCTTGATCGTCGCCGCATCGTGCAGCGGCTTGAGCGCGACGACCATCTGCGCGGTCGAGCAGTTCGGGTTGGCGATGATGTTCTTGGCCTTGTAGCCATCGATCGCCTGGGGGTTCACCTCGGGCACGATCAGCGGCACGTCGGGGTCCATGCGGTATAGCGACGCATTGTCGATCACCGTGCAGCCTGCCGCGGCGAAGCGTGGCGCGTGGAGCGCCGAGCCTTCGGAGCCGATCGCGAACAGCGCCATGTCCCATCCCGCGGGATCGAAATTGTCGATATTCTGGACTTTGTACTGCTTCCCGGTCTCGCCGAAATCGACCATGTCGCCCTGGCTGCGCGACGAGGCCAATACGGCCAGCTCGTCGATCGGGAATTCCCGCTCCGCCAGGATGTTCAACATTTCGCGCCCGACATTGCCGGTGGCGCCAGCGACCACGACACGGTAGCCCATTTGCGTCCTTTTCGATTGTCCCCGCCCATGACGAGCGGTGTTCGCCATGTAAGGAGATGGGCGGCGAAAGGAAACGCTTTCGCCTGCGCCACCGGCAAAGCCTGGCTTTACCTGGCGATCGCCGAAAGGCTGTCCCGGCTCATTTCGTCTGTTCGATCGCGGTGGCCTGCCCGGACTCGTGCTTGCGCGTCGCGACGACGATCACCGCAACCGCAACCACGAAGGCGATCAGGATGTATAGGCCCAGCAGCGCGGCCGGCTTCTTCGACGACAGTTGTTTGTCCGGTTCCGGCATGATCGCTCCCGCTTGCTGGATTGGAAACGCAGGAGAACCGATTTCGGTGCACTAAGGATACGCCGACATTCCTTAGCCAGCTTTCCGCAGCAAGGGTTGCACGCGCAGATACGCCAGGCTCCGCCAGAGCCACTCCAGCGGTCCGCTGGTGAAGTAACGCAGCCACAACGCGGCAAGCACCAGTTCGCCCGCGGCCATCGCAGTCGCCACTCCCGCCATCGCGCCCCAGCCGAGCCGCCCCCAGGCAACCAGGCCCCAGGGCGCGAACAACAGCCACATGCCCACCAGCTGCTGGAGAAAGTATAGCGAGAACGCCATCCGGCCCGCCGCCTTGAACGGATTCAGCAGCCGCGCGCCCCATCGGTCGCGTACCAGCAGGTTGATCAGCGCCACATGCCCCAGCCCCATGCTCAGCCGCGCAGCCTCACCGGTGATCCAGATCGAGCGCGCCACGGGCTGCGGATCCAGCATCTCGGCCAGCCCGAACCCCCGCGCCGTCAGTCCGAAGCCATATCCCACGACCATTAGCGCCAGATAGAAGCGCCGACCCCTCGCCCCCTGGATCACGCCCCATTTCCACAGCGCCACGCCGATCGACATCGTGCAGAACGCCTCGACCACGTTCCACACCAGCCATTGCTGCGTCCACAAGCTCCACAGGCCCCAGGCGCGCTTCAGATACGCCGCGACCGGCCCCGAATGGGCCTGCCGCTCCTCGGCTTCGTGCCGCAGCGTCTGCGGATCGTGCCCGCGCCGTTCCAGCATCCGCCAGCGCTGCACCGCGGCCACCTCTGGCGCGGTCAGCGCCGCCCCACCAGCGGCGTGCCTCCGCGCAGCCTCGACCTGCGCCGTCAGCGTCGCCCGGTCGAGATAGCCTCGCACGCCATTGTCCGGGATGCCGATCGCGAACAGCAGCGGCCAGACCAGCCCGATCGCCACCAGCCACTTCGCCGCCAGCCTCCGGAAAGGGAACAGGAACAGCGCCGCCAATGCATAGATGTGGAGGATGTCCCCCGGCCACAGCAGCACGAACACATCGATCAATCCGAAACCGAGCAGCCACAGGTTGCGTCGGTAATACAGGTCGGAAACGGCGACCGGCCCGTCGGGCGCCATGGCCTTGCGCGCCATCAGCATCATGCCGGCACCGAACAGGAACTCCAGCAGGCAGCGCATCGTGCCGGCGAGCAGCAGCTCCACGCCGGCCCATGCCGCCTCGTCCGTCGCACCCCAGCCGATCCCGCGCATATCGCCGCTGGTGAACTGCCACACCGGCGCGGCCATATACGGCACGTTGATGTAGAGGATGCCCAGGATCGCGATCCCGCGCAGCATGTCCAGCAGGTCGATGCGAGCCCCGCCCCCGGTCGGCGCCAACTCCAGTTCACCGACATTGGTCATGACGCACTCCGAACAAGCCCCGCGCTATACGCGCGACTTCGTGTCCAGCCGGTAAATATCAGACGGCGCGGACTTTTTTCGCTTTTCGCCCGGCACCTTCCTCCTTCGTCCCCCCCGCCTCGTGCCGGGGTCCACCGCGCCTGACGCGACGGACAAGAAGCGACCAGGCAGCAAGCGCGGCGACGTGGACCCCGGCACAAGGCCGGGGTGACCCGTGGGTGAGTGAAGTCACGCCACCCCACCGGCCGCTTCTCCCCCTTCTCCCCCTTCTCCCTTTATGTCACCCCGGCCTCGTGCCGGGGCCCACCGCGCCTCACGCGACGGACAAGAAGCGGAAAGACAGCCGTCGCCGCAAAGCGGGCTTTCAGCCCCCAATCGCGCCTATTTAGCGTCCCTCGTATAGCGGTCCAGGAAGTTCAGGATCGTCTCCCACAGGTGCACGCTCACCCCCGGTCCGCCGACGCGGTGGGTCTGGCCGGGATAGAACATCATTTCGAACGGCCGCGCCTCGGCCTGCATCCGCGCCGCGAACACGGTGGCGTTCTCGAACACGACATTGTCGTCCGCCATGCCGTGGATCAGCAGCAGCGGGTCCTGGATCTTGCCCACATCCGCCAAAGCGTCGGACGAGGCATAGCTCCGCGGATCGCTCTTGGGATCGCCCAGATAGCGCTCGGTGTAGTGGGTGTCGTACAGCTCCCAGCGCGTCACCGGCGCGCCCGATACCGCTGCGGCGAACACCCCCGGCGCCTTTTCGAGCATCTTGATCGACATATAGCCGCCATACGACCAGCCATAGGTCACGATCTTCTTGGCATCGACGAACGGCAGCGTCTTCAGATAGTCGGCGCCGGCGACTTGGTCCTCGACCTCCACCGTGCCCATCGCATGGTAGATATGGTCTTCGAACTCCTTGCCGCGGTTGAACGACCCGCGATTGTCGATGCGGAAATACACATAGCCGCGATCGACCAGATATTGCGGCAACGCGCCGGTCCAACGGTGCATCACCTGCTGCCCGGTCCCCGGCCCGCCATAATGCTCGAAGAACACCGGATAGCGCTTGCCCGGCTCCAGCTCGGGGGTGATCATCTCCCAATACAGCGTCGTGCCGTCCTTTGCCTTGAACGACCCGTACTGCGTCTTCCGGTGGCTGGCCGCGAAGGGGTAATAGGGATGCCCGGGCTTCAGCGCATTCTCCTCCACCCAGGCGATCCGCTTGCCGCTCGTGTCGGCCAGATAGACCTGGCTCGGCTGGCTCGGGCTCGATCGCGTGACGATCGCCCGCGTCGCCGCGCCGTCCATCGTCGCGCCGTTGTTCCACCCGGCTTCGGTCAGCCGCGTGACCTTGTCCGGATGCGCGAGATCGAGCGCATAGAGCTGCTGCTCCAGCAGATCGTCCTTGTTCGCGGTGAAGAACAGCCGTCCGCGCGCCTCGTCCACGCCCACCAGATCGGTGACGACCCAAGGGCCCTTGGTCAGTTGCGTCCACTTGCCGCCGGCATAGCGGTACAGATGCCGGAATCCGCTCCGCTCCGATGCCCAGATCAGGCTGCCGTCGGGCATGAAGTGATACGCGTCGGACAGGTTCAGCCAGCTCTTGCCCTTCGCCTCGGGCCGGATCGTCTCGCTGAACAGCACCGACGCCTTGCCCGTAGCCGGATCGACCTTCAGCATGTCGAGCCGCTTCTGGTCGCGGCTCTGCCGCTGGACGTACAGCGTCTTGCCATCGGGCGCCCAGTCGACCCGCGCCAGATAGATGTCGGGGTTCGCGCCCAGGTCGACCTTGACCTGCCGGCCGCTGGCGGGATCGATCACATGCAGCTCGACCAGCACGTTGGGCGTATCCGCCGCCGGGTAGCGCTGCTCATAGATGCTGGTCCCTTCGGCACCGATCGCCGCGCGGCGTACCACGCCCACTGGCGCCTCGTCGAAGCGCTCGACCGCCACCAGCGCGTCGTTCGGCGACCACCAATATCCGGTGCGCCGGTCCATTTCCTCCTGCGCCACGAACTCGGCCTCGCCCCAATGCACCGTACCGGCGCCGGTGATGGTCAGCTGCTTGGCCGCGCCGCCGCTCAGCGGCTGCACGAACAGATTCTGGTCGCGCACGAAGCTGACGAAGTTGCCCGCCGGGCTGACCGTTGGATTCAGTTCGCCCTGGGTCGTCTGGGTCAGCCGGCGCGTCTCGCCGTCGAGCATCGCCAGGTACAGGTCGCCGTCCAGCGGCACGAGGATCGACTTGCCGTCCGGCGCCCAGCCATAGGCGACCACGCCCTTGCTGCCGCCGATGCGCAGCCGCTCGCGCTGCATCTTCTCGGCTTCGGACAGCTCGGCGCCCGATCCGATCTTCTTGGAATCGACCAGCATCCGCCATTGCCCCGTGGTCGTGTCCATCGCCCACAGGTCGAACCGCTCCTTTTCATCGGCGCGGTTGCGGAGCAGCGTCAGATACTTGCCGTCCGGGGACAGCCGGGGGGCGCGCGGGGTCTGGCCGTTCAGGTCGGGGCTGGCGAACACGCGTTCCAGCGTCAGCGCCTGGCTGGCCGCCTGCGCCGCGGCCTCAACACTCATGCCGGCGCTTCCCAAGGACACCAACGCCAATCCCAGCAACCATTTGCGCATCCCACGACTCTCCGGAGCAAGCCCCGCGGACGCGGGGTGGCCGGTTTATCGCGAAGCCGAGGCGTCGGGTAAAGGCCGGGCGGAACAAGGCGGTGCGCATCTTCACGCCTTGTTGACCATCTTTTCCCGGAGCACCCGCGCGCACGCTTCGTTCCCGCACCAGAACGACGATGAGGATCCCCGCATGACCACCAACCACGACGTTTCCAAGCTCGACGACCTGATCGTCACCACGATCGACAGCGTCCGCGGCTACGAACATTCCGCCGAGCATGCCGACGCCGGCCGCTACGCCCAATTCTTCGCCGACATGGCCGCCGAGCGGCGTCAGGTCGTGGAGGCGCTCTCCGCCCGCAGCCGCGCCGAAGGCGGCACCCCCGCCGACTATGGCTCCGCTGCGGCCACCATCCACCGCCGTTGGGAAGACCTGCGCCGCGTGCTCGGGGGCGGCGACAAGGCGCTGCTGGCCGAAATCGAGCGCGGCGAGGATTACCTCAAGGAAGAGTTCGACCGCGTCCGCAAGGACGACCGCATGTCCCCTGAGAGCCTGAACGTGGTCGAGCAGTGCTACCAGTCGGTCCTGCGCGGCCACGACCGCGCCCGCGCACTGCGCGACCAGTTCCAGGCGGCGGACTGACGAAAAAGGGGCGCGGTAGCCAAGCCACCGCGCCCCTTTTCTTTCCTCGAAGCGCGAAGCTTACTCGGCTGCGGCGACCTCGGTCGGACGCGGGTCGCGGCGCTCGGCGATACGCGCCGACTTACCGGTGCGGCCACGCAGATAGTACAGCTTGGCGCGGCGCACGACACCGCGGCGCACGACTTCGACCGAATCGATGTTGGGCGAGTAAAGCGGGAACACGCGCTCGACGCCTTCGCCGAACGAGATCTTGCGGACGGTGAAGCTCGAACCCATGCCGCGGTTGGCACGGGCGATGCACACGCCTTCGAAGTTCTGCACGCGGGTGCGCTCGCCTTCGACGACCTTGACGCCGACCTTGACGGTGTCGCCCGGGCGGAATTCCGGAATCTTCTTCGCTTCGGTGTACTTGGCGATCTGCTCGGCTTCGAGCGTCTGGATGACGTTCATGTCTTTTTCCCGTTTCGTTGCCGCGCGCCAGAGGGAGACTGGACCCGAGCGCCCTCATGGCGCTCCCAAAGGTCCGGCCTCCTTAGCCGTGTGTCGGTCTCGGCCTGGGCACGTCGCCAGGCTTCGATCCTCGCATGATCCCCCGATCGCAGCACTTCGGGGATCGTGCGCCCTTCCCATGTCACTGGTCGGGTATATTGCGGATATTCGAGCAGCCCCGTTTCGAAGCTCTCGTCCATGCCGCTTGAAGCCGCGCCCATTACGCCAGGGATCAGCCGAATGCAAGCATCGAGCAGCGTCAGCGCCGCCATCTCCCCGCCCGAGAGAATATAGTCCCCGATCGACACCTGCTCGACCGCGCGCGCCTCGAGCAGCCGCTCGTCGAACCCCTCGAACCGCCCGCACAGGACCGTCACCCCCGGCCCCGCCGCCAGCCCCCGCACGCGCTCCTGGGTCAGTGGGGCCCCGCGCGGCGTCATCGCCAGCACCGGCCGCCCCGGCGCCACGCTGTCCAGCGCCGCCCCCAACACATCGGCGCGCAGCACCATCCCCGCACCCCCGCCCGCCGGGGTGTCGTCGACGGTGCGGTGCTTGTCGGCGGCAAAGTCGCGGATCTGCACCGTCTCCAGGCTCCACAGCCCCTCGCGCAGCCCCCGCCCCGCAAGCGACAGCCCCAGCGGCCCGGGAAACATCTCGGGATACAGCGTCAATATCGTGGCAGCGAAAGTCACAGCGTCCAATTCTCAAGTTTGAGGCCGGGCACGTCGGCAAAGTCGCCCTCGTTGTTCGTCACCAACGTCAAACCCAACGAAAGCGCATGGGCGGCAATAAGCCGGTCGAACCGTCCCCGCCTGAACGGCAGCGCCGCATAGCTGCGCGCCGCCGCCTGGTCGAAAGGTAGAACGGTAACAACGCTGAACACCCGCTCGGCCCGTTCCGCCACACCGCCCGCCTGAGCGCCCAGCATGACCTCGGCATAGGCGACAGACGAAGTCGCCACTGTCCCGACATCGGCGGCCTCGATCCGCCGCCGCAGATCTGGGAACACGGATCGCAGCACATAGATGAGGATGTTGCTGTCGAGCATGAACCTGGGCTCAGTCACGCTTCAGCAGCTTTCCTTCCCAGTCGAGTTCACGCTCCTCGAACTCTCGCTCTTCCGGCGAAAGCGGCTTCAACCACGGGATAGCACCCCAAATCCCATCCAGGCTGATCTTGCGCGCCGGAGCCTCGGCCGGCTCCACTACGAAACGCCCCGCTTCCTCGCGCACGCGCATCTCCGTGCCTTCCTTGATGCCCAGTGCCTTGGGCAGCCGCAACGCGACCGAATTCCCCGACTTGAACACCTTGGCGCGATATTCCTCGCCCATCATCGCCTCCTGTATATACCGGACGTATATACATCCTCCAACCGGCGAGCAAGGAACGAACCCGCCGCCCACGCGCTACGCCGCTCCATGGACGACTGCATCATCATCGGCGCAGGACCCGCCGGGCTCACCGCCGCGATCTACCTCGCGCGCTACCACCTCAAGATCCGGATGTTCGATTCCGGATCGAGCCGGGCGGCGCTGATCCCGTGCACGCACAACCATGCCGGCTATCCAGACGGCATTTCCGGCAAGGCGCTGCTGGGGCTCATGCTGGAACAGGCCGAGAAATATGGCGCCACCCGCGAACAGGCCGAAGTCACCAGCCTGCGCGTCCTCGACGAAGGCTTCGCGGTACGCGTCGGCGATCGCGAGTTCGCCGCACGCTCGGTCCTGCTCGCCACCGGCGTGGTCAATCACCGCCCGGACATGCCCGACGACCTCCACGACGAGGCGCTGCAACGCGGCCTGCTGCGCTATTGCCCGGTGTGCGACGGCTATGAAGTCACCGACAAGCGCGTCGGCGTGATCGGCACCGGCGAGCACGGCATGCGCGAAGCGCTGTTCATCCGCGGCTTCACGGCCGACCTCACCATGATCGCCCCCGAAGCCCATGAACTCGACACCGCCCTGACCGACCAACTCGACGACGCCGGCATCGCCCGCGTCGACGGCCCCTGCGGCAATTGGGCGATCGAGGGCGACCAGATCGCCTTCGACACTGCCAGGGGCCGCCTGTCGTTCGACAGCGTCTACCCCGCGCTCGGCTCCCGCATTCGTTCGCGCCTCGCAGTCCAGGCCGGCGCCCGCGCAGCGGAGGATGGCTGCCTCGAGGTCGACGATCACCAGCGCACCTCGGTGCCCGGCCTGTTCGCCGCCGGCGACGTTGCCAAGGGCCTCGACCAGATCAGCCACGCCATGGGCGAAGCCGGCGTAGCCGCCACCACGATCCGCAACACCCTGAACGAGCAAAAGCCGATCCGCCGCTAATCCTCGGCAAGCCCAACCGCCGCAAAATCCTCCCCGGCACGGGGAGGGGGACCGCCAGCGCAAGCTGGTGGTGGAGGGGGCTCTCCTCATAGGAACACACAGAGTGGAGCGCTAACGGCGAAACCGCGCCCCTCAGTTCCCCGGCGTAGGCCGGGGCCCAGTCGCACTGCACTGGCGACGGCAGGAGAAACCTCAGAATGCGTCGCTACCGGGCCCCGGCCTATGCCGGGGAACTAGTGGCGGATGACGAACAGCAGTAGCCGCAGCCCCTCACCGCTCGATAAAGTCCTCGGCCACCACCAGCCGCTCGGCGTTCCACTCCGGCACCGCCGCGGCGTTCATCGGCACCATGAAGCGCTTGCCGTCCGCCATCTCGATCTCCAGCACGTCGCCCGCGCCATAATCGTCGATCGCGACCACCTGCCCCAGCGCGGCGCCGCTCTCGTCCACCGCCGCCAGCCCGAGCAGGTCGGCATGATAATATTCGCCTTCGCCCAGCGGCGGCAAAGCGGAGCGCGGCACGGTCAGCGTCGTTCCTCGCAGCGCTTCGGCGGCATTACGGTCGGGCACTTCGGCGAAGCGGGCGATCGCCCCGTTTGATCCGGTGCGCACGCTCTTGAGCGTCAGCGTGCCGCCATTGAAGCTCTTATAGCTGGCCAGGTCGTCGCCGAAGACCTTCAGCCGCACCTCTCCGGCAATGCCGTGCGCGCCGATGACGGCAGCAAGCGTAACCGTCTTTTCGGAAGTCATGCCATCCCACCCATCGTCATTTCCAATAGAAAGGGGTCCAAAAGCGCCGCGCCGGATGGCACATGCGCTTCGGACCCCTGCCTTCACCGGCATGACGAAGCTGGGCTCCGTCCGCCGCCGTATCAGCCCTGCGGCGATCCCGGCTGCTTGGGTTCGGACTCCTCCCCTCCCTCGGCAGGCGCGTCGGTCGACACGCCGCTGGGGTTGAGGGTCTCGCCACCCGGATTGTCCTTGTCGGACTGATCCTCAGGTCCGGTTCCGTTGGGCATATTGCCGGCCATCATGCGCTCCTCTGGTGCTGTCCGTTACGGAACGCATGACGACCGGCAAGTTCCTCACGCCTCGGCGGTTTCCTCGGCGGGAGCCTCGGCCGGTGCATTGGCTGCCTCCTCGGCGGCCCGTGCCTTCTCGGCACGCTCCTCGGCGCGCTCCTTGGCCTTCTCGCCGGGGACACCCTTGTTCGGGTTGTTGCGCGCGCTGCGCTCCTTGACGCCGGTGGTGTCGAGGAAGCGAGCGACCCGGTCGGTCGGCTGCGCGCCCATCTTCAGCCAGTGCGCGGCGCGCTCGGTGTCGAGCTTCAGGCGGTCGGCCGCATCCTTGGCGAGCAGCGGGTTATAGGTGCCGATCTTCTCGATGAACTTGCCGTCGCGCGGCGAACGCGCATCCGCGATGACGATCCGGTAGTACGGACGCTTCTTGGAACCGCCGCGCGAGAGACGCATAGAGAGAGCCATAAAATCTACTTCCTTCTTTGAACGTTTGGGGAAAAATTACTTCTTCTTCAGGATGTTCTCGAAACCGGGCGGCAGCTTGGCGCCACCGGGAAGGCCGGGAAGCCCGCCGCCGATCTTGCCCATCATGTCGCCCATTTCGGCGCCGCCCAGCGCGTTGCCCAGCCCGGCCATGCCGCCGCCCGGACCACCCTTGCCAAGCATGCCCAGCATGCCCTTCAGGCCGCCCATCTTGCGCAGCTTCTTCATCGCCGTCTGCATCTCGAGATGCATCTTGAGCAGCTTGTTGACGTCCTGAACCGTGGTGCCGCTGCCCTTGGCGATGCGGATCTTGCGCTTGGCGTTGATCAGCTCGGGCTTGCCGCGCTCCTTCACCGTCATCGACGTGATCATCGCGTCCATGCGCAGCAGGATCTTCTCGTCCATCGCCCCGCCGGCCATCGCCGCCTGGGCCTTCTTCATGCCCGGAATCATGCCGGCAAGCGCGCCCAGCCCGCCCATGTTGCGCATCTGCTGCAACTGGCTGCGCAGGTCGTTCATGTCGAACTGGCCCTTGGCGAGCCGGTTCGCCATCCGCTCGGCGTCTTCCTGCTGGATCGACTCCGCGGCGCGCTCGACCAGGCTGACGACGTCGCCCATGCCCAGGATCCGCCCGGCCACCCGCTTGGGGTGGAACGGCTCGATCTGGTCCAGCTTTTCGCCCATGCCGGCGAACTTGATCGGCTTGCCGGTGACCGCGCGCATCGACAGCGCCGCGCCACCGCGCGCATCGCCGTCCATCCGGGTCAGCACGACGCCGGTCAGCGGCACCTGCTCGGAGAAGTTGGACGCGACGTTCACTGCGTCCTGGCCGGTCAGGCTATCGACGACCAGCAGCGTTTCCTGCGGACGGGCGATGTCGGACACCGCCTTCATCTCGTCCATCAGCGCCTGGTCGACGTGCAGCCGTCCCGCGGTATCGAGCATCACCACGTCGAAGCCCTGGAGCTTCGCCGATTGCAGCGCGCGCCGTCCGATATCCACCGGCTGCTGGCCGGCGACGATCGGCAGCGTCGTGACTTCGATCTGGGTGCCGAGCACCGCCAGCTGTTCCTGCGCAGCCGGGCGATTGACGTCCAGCGACGCCATCATCACCTTCTTGCCCTGCTTCTTGAGCAGCCGGGCGATCTTGGCGGTGGTGGTGGTCTTACCTGAACCCTGCAGACCCACCATCATGATGACGGCGGGCGGGGTGACGTCGATCTCGAGCTCGGCGGTATCCGAACCCAGCATGTCGATCAGGCCGTCATGGACGATCTTCACGACCTGCTGGCCCGGCGTCACCGAACGCAGCACGTTCTGGCCGATCGCCTGCTCGGTGATCTTCTCGACGAAGCTGCGCGCGACCGGAAGCGCCACGTCCGCTTCCAGCAGCGCGATCCGAACTTCGCGCATCGCGGTGCGGACATCGGCCTCGGTGAGCGCGCCACGCCCGCGGAGCCGGTCGAATACGCCGCCTAACCGATCGCTCAAACTGTCGAACATGGGTCCAACCACTCCAAAATCATGCCGGACCTGCTAAACGCAAAACACGCCGGCGAACGAAACCTCGTTGGCCGGCGTCGCCCCTCGGGGCGTTGCTGTCTCGCGTTCCACGGGAACGGTCGGGCGCCGCATAGCGCAACTGGGCCAAAGAGGCAACCGTGTCGGGCTCGCCTCGATTTGTTCCCCGGGGCTACGACAAAACCGCCCTTCCCGCATGCACGAAGGCCCGCACTTAACGCTATCTACACTCTCGTCATGGGAAAACCGCGCCTTCTTCACGGGGGGCAAGGCCGACGATGTCGGGCGATTTGAACGAGGATCTGAACCTGCAATCCAATGCGCCGCGCGCCAATCTCCTTACCGGCGCGATCAGCGTGGCGGCTATTCTGCTCTTCGTCGGCACCGGTAGTTCGGTTCTGACTCAGACGGTGCAATATTACGTGCAGGGCGGCCAGCCCGCGGATCGGCAATTGGTCGTGGCGCTGCTGCTCAATGTCGCCTTGATCCTGTTCGGCTGGCGCCGCCATCAGGCGCTGAGCCAGGAAGTGCGCGTACGCACCGCTGCGGAGGAGCGGGCCCAGCTCCTCGCCAGCCGCGACCCGCTGACTGGTTTCCTCAACCGCCGCAGCCTTGCCGAGGAGGGCGCGGCGATGTTCGCCCGCGCCGAGCGCCGCCGCAAGGCGATGGCGCTGATCATGCTCGACCTCGACCATTTCAAGACGATCAACGACATGCACGGCCACGCCGTCGGCGATAGCCTGCTGCGCGCGGTCGCCACCGAGATCGCGGCGATCCTGCCGCCGCTGTCGCTTACCGCGCGTCTGGGTGGGGACGAGTTCGCCTGCGGCTTCCTCTTCGACTGCGGCGAGCCCAGCGTCGTCGAGCGGATCGCGGAAAAGCTGGTCAGCCGCCTCGCCCAGCCGTTCGAGGCCGACGGCTTTCACCTCCATGTCAGCTGCTCGGTGGGCGTCGCGCGCTCGGACTTCGACTGCCCCAGCATCGACGCGCTGACGCGCTCGGCCGACATCGCGATGTACCAGGCCAAGAAGGCCGGACGGAACCGCTATGCCTGGTTCGATCAGTCGATGGAGCGCGATCTCCAGGCGCGCAACGAACTCGAATCCGGCCTGCGCCTCGCCATTCCGCGCCAGGAAGTGGTCCCGTATTTCGAGCAGCAGATCGACCTCACCACCGGCCGCCTCCACGGTTTCGAAGTGCTCGCCCGCTGGGAGCATCCCACGCGCGGCATGATCAGTCCCGAACAGTTCATCCCGATCGCCGAGGAAACCGGCCTGATCGCCGAATTGTCGCTGTCGATCATGCGTCAGGCGTTCCATGCCGCGCGCGACTGGGATCCGTCGCTCAGCGTGTCGATCAACATCTCGCCCTGGCAGCTGCGCGACGCCTGGCTGGCGCAGAAGATCATCAAGACGCTGACCGAGACCGGCTTCCCCGCCAACCGGCTGGAGGTCGAGATCACCGAAAGCTCGTTGTTCGACAATCTCCCGCTCGCCCAGTCGATCGTCGGCAGCCTGAAGAACCAGGGCATCCGCATCGCGCTGGACGATTTCGGCACCGGTTATTCCTCGCTAGCCCATTTGCGCGCGCTGCCGTTCGATCGCATCAAAATCGACAAAAGCTTCGTCATTTCGCTCAACGAAAGCGCGGATTCGCTCGCGATCGTCAACGCGATCGTGTCTTTGGGCGCCAGCCTCAACCTGCCGATCACCGCCGAGGGGGTCGAGGATGCCGCGATCGAGGAGCGGCTGCGCGCGATGGGCTGTGCCAAGGCGCAGGGCTGGCATTATGGCCGCCCGCTGTCCCAGGCCGGCGTCCGCCGCCTCCTCGCCGAGCGCCGGCTGTTGCAACAGCCCAACTTCCCCGCCGCGGCGACCGAGAACGCCCCGCCGGTCCGCCGCGTCGCGCTTTAGCCTCAGGTGTCTGATGTATAACGATTAATTCGGTATTTGACCCTCAAAAGCGATTGTCTTTCGCGTCAACCAGATGGTCAACCGGCGTGGACTTCCTGCCCACGCGACCCTAGATCGCGGGCCGATGCCCACTCCTCAGCCTCGCGTGATCAACATGGGCTGCCGCCTCAACCTGGCGGAGGGCGAGACCATCCGCACCATCCTGGGCGAACGCGGCACGATCGTGGTCAACAGCTGCGCCGTCACCAACGAAGCCGTCAAGCAAACCCGCCAGGCAATCCGCCGCGCCCGCCGCGAGCAGCCCGAGGCGGAGATCGTCGTCACCGGCTGCGCCGCGCAGATCGATCCGGCCAGCTTCGCGGCGATGCCCGAGGTCACCCGCGTGATCGGCAATGTCGAAAAGCTCGATCCTCTCGCCTGGGCGGCCGCCACACCGGTGCAGGTCCAGGACATCATGGCCGTCCGCGCCACCGCGCCACACCTCGCCGCCAGCTTCTCCACCCATGCCCGCGCCTTTGTCGAAGTGCAGAATGGCTGCGACCATCGCTGCACCTTCTGCGCGATTCCCCAGGGCCGCGGCAACAGCCGCTCGGTGCCCGCCGGCGCAGTGATCGACCGCATCGCCGCGCTCGCCGAGAGCCATTCGGAGATCGTCCTCACCGGCGTCGACCTCACCAGCTACGGCCCCGACCTGCCCGGCACCCCGTCGCTCGGCCAGCTGGTCGAGCGCATCCTCCACCACGTGCCCCAGCTGCGCCGCCTCCGCCTCTCGTCCCTCGACGGCGTGGAGATCGACGACCGCCTCTTCGCCCTGCTGACGCAGGAGCCGCGGCTCATGCCCCACGTCCACCTCTCGCTCCAGGCAGGCGACGACCTCGTCCTCAAGCGCATGAAGCGCCGCCACCTGCGCGCCGACAGCGTCGCCTTGATCCAGCGCCTCAAGGCGGCACGCCCCGAGCTCGCAGTCGGCGCAGACCTGATCGCGGGTTTCCCCACCGAAAGCGAGGCGATGTTCGCCAACACGCTCGCGCTGCTCGACGACTGCGACATCGTCCACGCCCACATCTTTCCCTACTCCCCCCGCGCGGGCACCCCCGCCGCGCACATGCCCCAGGTCGAACCCGCCCTGGTCAAGGCACGCGCCGCCCGCTTGCGCGCCCGCGCCGCAGAGCGCCGCGCCGCCTGGCTGTGCAGCCTGATCGGCACCAGCCAGGCCGTCCTGGT
The DNA here is from genome assembly GCF_021513175.1 of Sphingomonas sp. S2-65. Lineage (NCBI taxonomy): Bacteria > Pseudomonadati > Pseudomonadota > Alphaproteobacteria > Sphingomonadales > Sphingomonadaceae > Sphingomonas > Sphingomonas sp. S2-65. The sequence goes on along the minus strand of NZ_CP090953.1, from coordinate 209,392 downwards.
CGAGCGCCCGGGCGAGCGCGGCCATGCCGGCAATTTCGCCGAAGTCCGCCTGCCGCAAAGCCCCGTCGGCTCGATCCAGCAGGTGACGATCGTCGACGCGAGCGATACAGGGCTGATCGCCAGCCTTTCCGGCGCTTCCCGCGCCCAAGAACCGATGACAGAGATCCACGCATGAGTACCAACCCAACCTGGCACGACCGTCTGCTCGGGGGCTTCCGCAAGACCTCGGACCGGCTGCTCGGCAATCTCGCCGGCCTCAGCCTCGCCCGCCTCGACGACGCCACGCTCGACGAGATCGAAGAGGCGCTGATCGCCTCCGATCTCGGCCCGCAAACCGCAGCCCGCGTCCGCGCCCGGCTGGCCGAGGGGCAGTTCGAGCGCAACATGGAAGAACTCGGCATCCGCCTGGTCGTCGCCGAGGAAGTCGAGAAGGTCCTCGCGAAGGTTGCCAAGCCGCTCGAGATCGAAGCGTTTCCGCGGCCCCAGGTGATCCTCGTCATCGGCGTCAACGGCTCGGGCAAGACCACCACCATCGCCAAGCTTGCCAACTTGTTCCTCGAACAGGACTATAGCGTGATGGTCGCCGCCGGCGACACCTTCCGCGCCGCGGCGATCGGCCAGCTGCGCACCTGGGCCGAGCGGATCGGCGTGCCGATCGTCTCGGGCGCCGAGGGTGGCGACGCCGCGGGCATCGTCTTCGAAGCAGTGAAGCAGGCGACCGACCGCGGCACCGACATCCTGATCGTCGACACCGCCGGCCGCTTGCAGAACAAGCGCGAGCTGATGGACGAGCTTGCCAAGATCCGCCGCGTGCTCGGCCGCCTGAACGCCGCTTCGCCTCACGACGTCGTGCTCGTGCTCGACGCCACCACGGGCCAGAACGCGCTCAACCAGATCGAGGTGTTCAAGGAAGTGGCCGGCGTCACCGGCCTCGTCATGACCAAGCTCGACGGCACCGCGCGCGGCGGTGTGCTGGTCGCGGCTGCCGAGCAATACGGTCTGCCGATCCATGCGATCGGCGTAGGCGAAAAGGTCGACGACCTGCGCCCGTTCAACCCGAATGAAGTCGCCCGCATCATCGCCGGCGTAGAGGAACTGACCCGTGGCTGAGACCAGGACCCCGCTCTCGCCGGGTATGCGGATGCTGATCGATTTCGGCCCCCTCGCCGTCTTCTTCCTGGTCAACAGCTATGCGCCCGGCCTTCAGATCCAGCGCGTCATCACTGCCACCGCCGCCTTCATGGTCGCCATGGTCGCGGCGATGCTGCTTTCCTGGTGGAAGGCCAGGCACATCTCGCCGATGCTGTGGATCACCGCCGCGCTGGTGCTGCCCTTCGGCGCCTTGACCATTTATTTCCACGACCAGACCTTCATCCAGATCAAGCCCACCATCGTCTACACGATGTTCGCGGTGATCCTCGGCTACGGCCTGATAACAGGCAAGCCGCTGCTCCAGATGCTCCTGGAAAGCGCCTATCCCGGCCTGTCCGCCAAGGGCTGGCGGCTGCTGACGATCAATTGGGCCGGTTTCTTCGTCGCGATGGCAGTACTCAACGAAGTGATGCGCCACATGCTGACCTGGGATCAGTGGGTGACCTTCAAGACATGGGCGGTGATCCCGATGACTCTGGTCTTCGCGATGATCAACATCCCCATGCTGATGCGACACGGCCTGCAGCTCGACCAGCCCGAGGACGCCCCCCTCCCACCCGAGGGCTGAGCTGGAGAAGATGATGCGCCGCTCGCTGAAATGCGTCACTCTCGCCGCCCTGCTGGCAGCGGCGCCGTTGCTGGTGGCCGACGACGCTCCCAACCGCTTCACCAATCCGCTGCTCGATTCAGGCGCCGATCCGTGGATCGTCCGCGCGGGCGACACCTATTATTACATGCACACGCTGGGCGACCGGCTGGCGATCCGCGCCACCCGCGACCTGACCCGGTTGGCGCAGGCGGAAGAGACAGTGATCTGGCGCCCGGCGGCGACAGGCCCGAACGCGCGCTCAATCTGGGCGCCCGAGCTGCACCGCATCGGCGGCAAATGGTACCTCTACTACACCGCCGCCGACGCCCAGCATGACGACGACGCCCATCGCGGCATCTTCGTACTGGAGAATGCCAGCGCCGACCCGCGCCAGGGCAAGTGGATCGATCGCGGGCGCGTGAACACCCGCTACACCGGCATCGACGGCACGACCTTCGCCTATCGCGGCAAGCGCTACTTCGTCTACTCGCCCTATGTCGGGTCCGACAGCGATCTCGCGATATCGGCGATGGCCAACCCCTGGACGCTGCAAGGCGCGGAGACGATCATCGCCCGCCCCGACCAGGCCTGGGAGCGTCAGGGCGGCCGCCAGATCCTGGAGGGCCCCGAATTCCTGCAGGGGCCAAAGGGCGACCTGTTCCTCAGCTATTCGGGCAGCGCCTGCTGGTCCGACGACTATGCCATCGGCCTGCTGCACGCCCAGGCCGGCAGCGACCCGCTGAACCCCGCCGCCTGGACCAAGGCCCCGCGCCCGATCCTTGCAAAGGCGCCGTCCGCGGGCGTGTACGCGCCCGGGCATAACGGCTTCTTCACCTCGCCCACCGGCGAGCACTGGATCGTCTATCACGCCAATCCGGGACCCGACATGAAGTGCACGGCCAAGCGCTCGCCGCGCATCCAGCGCTTCACCTTCGGCAAGGACGGCCACCCCGTCTTCGCCGAACCGGCGAGTTCGAGCACCACACTCGCCGCTCCACGCTGACTGGCTCTCCTCGCCGCAAGCAAGCGGCCCAGGGGTGTGGTGCGCGTCTGCGCGACAGAGGCCCCCGCCCGAGGCGCGGGCGCAGAAAAACGGCCGGAGCATCGAGCCCCGGCCGCTTCTAATCCGTCCCCCAACCTGGTTTCAGGCGAGGAACCCAGGATGCTAGAGCCTCAGCCCTTGGCAGCCGTGTAACGCTCGGACACCACGTCCCAGTTCACGACGTTCCACCAGGCCTTCAGATAGCCCGGGCGGTCGTTGCGATAAGTGACGTAATAGGCGTGCTCCCACACGTCGTTGCCCAGGATCGGCGTGCCCTTGACCGGCGCGACGTCCATCAGCGGATTGTCCTGGTTCGGGGTCGAGGTGATCTCGAGCTCGCCCGAACCGTTGACGATCAACCACGCCCAGCCCGATCCGAACTGGTTGGCGCCGGCCGTGTTGAACTGCTCCTTCATCGCGTCTAGCGAGCCGAACTTGGCGTCGATCGCCTCGGCCAGCGCACCAGTCGGGGTGCCGCCGCCATTCGGGCCCATCGTCTTCCAGAAGAAGTCGTGGTTCCAATAGCCGCCGCCATTGTTGCGCAGCTTGGCAGGCGCGCTGCCCATCTGCCCCAGCAGATCCTCGATCGACTTGCCCTCCAGGCTCGAGTCCTCGCTCACTGCCTCGTTCAGCTTGGCGGTATAGGCGGCATGGTGCTTGTCGTGGTGGAGAGTCATCGTCTCCTTGTCGATGGTCGGCTCCAGCGCATCATAGGCATAGGGAAGCGGCGGCAATTCGAAAGCCATCGGAAATCTCCTGTCAGGTTCACGCGAGCAACGCGATGCGCGCCATATGGCTCCGTCTAACTCGTTTCGCCAGCGTATCCGGGTAGGAAAATGCCTTCCTCTTTCGTCACCCCGGCCTTGTCAGGCCCGGGGGAAAGTCGGTCAGCCGCTGGCCCCCAGCAGATCGTGCCGTTTCAGCGCATGGCGGAGCTGATCATAACTCAGCCCCAGCGCCTCCGCTGTCGAACGCTGGTTGAAGCGGTGCTCGGCCAGCGAGCGCGTGAGCAGCTGCCGCTCGAAAGCGGCGACGCGCGTCTTGAAGTCGCCTCCGACTTCGCTGGGCGAGGCGCCCTCGGCTACCGGCACGGGAGCGACCGGCGGCACCGGTGTGGCGGGAGGCGGTGACATCGGCCGCGGGCGATATGGCGACGCGAAAGGATCGACTTCGATATAGTCGATCGGCCCTTCGCGATTCCAGCGATACACCGCCCGCTCGACGACGTTGCGCAGCTCGCGGACATTACCGGGCCATTCATGGTGAAGCAGCGTGTCCAGCGCGGTGGGTCCCCATCCCGGCCAATCCGTCCACCCGATCTCCGCCGCCATCCGGCGCCCGAAAAACTCGGCAAGCACTTCGATGTCCCCGCGCCGGGCCCGCAGCGGCGGCAGCGTCACCACTTCGAAGCTCAGCCGGTCGAGCAAGTCGGCCCGGAACGTGCCCTGCTCCACTCGGTCCGGCAGATGCTCGTTGGTCGCCGCGACGATACGCACGTCGACGCGTAGCGCCCGCGACGACCCGATCCGAGTGATTTCGCCATATTCGACCGCGCGCAGCAGCCGGTCTTGCGCCGCCTTTGACAGGGTTCCAAGTTCGTCGAGGAACAGCGTGCCGCCATCGGCTTCCTCGAACCTGCCCGCGCGCGTCTTTGTGGCCCCAGTGAACGCGCCCGCCTCGTGCCCGAACAGCTCGGCCTCGATCAGTGTCTCGGGCAACGCCGCGCAGTTCATCACCACCAGCGGCTGATCCCAGCGCGGGCTCAGCCGGTGGAGGCGCTCGGCGACCAGCTCCTTGCCGGTGCCGCGTTCGCCGATCACCAGCACCGGGCGGTCCAGCGCGGCGGCGCGACTGGCCTGTTCGAGGGCGTCGAGAAAGGCGCCCGACTGCCCGATTACCTGCGTTGTTCGCTCCATACCGAAAGATTGGGGTGATTTCCCAACCCTTGGCAACTGCAAACTTGTGATCGCACCCTGCAACGGCGGAAAAGCGCGGATTTCTGCGGCTTTTGCAAACTGGCACGCTTCCTGCTGGTGTATTGGCAAGCCCGGCAACGGGCAAACACACAAGGTTCAGGGAACGAGACAATGACCTACCAAGCCAACAACGTCCGCAGCGCCTTCTTCGCAGTCACCATCGCCCTTCTCGCCAGCGTCGTGCTGATGGCTGGTGCGGTCGGCCCCGCGATCGCCTGACGGACAAAGCCTCCCTGCTCGCCAATGCCCCGGCGAGCGGGATCCCCGCCGGGAGGACGCCCCTAGAGCCTCCCGGCGGTCTCAAACCAAGGAGTATGTACATGGGTATCTTTTCGCGAACCCGCGACATCATCGCCGCCAACGTCACCGACCTTCTCGACAAGGCCGAGGACCCGGCCAAGATGATCCGCATGATCATCCTCGAGATGGAGGAAACGCTGGTTGAGGTTCGCGCCTCCGCCGCCCGCACCATCGCCGACCAGAAGGAAATGCGCCGCCACATCGCCAAGCTCGAAAAGCTCCAGGAGAGCTGGACCGAGAAGGCCGAGCTGGCACTGAGCAAGGGCCGCGAGGACCTCGCCAAGGCAGCTCTGGTCGAGCGGCAGAAGGCCAAGGACATGTGCGAGCAGCTGGCAGCCGAAATCGCAGTGCTCGACGACGCGCTCAAGGCGTCCGAAGAGGACATCAACAAGCTGCAGAACAAGCTGCGCGAGGCCCGCACCCGCCAGAACTCGATCGTCGCCCGCCTGGAAAGCGCCAACAACCGCTTCCGCCTGCGCGAGATGACCAACGGCTCGAAGATGCAGGACGCCTTCTCGCGCTTCGACGTCCTGGAGCGCCGGGTCGACATGGCCGAAGGCCGCGCCGATGCGATGGGCTTCGGCGGCCAGCCAAAGACGCTGGAGGAAGAGATCGCCGAGCTGCGTTCGTCCGAAAAGGTCGACGCCGAACTCGAAGCGCTCAAGGCGCGGCTGAACAAGGGAGCCTAAGTCATGTTGGACGAAGTGCTCCTGCCCATCGTCATCGTGGGGATGCTCTTCATCGGGCTCCCCTGGGTGATCATGCACTACATCACCAAGTGGAAGCAGTCGGCCACGATCACCGGCGAGGACGAGAAGCTGCTCGACGAGCTCTTCTACACCGCCAAGCAGCTCGAGGAACGCCTGCTCACCGTCGAACGCATCATCGCCGCCGACAATCCCGATTTCCGGCCGCTGTCCGCGCATCGCGAACCGAGCCCGTACGATCATTCGAGGAGGAACTAAGATGTCCGCTCGTACCAAATTCTATCTCGACAAGCAGAACAGCAAGTGGCTGGGCGTATGCTCGGGCCTGGCGGAATATACCGGCATCGATGCCATCTGGCTCCGCGTCGGCTTCGTGATGCTCAGCTTCGCGATCTTCCCGATGAACATCTTCGCCTATCTGCTGATCGCGTGGATGGCGCCGAACAGGCCCGCGGGGCTCTATCAGGGCCCTGAGGAAGCCAAGTTCTGGCAGGGCGTGCGCTCGAACCCGAGCCGCTCCACCGCCGAGGTCCGCTCGAAGTTCCGCGACATCGACCGCCGCCTCGCCGACATCGAGATGTACTATACCAGCCGCAACACGCGCCTGGCGGACGAGATCGACAGCCTGCGCTGAGCCAATCGCCAGGCCGTCAAACAGGAAGGGAAAACATCATGAGCTGGAGTGGACCAGGCTTCGTCATCGCCATCATCGCGATCTCGACCTTCGGAATGATCTTCAACAACTGGATCCGCGCCAGGCACGGCTACCCGGTGGAGAGCGAGTGGAACGGGGTGAGCCACAAGGGCGACCCCACCGCCGAGCGGAAGATCGAACTGCTCTCGAGCGAGAACGCACGCCTCACCGGCCAGATCTCGCGCCTCGAGGACCGCATCGCCGTGCTCGAACGGATCGCCACCGATCCCGCCGAGCGCACCGCCCGCGAAATCGACGCACTGCGCTAAGGAGTTGAGACCATGAACAGTGCCGACAAACTGATGTTCGTCCAGGGCATCTTCCCGCTGATCGCCATCATCGTCTCGGTGACGATGGCCGGCTGGGTCCTCACCACCTGGCTTCGCATCAAGAACGGCTACCCGCTGGAAAACAGCTGGGGCAAGGCGCTCTACCCGAAGCGCGACGACGAGGCGATGGAGCGCATCCGCCTGCTCAGCCAGGAGACCGCCCAGCTCCGCGCCGAGCTCGGCTCGGTCAAGGACCGCCTCGCCAATGTCGAGCGCATCGTCACCGACGGCGCCGTGAGCCTCGACCGCGAGATCGAGTCGCTGCGCGGCACGCACACCAACTGAGAGGAAGCATTCGATGATCAGCCCCCTTCTCATCCCCATCCTCGGCATCAGCTGCGGGCTGCTCGCCATCTTCGGCGGCGTGTTCCTCCGCCCCTGGTTCAAGCTCAAGGAGCGCCAGATGGAACTGGAGTCGCAGATGGTCGCCGAAAAGGCCGCGCAATACGCCGCCCAGACCGAGCGTCTCGAACAACGGGTCCGTGTCCTGGAGCGCATCGTCACCGACCGCGGCATCGCCGTCGCGGATGAAATCGAGAAGCTGCGCGACGCGCCGCTCAACTAGAGGATCAACCCCATGATGATTGCAGTTTTCGCAGTGCTCACCGCACTGTGCGGGGGCGCTATCGCCCTCGCCGAAGCCCGGGACCGACCCGTCCGCCGCGCACTCCGCTTGGCGCAGCAGCAACAACAGACCAAATAGCCGCACCGGCACAAGAGGGAGTGTAGAGGATGAACCCGTTCGAAATGGTCGTCGCGATCCTCGTCGTGGTCACCATCGGCAGCGTGCTCAAGGCGCGCCTGGGGATCCACAAGGACCGCGATGGCAAGGACGTCTATCGCGGCGTCCAGGATCCCGCCGCGGCTCAGGAGGCCGCGCGCCTCCGCGAAGAGCTCCGCGCCGTCAAGGAGCGCGTCCAGGTTCTCGAACGCGTCATCACCGACAACGAGACCAGCAGCACCCGGCTCGAACGCGAGATCGACGCGCTGCGTACCAAGAACAACGTCTGACCAGGGAGGCATGACGTGATCCACGACCCCGAACTCTACATCACTTGCGCGGTATCGGGCCTTGCCGGCCTGGCCATGCTCACCACCGCAGGGCTGTCGGGCTGGCGCGGCTGGCTCTCGCTCAAGCAACAGGAACTCGGCCGCCACAGCCAGTCGCAGATCGACGCGCCCGCCCTGCCTTCGGCAGCATCGCGCATCGAAATGGCCGATCTCAAGGAGCGGATCCGCAAGCTCGAGGCGATCGCGGCCGGCGTCGACCTCTAAACCCCGCTACACCACGCCTGCGTCCTTCGTGGCGGCAACGGGGCCCGGGCAGCCCCGCCACCGCACGGCTTATTTCCAGATCCTGCCCAGCCGGGGATGACGCGACGAACGCCGCGCCGCTATAGCGCTCCGCATGACCAGCCTAGCCGATCTTCAGGACGAATATGAATTCCTCGACGCGGACGACCGCTACCGCCTGCTGATCGATCTCGGCCGCGGCCTGGAACCGATGCCCGATCCGTTGAAGACCGATGCGACGCTCGTGCGTGGGTGCTCCGCCTCGGTCTGGGTCTATCCTACCCGCCGCGACGACGGCACGCTGCACTTCCTGGCGGATTCGAATGCGGCCATCACCAAGGGTATCATCGCGCTTGTCCTGCTGACCGTGCAGGACCGCGCGCCGGCCGACATCCTGGCCACCGATGTCGACGCCGCACTCGCGCCCTTCGATCTCAAGAACCAGCTGAGTTCGAACCGGACGCAGGGCATTCCCAACATGATCGCCCTGATCCGCGACACCGCAGCCCGCTACGCGAACTGATCAGCCCGCTCATCGTCACCCCGGCCTTGAGCCGGGGTCCCGCTTCTTCTAGCGGGTTGAAGTAGCGGGATTCCGGCTCAACGCCCCGAGGTTACAGGAAGCTTCCGGCAACCTCGTCCGAATTAACCGGCGCTGAGAGCCCCAGATTCGCGACAACCACGTCCAGATCGGCCCCCTCGGGCACTAGGAGCCACTCGCGGCTCCGCGCGCCGTTCACCACGGTGACCGCTCCGCGCGGACAGATACCAAGGCACTTCACCTCGACGATGCCCGCCGCCGCCTTGCGCCCCTTCTTCACGTGCAAATGCTTGCGCAGCGCCTTGCCAAGCGGCGCCTTGCCCTTGGGCCCGAAACCGCCGTCCAGCTTCTTGGAGCATTTGGCGCAAACCAGGATCGCGTCGGACCAGTTCGACCGGACCGTCTTCAACCCGGCTTCCAGGTCCGGCGCTCCTCGGCCGCCTTGAGCACTTCATAGGCCGCCTGGATCGCCTGGAACCGCTTCGCGGCATCGGCGTCGTTCGGCTTCACATCCGGGTGGTTGGACTTGGCCAGCCGCCGCCACGCGATCCGCACTGCGTCGAAATCCGCGTCGACCTCCAGTTCCAGCACTTCGAGCGCGCGCATCTCGTCGCGCGAACGGCTGCCGTCGCCAGGGCCTGCCCAGCCATTATGCCGCGATTCCGAATAGCCGCTCGCGTCGCGGCGCTCTTCCGCCTCGCGCTGTGCGGCTTCCTCGGCGTTCAGCCCCTCGAAGTAATTCCAATTGCGGTTGTACTCGGCGGCATGCGTCTCGCAGAAATACCAGCGTTCGGGGTTGTTCGGGGATTTGGGTGCGGGGCGGTCGCCGGGCTCCTCGCAACCATGCCGGTCGCACATCCGCACCTTCACGGCTTCGCGCTCGGCACCATAGCTGCGCCACCGCGGAAAACCCCAATCGCTCGATCTGGTGTGTCTTGCCATAGATTTGAAGCAGATAGGGGCACGGTTCGCGAAAGGCTAGGCTGAGGGCGCGCATCTTCTTCGTCACCGACCCAGATACTTCGCCATCCAGGGCCCGAGACGGATCCCGCTTCTTCCAGAAGGAAGCGGCGGAGCCCGGCCTCGGGGCGACCTCCGCGAGAAGCCGCCATTCGCGATAAAGATGCCAGAGGGTCTGTAAGCCGGGTTCTGTCCACCCTCGAAAGGGCTGTGCGACCATTCCTCTAGGCGACGGATTGCTCCGCCGCTCAAGCAACCAACCCGGACGACGCGCCGGAACGAGGCGCATGTGCCGTCCCTATTCGGTCTTGCTCCCGGTGGGGTTTACCATGCCGCTTCCGTTACCGGTCGCGCGGTGCGCTTTTACCGCACCCTTTCACCCTTGCCCTCAGTTCCCGGTCCGAAAACCGGGAACCAGTGGGCGGTCTGCTCTCTGTGGCACTTTCCCTGGGGTCGCCCCCGCCGGGCGTTACCCGGCACCGTCGTTCCGTGGAGCCCGGACTTTCCTCGGTGACACCTTGCGGTGCCAACGCGGCCGCCCAACCCTCTGGCTCGACGGCTGATAGCGGCAAGCGCGCAGGATGGAAGCCCAATCGACGGCCTCCAACGCCCACGCCGTCATTCTTCTTCGGCGGTTCCCTCCGCCTGCTTAGGCACAGCGTCGCTTGACGGCTCTTCCCACGTCTCCTGCACGGCCGTTCCCCACGCCTGGACCTCGACCAGGGTCTGGACCGATAATGGCCCGCTCGCCAGCGTGGTGCGGCGATGATCGGAACTGATCTGCACCACTGCGTCCGCGCCGTTGACGCGTGCCGCCCGGTGCAGCGCCGCAGTCGCCTCTGCCATGGTCGGCGCGTTTACCGAGGCGGCATCCCCCTTCACGACGCCGGTCAGGCGCACCCGCACGGGGCCAAGGGTCACGGGCTGCCGGAGCCCTCCGCTATCGAGCATGTCGTTCTCCCGTCCCTCCGCACCCACGATGACAGCAGGGCGATAGCCGACCTAGCGGGAAAGATGCTGAAGCGGGCTGAAACCTTCTTTAGGTCAGTCCTCGCCTTGTGGCTTCGGCAGCAGCAAGGCCAGCAGGATACAGCGGCACTCCATGTCGATCTCGCCATCGATCATCTCGGGCCGGAACCGCCGTTGAAACGCGATCACGGCCGCTTCCCTGTCGCTCACGTCATACCCGAACCGTTCCAGCGCCAACATGAACCCGGCGTCCGGCCAGCCGGGATCCACTAGGTTCTTGGTCGGGCGCGGCAGTGCCAGCCGCAGCCGCGCCAGCGCGTGCCAGTTGAACAATTCGCCTGGATCCTGCTTGCGCGCCGGCGCGACGTCGGAATGCCCCACGACATTGCCGCGGGTGATGCCGTGCCGCTCCTTGATGTCGGCGACCAGCGGGATCAGCACGCTCATCTGCGCATCGGTGAAAGGGCGATATCCGAAGTCATGGCCGGGGTTCACGATCTCGATGCCGATCGAGGCGCTGTTGACGTCGGTGATCCCGCGCCAGTGCGAACGTCCGGCGTGCCATGCCCGCTTGTCCTCCGCGACCATGCGCAGGATCGTGCCGTCCTCGTCCACCAGGTAATGGGCCGAAACCTTGGCCTCGGGATCGCGCAGCCGGGCGATCGCCGCCTCGCCGCTCTCCATCCCGGTATAATGCAGCACGATCATCGAGACCGGCAACGCGCGCGCGTCGAAATTGGGGGACGGCGCGTTGATCGTGGGTAGCCCGTTCTGCATCGCAGCGACGTTAGAACCGCCAGGCGCCGGCGGGCAAGCGGGATCAGCCCAGTACAGCCGCCGACGGCGCTGCGGGATCGGCGGCCTCGTAGAAGCCGCGAAACGCTTTGGTCGGGCTGAAATGCTCGGTCATTCCGATCACTGTCTCGCCGGCCCCAAGCACCAGCAACCCTCCGGGCCGTACGCCCGTCGCGAGCAGGTCGAACACCCGCTGGCGCACCGCCGTGGAGAAATACAGCATCACGTTGCGGCACAGTATGATGTCGAACCGTCCGGCCGGCGCGCAGTCGGCGGTTAGGTTGTGCTGGCGGAACTGCACGCGTCGAACCAGTTCCGGTTTCGCGACCCAGTCTCCGCCCACGCTGTCGAACCATTGGATCATGCGCCGCACCGGCAATCCGCGCTGGATCTCGAACTGCGAATACCGGCCGGCGCGCGCACGGCTCAGCGCGGCGGGCGAGATGTCGGTGGCGACGATTTCGGGAGGCGTGGCCGAGTCCATCAGGCCGCGCTCGATCAGCAGCATGGCAAGGCTCAACGGCTCCTGCCCCGTGGAACAGCCCGCCGACCATATCCGCAGCTTCCGCTGCGGGTTCGCGGCATGGAGCGCCTGCGCGGCGTCGGCGACCGTGTCGAGTACGGCGACGTCGCGAAAGAAGCTCGTTTCCTGGTTCAGCAGCGCATCGACGACGTGGTCGCCCAATTCACCGGTACGCGCGGCGACCAATTGGCCGACCAGCTCGTCCAGGGTCGCCAGGCCCCGTGCGCGCAGCAGCGGTTTCAGTGCCGTCTCGATCCGCCACGCGCGGTTCGCAGCGATCTGCTGTCCCGCCCGCTGCTCCAGCAGCGCCCCGATCATGTTCATCGCGCTGGAAGAACCCATAACGGGCGCGATCTTCGCCGTGCTCATGCCGTCCGCCCTCCGCGGGCGATCAGCAGGCCGATCTCATCGGGCGGCAATACTGCGGTCGCACGGCCTGCCTTTGCGACGGCACCCGGCATGCCCCACACGACAGAGGTCTCGCGGTCCTGCACGAACACCCGCGCCCCGCATTCGCTCAGCTTCCGCGCGCCGTCCGAACCGTCACGGCCCATGCCGCTCAGGATCACGCCAAGCGCACGCGCGCCGAACACTTCGGCCACGGTCTCGAACATCGGGTCGACGGAGGGCATGCAGCCAGTGTCGGACCGTTCTCCGGTCAATCGGATCGCGACTCCGTCCGCCATCCGCGCCACGCGCATATGCGCGTCGCCCGGCGCGACGATGATACGTCCGGACCGTACCCGCATCCGGTCCACCGCCACATCGCAGGGCCGGCCGCCCAGCACCGCAAGTTGCGCGGCGAAATAGCCCATGAAGCTGATCGGCAGATGTTGGGTTACCAGGATCGGGACGCGGAAGCTTGCCGGAATGGCCCGCAGCAACTGGCCCAGCGCGTGGATCCCACCGGTTGAGGCGCCGATCGCGACGATATCGAATTCTTGCGGGGTGGGGACCGGGCCGAAGCTGGTCGCGGCATGCGCGCCATGGTCGCCGGGGGCGTCGAGCAGCCGAGTCAACCGCTCCTCCAGCACTGCCGCGAAACGCCCGCCGAACGCGCCGATACCGGGCTTGACCAGCGTGTCGGCGGCGCCGAGCGCAAGCGCCTGCACAGTGACGGCGGCGCCTTCGTCGGCGGAAGACGACACGATCAGCACCTTGGCACCGCGCCCCGCCTGGATGACGTCGGGCAAAGCAGTGAGGCCGTCGATGCCGGGCATGTTGATGTCGAGCAGGATGATGTCGACGCGGTGGCTCTGCAGATATTCGAGCGCGCCGCGTACGTCGCTCAGCGCCGCCGCCACTTGGAAGCGGCGCGTGCCCTCGATCATGCGTCCCAGCACCGACCGTGCGACGAGCGAGTCGTCGACGATCAGTATCTGGGCCGGCGGCGCTCCGCCGCTACGCGAGGCCGCCCCGGGGGCAAGGCTGGAACTATACGCCATGGCGACTCGCTCGCGCCGGTCAGGCGACGCCGACGATCTGCAGCTTGCTTTCCAGCGTCTCGCGGTCGAACGGCTTCATCACATATTCGTCCGCGCCCGCTTCGATCGCGGCGCGGATATAGGCCATGCCGTTCTCGGTGGTGCAGAACACCACCTTCGGGCGCTGTGCGATGCCCGAGTCCTTCAGCGCGCGCAGGAAGTCCATGCCGCTCATCACCGGCATGTTCCAGTCGAGCAGGATCACGTCCGGCGGCGTGTCCAGGCACGCGTCCAGCGCCTCGCGGCCGTCACCGGCTTCGCGAACCTGGAAGTTCAGGGTTTCGAGGATGTGCCGCGCGACCTTGCGGATAACCTTTGAGTCGTCGACGACGAGACAAGTCTTCATGTTTCCCTGTTCCCCGATTGCCAGGTGTCTTAATGCTTCATAGTGGCGAAGAAGCCGTAAGCGCCGGGTTAACCCACAAATATTAGTGCGTGCCGGTCTGCCCCGGCACCAGCGCGGCCAGGTCGATCGCCAGGATCGGCTCGCCGTCGCGCTCGACGATGCCCCTGCCCGCCGCCCGCCAGGCCGGGTCGAGCGTCACGCCCCCTCCCAGCGGCCGCAGCTCGAACGGGGCGACGTCGTCCAGCTGGTCGACCAGCAGCGCGTAATGGTGCCCGTCGACCTGGGTGATCACCGCGCGGCTTGCCTGGGACCCGCCCTCATGGCCGAGCGCGGACTGGGTATCCACCACCGTCACCACGCGGCTGCGCAGCGCCGCCAGCCCGCGGACGTGCGGCGACGCGCGCGGCACCGCCGTCACTTCGCCGATATCGACCACCGACTCGACCTGGTCGGAATCGATCGCCACGGTCCGCCCGGCGACATGCGCGATCAGGAACAGGTTCGACATCAGCGCAGTCCTTTTCTGGCCACCTGGGCCTCCAGCGCGGACAACAGCCCGGCGCGGTCATAGCGGTATACGCTGTCGTCCCCGGCACCCGCCGCCGACCGCCGCCGCCGCAGCCGCACCAGCGGCGCCTTGGCGGCATCGGTTTGCGCATTCTCCTCGGGCACCAGCACCACCGCCGGGGTCTCGCCGGGTTCCAGCCGGGTCGCCACGCGATAGCCCGCCGACTCCAGGATCGGCCGCACGAACGACGCCATCCACCCGTCGCTGTCGCCCGAGATCAGGCACAAAGGCGCAGTCTCGGCCTCGACGTCGCGGTCGGCATGCTCGTCGAACACCCACAGCACGTCGAGCAGCTCGATCTGCTCCCCGTCCACCAGCGTCACCCCCGCAACCGGCCCGGCCGTGCGCGCCGGTACCATCTCGTCGGGCAGCAGGATGATGTCGAGCGCCTCGTCGATCGCATAGCTCACTTCGCTGTCGCCATCCTTCAGCCGCAGCACGCTCAGCCGCGCCCGGCCCTCCAGCGTGCCATGCGCCGCCAGCGGCAGGATGCGCCCGTCGATCGTCACCCGGAAGCGCCCCGCCGCAAAGCGCACCGCCGAGCCCTCGACCTGCTCGACGCGGTCGACCGCCGCCAGCGGCACCGCGCGCCGCATGCCGTCCAGGTCGCGGAACAGCAGCGCCGGCATGCCCGCGGGCTCCTGCACCGCTTCTTCTTCCTCGAACGCCTCGTTCGCGTCGCGGCTGAAGTCGAGCCCGGCCACCTGCGCCATCCCCGCACAGTCGAGCATCAGCATCGGCAGCCCGCTGTCGGGCAGCGTCTGCCCGGCATAAAGCCCGGCCGCCATCACCGCGGGCGAAGCCGGCTTCACCACCAGTTCCTCATTGTCCAGCACGGTATCCACCGCCAGCGCGAAGCTGCCGTCGCTCACGCTCAGGATCGCGAGCATCTGGCTTTCGCCGCGCTCCCCGGCCTCGAGCCCCAGCAACCCGCCCAGGTCGACCAGCGGCATCCGCCGGTCGCGCACGGTGGCGACCCGCGCGCCGCCCAGCGTGTCGATGCGGATCGCATCGCTGCGGTCGGTGACGATTTCCTCGATCGCCTGGCGCGAGATCGCGAAGCGCTGGTTCCCCGCGCCCACGACGATCGCCGAGATGATCGACAGGGTCAGCGGCACATGGATCGTGATCCGCAGCCCCTTGCCGAGCACGCTGTCCAGCTCCACCCGCCCGCCGATCTGCTCGATCGCCGCGCGCACCACGTCCATGCCGACGCCGCGGCCGGAAACCTCGGTGACTTCGTCCTTGCTCGACAGCCCGGGCTCGAACACCAGCGCCAGCTGGGCGCGGTGCGACAGCCGCCGCAGCTGCTGTTCGTCGCGGCCCCCCGCCACCAGCTTGGCGATCAGCTTCTCGGTGTCGATGCCCCGCCCGTCATCGGCGATCTCGACGATGATCTGGTTGCCCGATTGGCGCGCCGAAACGCTCAGCCGGCCATTCTCACGCTTGCCCGCGGTGCGGCGCTGTTGCGGCGCCTCGATGCCATGGTCGATCGAGTTGCGGATGATGTGGACCAGCGGGTCGCGCATCACTTCGATCATCTCGCGGTCCAGCTCGACGTCGGATCCGTCGATGTGCAGCATCACCGACTTGCCGAGCCCGGCGGCGGTATCGCGCACCATCCGCGGCAGCGCGGAGAACAGCGCGTCGATCTTTTGCATCCGGGTGCGGGTCACCGTGTCGCGCATCTCGCCGACGGTCATCGACAGCCGCTCCAGCGCCGCCTCGATCGCGGGATCGACGTCACCCTGGCGCAGCCGCCGCGCCAGCTCGTTGCGCGCCAGCACCATGTCGGACATTCCCGACATCATCCGGTCGAGCAGGTCGACGTTCAGCCGCACGCTGCGCGCGGCAGCGCGCGGCGCCGCCGGCCCGCTCGCCTGCACCAGATTCTGCGTGCCTTCGGCCAGCGCCGCGATCAGCAGCTCGTCGCCGCTCGCCTCCAGGCTCGTTCCCGATTCGATCGCCTCGACCAGTTCGCCGATCCGATCGACCACCGCCAGCACCGAATTGACCAGCGCGCGGTCGGGGATGCGCTCGCCCACCCGCACCTGCGCCAGCACGTCCTCGGCGGCGTGGCTCAGCCGCCCCAGCCGCGGCAGGTCGAGAAAGCCGCAGCTCCCCTTAACCGTGTGCACGAAGCGGAAGATCGCATCCAGGCGCGCGCTGTCTTCGGGATGCGCTTCCCACGCGACGATCTCGCCCGACAACGCCTCCAGCGTTTCGCGCGTTTCGGCAATGAATTCCTGAAGCAGGTCGTCCATGGGGCCCCAATGGCAAATATGCGCCTGTGTCATGGGCGCAGGAGCGTTAATTCCGCGTTAGCCGCGACATGCGGCACGATCGGCGCGGGACGGATCAGCTCGCTTTGGCAAGATCGCCGCGCTCGTATCGGGCGGAGATCATGCGGGTCGCCCGGTCGGTCGCGGTGCGGGTGTCGTTGGCCAGCTTCTTCACTTCGCTCGCCACCACCGCGAAGCCGCGGCCCGTCTCGCCCGCCCGCGCCGCTTCGATCGTCGCGTTCAGCGCCAGCAGGTTGGTCTGCGCGGCGATGCTGCCGATCGTCGTGACGATCGTCTCCAGCTCGCCCATCGTTCCCTGCAATGTTTCGCGCTGCGTCTCCAATTCGTGCTGCAACGCTTCGCTCTCGCGGAGCCTGGTCTGGATTTCCTGCTCCAGCAGCACCTGGTTCGTCACGTCGCTGGCGATCTTTACGATCTTGTGCGGCCGCCCGTCGGCATCCAGGATCGGAGTATAGGTGGCGCGTATCCACACCTCGCCGCCGTCCGCTCCCATGCGACGATAGCGTCCGCTGTGGAATTCGCCGCGCTCCAGCCGGTCCCAGAACGCCCGATAGGCGTCCGATGCCGCCACGTCCCTCGGGCACAGTTTCGCGTGATGCTGCCCGACCAGCTCGGCCAGGCTATAGCCGAATGCCGCCAGGAAATGGTCGTTGGCGTGCAGGATCCGGCCACTCAGGTCGAATTCGGCAACGGCCTGGCTGCGGTCGATCGCGTTGACTTGGCCCTCCGCCTCGGCGGCACGCGCCCTGGCATCGGTGATGTCCATCGCGAACTTGACGATGCGGCAGGGCTTGCCGTCGGGGTCCAGGATCGGGTTGTAGGTCGCCTGCAACCATAGGTCGCGGCCATCCTTCGCGCGGCGCTTGTACACGCCGGCGTCGAACGCGCCCGTCCCCAGCTTGTCCCAGAACGCCTTGTATTCGGCCGACGCGGCAAGATCCGCCGCGCAGAACATCCGATGGTGCCGGCCGATTACCTCATCCAGCCGGTACCCCGTCGCATCCAGGAAGTTGGCATTGGCGTGCAGCACCGTGCCGTCCAGGCCGAATTCGATAACCGCCTGGCTGCGGTCCATGGCGACCGTGCGCGCTTCGAAATCAGCCTCGCGCAGCTTGGCGGCGGTCACGTCGGTGGCGAACTTCACCACCTTGAGCGGTCGGCCCTCGGGGTCCAGCACCGGCGTGTAGGTCGCCTGCAGCCACACGTCCCGGCCATCCTTGGCGCGCCGCTTGTAGACACCGGCGTCATGCGCGCCGCTCGCCAGCTTGTTCCAGAATGCGGCATAGTCGGCGCTATCCGCCTCCCCCGCGACGCTGAACATCCGGTGATGCTGCCCCAGCACCTCGTCGCGCGCATATCCCATCATCGACAGGAAATTGCCGTTGGCGTCCAGGACGGTCCCGTCCAGCGCGAACTCGATGGTCGCCTGGCTGCGGTCGACCGCGCTGGAGATCGCCTTCAACTCGGCGGTCCGCATCCGGTCGGCGGTCACGTCGGTCGCCAGTTCGGTGATGCGCACCGGGCGGCCGTCGGGATCCAGCACGGGGCTGTAGCTCGCCTGCAGCCAGATCTCGCGGCCGTCGCGCGCCAGCCGCTTGTACACGCCGCTCTCGGCGCGGCCCTCGCGAAGCTTCGTCCACAAGGCGCGGTAGGCATCGCCCTCCAGCACTTCGGCGGTGCAGAACATCCGGTGATGCCTGCCGATCACTTCGCCGCGGGTATAGCCGGTCAGCGTCAGGAACCTGGCATTGGCCTCGACGATCGTGCCGTTCAGGTCGAACTCGACTACGGCCTGGCTGCGGTCGACCGCCGCCAGCTTCGCATTCGCCTCGGCCTCGGCGTGCTTCACGGCCGTCACGTCGCTCGCGATCGTCAGGATGCGCTCGGGCCGGCCGTCGCGGCCGAAGATCGGGTTGTAGGTGGCGTTCAGCCACACGACCCGCCCATCCGAAGCGATCCGGCGATAGGTGCCGGATTCGACTCCGCCGCCGATCAGCCGCTCGCAGAAGCGCGCATAGTCCGCGCTCCCGGCTTCTTCGCGACTGCAAAGGATGCGATGATCCTGGCCGCGGATCTCGTCCAGCGTATAGCCCATCGCGTCGAGCATGGGCTGGTTGGCCCACAGGATGATGCCATCCAGGTCCAGCTCTGCGACCAGATTGGATCGTACCACTGCCGCCCAGGCTGAATCCGACGTGCTGCGCCGGCGCTCCTCGCGCAGCGTCCTCGTCCGCGCCGCCCATGTCGATATTCCCAGGATCGCCAGGGTGGCGAGCGTGACCAGCAGCGCCATGCCTTTCGCCTGGATCGCCAACCCGGGGGATCCGATTTCGGAGGACGGGATGACCCGCGCCGCCGATACGCCGGTGAAGTGGAGCAGCAGGATGGCCAGCGTCAGCAGCGCAGCCGCGCCGCAGGCCGAACGCCACCCCCTGCCGGTGAGCGCAAGGCTGACGGCCGGGATCACTGGTGCGATCGCGAACGCGATCGAGGCGAGCACGGGGGCCGGTGCGAATGCGAACGCGCCTGCGAACTGCATCGCCTGCATCCCGGTATAGTGCATCGCGGCGATGCCGCCGCCGATCACCGCTGCGCCCAGTGGCAAACGCCAGCGCTCGCCGCGCGTGACCGCGATGTGGATACCCAGCGTGACCATGACGACCGCCACCGCCAGCGACAGCGTCGTCAACACGACCTGATAGCCGGTGACGATACCCGGATCGAAACCGAGCATCGCGAGGAAGTGGGTGGCCCAGATGCCGGTGCCGGTCGCGACGCCGGCTGCCAGGGTCGCGGTACGCCGGTGACGCCCGGCCAGGGTCGGTAGCTGGCGCAGCAAAGAGACCGCCGTCGCTGCCGACGCGATGCAGATCAGGCCGGCAAGAAGCACCAGCCGGAAGTCATGCTGATCGCGCAGGCAATAGAAGATCGCGAACACCCAGGGTCCCTTGTCGTGGACCCACAGCCTAGCGGCGGACGGTTAACGCTCTGTAAGGCTTGCCCTCGGGACGGACCCGGAAACGTTTCCGAAATCGTAGCGATGCAGTTTCTTGATGGAAGTGGTCGGCGCGGCCTCAGACGACGCTGAAGCTGGCTCCGAACAGCAGCACGTCGGATTCCGGCGGGCTCACTTGCAGCACGCCGCCGCCCTGGGTCGCCAGCGCATGCGCCAGATAGGCCGCCGCCGCGCGCGGCGTGATCGGCAGGTCGTCATTGCCGCCGGCCAGGGCGCTGCGCAGCTCGGGATCCAGCACGATCCGCGGACCGTCGGCCCGCACCACGATCTCCATGTTCCCCTCGGCGATCTCCGCGCCGATATCCAGCTGGCCGCCGCGGATCAGGGCGTCGCCGCCGATCAGCGCCAGGTTCAACAGCACCTTGATCGCCTGCTTGGGCAGAACCGGGTCCTCGACCATCCAGCCGATCTTGACTCTGTGGTTGTCGCCGAACAGCCCCTCGATGGCGGCTTGCGCTTCGCGGGTGTCGACGGTTTCGCCGAACCCGCCGGCGGCGCCGAACGCCAGGCGAAAGAATTTCAGCTTGTTGGCCGATGCTTTCGCACTCTCGCTCAGCAGCTCCAGGCAGCGCGCGCGCATTTCTGGATCATGCTCGTCGGCCAGCAGCTCCAGCCCATTGTTGAGTGCGCCCACCGGGCTGAGCAGGTCGTGGCAGAGCCTGGAGCAAAGCAGGCTCGCGAAATCGGTTGGGCTGATGTTCAAAGGATCTCGGCTCCGGCTGTCCCCAGCGGCTTCTTTGGCGCAGCGGCGACGAAGCTGCAAGCTGCGCACGCTGGGGACATCGCCGTCACCTCAGACCGCTCGGCGGCCGGAGAAGAGCTGGATCAGGCCGACGATGATCGCGATCACCAGCAGGATGTGAATAAGGCCCCCGGCGACGTGAAAGGCCAGGAAACCCAACGCCCAGAGTACGAGCAGAATGACGGCAAGAGTCCAAAGCATGGTAAGCGCTCCATGTGGAAAGGAGCTACGCAAACGTGTTGCGCCTCCGGAACGTTCCCGCTGCCCTTTCCCTTCAGTCGATTTCGATTGGCACTTCCTCGAACCGGCCATGCAGGCCGGCTTTTCCGGCTTGCCACAGCCGAAACTCGGAACCCAGGATCAGCCACAATTTGCCGTCCGGCTGTGCCATTGCCCCATCCGTGCGCGACGGCGTCGGGTCGCCGCTCGGGTGCGAATGCCAGTATCCGATCAGCGCCGCGCCCCCCGTCCGCTCGGCCCGCAACGCCGCGAACAATGTCGCGGGATCGATTTCGAACCGCCGTTCGGGCTGTTCCGCGACGTTTCGCGCGGGGGTCCAGCCATCGATCTGCGCGGTTGTTCCGAACAGCAAACCGCAAGCTTCCTCGGGCGCAACGATCGCGGATTCTTGCCGGATCGCGTCGAGCAGAGACCTTGAAATCCTACACCCCATTCCCAAATTGTTAACACAATGAACCGGGGGGTTTCCATCATCGAGGCGCGTATTTCGGAGGGTGCGCATGGCTGGCGCCTCGATCGGGCGCTTGCCGAAGCCGTGCCGATCCTGTCGCGCGAACGGCTGAAGGTGCTGATCTCCTCCGGCGCGGTGACCGGCCCCGATGGCCTTGCCCGCGACCCTGCCCGAAAGGCGGCTGCCGGCAGCCTGTTCAGCGTTGCCGTGCCCGAGCCCGAGCCCGCGCATAACGAAGCGCAGGACATCGCCTTGAACGTCGTGTTCGAGGATGAGCATCTGATCGTGATCGACAAGCAGGCGGGCCTGGTGGTGCATCCCGCCGCGGGCAATCTCGACGGCACGCTGGTCAACGCCCTGCTCCACCATTGCGCCGGGCAATTGTCTGGCATCGGCGGGGTGGCGCGGCCCGGCATCGTCCACCGCATCGACAAGGATACCTCGGGGCTGATGGTCGCCGCCAAGACCGACCGCGCCCATGAAGGTCTGGCGCGCCAGTTCAAGGTCCACTCGATCGACCGCCGCTACAAGGCCATTGTCGCGGGCCGTCCGTCAACTTCGGGCGGAACCGTCCACGCCAACCTCGCCCGCTCGTCGGTAAACCGCAAGAAAATGGCCGTGGTCCCCTCGGGACAGGGCAAGCACGCAACCACCCATTGGCGGCACCTTCACCAACTTCGGGAAGCCGCCCTCGTCGAATGCCGTTTGGAGACCGGAAGGACCCACCAGGTCCGCGTTCACATGACCTCGATCGGCCACCCGCTACTCGGCGACCCGGTTTATGGCAGCACCCGACCAGCGCACCGCGGCGTCCTCGCAACGCTGGGTTTCCAGCGCCAGGCCTTGCATGCCGCACATCTGGGGTTCATTCACCCGGTGAAAAGCCACGCTTTGGCGTTTGAAAGCGAAATGCCTGCCGACATGCAGGAACTGTTCAACAAACTCATCGTATGAGTTCCTGGCCCGCCGCTCCCAGGGCTGGCGGGCCATCTGAAGGGAGAATGTGATCATGGCTAGCGGCAGCAACGTCCCAGCGACGATTCCCGCTCTCGGCGGTGAGGCGAGCCTCAATCGCTATCTGGCCGAGATCAAGAAGTTTCCGATTCTCACTCCTGAGAAGGAGTATATGCTCGCCAAGCGTTTCCAGGAGCATGGCGACACCGACGCCGCGGCGCAGCTGGTAACCTCGCACCTGCGCCTCGTGGCGAAGATCGCCATGGGCTATCGCGGCTATGGCTTGCCGGTTTCCGAGCTGATCTCGGAGGGCAATATCGGCCTGATGCAGGGCGTGAAGAAATTCGAGCCCGATCGCGGCTTCCGCCTGGCAACCTATGCCATGTGGTGGATCCGCGCCTCGATCCAGGAATTCATCCTGCGTTCCTGGTCGCTGGTGAAGATGGGCACCACTGCGGCGCAGAAGAAGCTGTTCTTCAACCTGCGCCGGATGAAGGCCAAGCTCGACGCGTTCGAGGACGGCGATCTCAGCCCCGAGCACCTCGCCAAGATCGCAACCGATCTTGGGGTGACCGAGGAAGAAGTCACCTCGATGAACCGCCGCATGGCGATGGGCGGCGACACGTCGCTCAACGTGCCGATGCGCGAGGATGGCGACGGCCAGTGGCAGGACTGGTTGCAGGATGATAGCCAGCTTCAGGACGAGACCGTCGCAGAGGCGCAGGAGGCCGATGTCCGGCACACGATGCTGCAGGAGGCGCTCGGCGATCTCAACGAGCGCGAGAAGCACATCCTGACCGAGCGTCGTCTGACCGACGATCCCAAGACGCTCGAAGAGCTCAGCCAGGTCTATGGCGTCTCGCGCGAGCGCGTGCGCCAGATCGAGGTTCGCGCTTTCGAGAAACTGCAAAAGGCGATGATGCGGCTGGCCGGTGAGAAGCGGCTGCTCGCCGCGCATTGATCTTTGATTGGACAGCCGGCTGTCGGCTGTTAGCGTGCCCCTCGGTTTTCAGCCGGGGGGCATTTTCGTATGTGGCGTTGGATCAAGGTACCGAAGGCAATCGCACTGTTGGCGTTCCTCCTGCCGTGGATGAGCGTTTCCTGTTCAAACAACCAACTGGTGTCGGCTACCGGATTCGGCCTCACGATCGGCAAGTTCACCTCCCAGCTTCCCGGCAACCGAACACCGTCGGGCGGGGACTGGAACCTGTTGCTCGTGGTCGCGATCGCCGCGATCGTCGCCGGGCTGATCATCGCGTTCCTTCGGCGGGACAAGACCAGCGCAGCATTGTCCTTCGGGACAAGCGCGACCGCGCTGCTGTTCCTGTGGCTCGGTACGTCCCGCTACACCAAGAGCGCACTGCTCGAGCAGGCTGCGAAGAGCCGCGGAACCAGCGAGATTGAGCAAGCGGCCGCCGCGATGATCAACGTGCACTGGCACTATGGCTTCTGGTTGGCGGTTGCAGCGCTGGTCATCGCGGGCGCGATGGCTGCGCTGGTGTACAGCGGCAGGGATGCCGACTTCGCCGGACCTGCGAGTAGACCCGCATCTTGAGTTGCCCCTGGAGCGCCGATCCGGCAAGCGACCGCAATGAACGACGAGGGTGAAGGCAAGCCGGCGCGCCGCGCTGCAACCGGCAAGGAAAGGAAGCACCGCTCGCGGCTTCGGCGTGTGGCGGTGATGCTGGTCAAGCTGGTGTTGATCTTCGTCCTGGGATCGCTGCTCCTCGTGACGCTGTTTCGCTTCGTCAATCCGCCGATCACATTCACCATGCTGGGCGACCTCGTAGGCGGCCATGGCGTGCGCAAGCAGTGGATGTCGATCGGGCGCATCGATCGTACGATGCCGCGCGCAGTGATCGCCGCGGAAGATGCCCGCTTCTGCCAGCATCACGGCTTCGACTTCGATGCGATCGAGGCGGCCTATCGCCGCAACCAGAGCGGCCGGCGAATTCGCGGCGGATCGACGATCAGTCAGCAGACCGCGAAGAACGTCTTCCTGTGGCAGGGCGGCGGCTACGCCCGAAAAGGCTTGGAAGCCTGGTTCACCGTCCTGATCGAGAACCTTTGGAGCAAGCGCCGCATCATGGAGGTTTATCTGAACGTTGCCGAGACCGGCATCGGCACCTACGGCGTGAACGCAGGATCGTTACGCTACTTCAAGCATGATGCGTCGCGCCTGAACGCCCGTGAAGCGGCGCAGATCGCCGCCGTTCTTCCCTTGCCGAAGAAGCGGGCGGGCGTTGCGCCGCGGGGCTATACCCGCCGGTACAGCAATGCCATCACCGCCCGGATCGGCGTGGTCCGCAACGACGGGCTCGACGCCTGTCTGCGGTGAGGCGGGCCCGCGATCATCCTTCCGGACGATCGCGGGCCGTCCATGTCAGTTCGGCTTGGTCGCGTCCTTCGCCGCGTCGCCTACGTCCTTGGCAGCATCGCTGACGCTGCCGGCGGCGCTGGTGATCGCGTCGGTCTTCGCCGCTTCGCGGTTGTTCTGGTTGATCAGGTACAGCGCGCCGATCACGACCAGGATCAGCACTGCCAGTCCGATAAGCAATCCAGCGCCGCTGCCACGGCGTTCGACCACGACAGTGCCGCCAGTGTCCGTTTCGGTAACCCGCTCGGCAGTCACACCGTCGGTACGCTCGACAATCCGATCAACCATGAACTTTCCTCCTCTGTGTTCTTGTCCGTACGAACCGAACGAAGCGGAGGATTGTTCCTGATGTAGATCAGAATGGCAGCTTGAAGCCCGGCGGCAGTGGAAGACCGCTGGTCATCTTGCTCATGGCTTCCTGCGACTGCGCGTCCGCCTTGGCCCGCGCATCGTTGAACGCCGCCGCAAGCAGATCCTCCAGCATCCCCTTTTCAGACGGGTTCAGCAGCGAATCGTCGATGTCGATCCCGATGATCCGGCCCTTGGCCGACGCGCGCACCTTGACCAGACCACCGCCAGACGCGCCCTCGACTTCGATCGTGTCGAGATTTTCCTGCGCCTTGCTAAGTTCGGCCTGGACGTTCTGCGCCATGGCCATGATGTCTTCGAGGCTCTTCATCCGTGATTACTCCGTACGTTGCTCCAGCCGACAAGCTCGACTTCGGGAAAGGCGTCGCGCGCTGCGCGCACCAGCGGCGAGTCGAGCACCGCGTTACGCTCCGCTTCTTCGTTGGCGGCCTGTTCTTCGCGCAGCGTCATCGCCGTCACGCCGTCAACGCACCGCAGCCGCCAATTGGTGCCGGTAGTGTCGCGCAGCGCGGCGCCGAGTTCCTTGAGGAAGTCGATCGGCAGCGTGCGCGCGGCGCCGAACTCTACGTCCGAGCCATCGAACTTCACCGGGCGCAGATAATCTCGCACCTGCTGCGCCAACTGATAGCGCTTATTCTCTTCCAGATGCGCCGCCAGCGCGGCCATGCTTGCGGGGAGGGCCGAGGTCGGGGCCGCCGCCTGCGCGGGAGCAGGCGCCGCTGTGAACGCGGGCGCTGTAACCGCACCTGCTGCGATCTGCCGTGCCAGTTCACCGGGATCGGGAAGCTGCGAGGCATGGATCACCCGCAGCAGCGCCATCTCGCATGCTTCGATCGGCAATACCGCCTTGGCGACTTCGTCATGCCCGCGCAGCAGCAACTGCCACAGGCGATGCAGCGCCGGGAACGACAGGCTGACCGCCCAATCCTGCAGCGCCGAAAGCTCTTCCGCCGACTGCGCGGCAGTCGGCGTGCTGTTTAGCTTCGCCAGCGTGATGCCGTGCACCGTCTCCAGCAGCGTCTTCAGCACCGCCTGCGGATCGACGCCCAGATCATATTGGCCCCGCAACGCCGCCAGCGCCCCCGGCGCATCCGCTTCCAGCAACAGCCCGAACAATGCGCGCATCGCGCCGCGATCGGAAAGGCCCAGCATCTGCCGTACGGCATCGGTGCGCACCCCCTCGCCTTCCAGTCCGGCATGGGCGATCGCCTGGTCGAGGATCGACAGCCCGTCGCGCGCCGACCCTTCGGCAGCGCGGGCGATCAGCGCCAGCGCTTCGGGTTCGGCCTGAACCTCCTCGGCCGCGACCACCCTGGCGAAATGTTCGGCAAGCGTCTCGGCGGGGATGCGGCGCAGGTCGAAGCGCTGGCATCGGGAGAGTACGGTAACCGGCACCTTGTTCACTTCGGTGGTGGCGAACAGGAACTTCACGTGCGCCGGCGGTTCCTCGAGCGTCTTCAACAGTCCGTTGAACGCCGCCTTGGACAGCATGTGTACTTCGTCGATGATGTAGATCTTGTAGCGCGCGGAAACGGCCGAATAGCGCGACGCCTCGATGATCTCGCGGATATCGTCGATGCCGGTGTGCGAGGCCGCGTCCATTTCGATGACGTCGATATGACGCCCATCGGCAATCGCCCGACAGGGTTCGCAGACACCACAAGGGTCGATCGTCGGCCCGCCTGCACCGTCCGGGCCGATGCAGTTCAACGCCTTGGCGATCAGCCGCGCGGTGGAGGTCTTGCCCACCCCGCGCACGCCGGTGAGAAGGAAGGCATGTGCCAGCCGCCCTCGCTTAATCGCATTCCCCAGCGTCTGGACCATCGCGTCCTGGCCGATCAACTGGCTGAACGTCTGCGGCCGGTATTTGCGTGCGAGGACGCGATACGCCTCTTGCCGCGGCTGGGGCGGTTCGTCGAGGCCAAGGAAGGATTCGGACATCGCGGTCTATGTAGGACGCGCGCGGCGTTTTGTCGAAGGATCAGCGGAGATGCCGGGGCGCATCCACTCGCCGGCGAGGTATCCTCCTGCCTGGGAAGGAACGGTCGCACACGCCATCGGGTTCATGGTAAAACCGCGAGCCGACGCTCTCGTGCGATCGTACTTCGAGTTCCCATGCGTGCGGGCGCCTCTATCTGTGCTTCATCTGATCGGTGCGCTGGAGCTTGAGCTCTGCCAGACCCAGATGCTCGTCACCCGCGGACATGATGTCGACGCTGGGCTGAGGTGGGAGCCGGAACGACCCGATACGAAATCGTTGCGGCTGCTTCCTTCCGGACCTGACCGGGTTGGCGACGGTACCGTCCGCCCGACTCCCGCGGCGCATATGGGCGAAGCTGGCGCGGGAGGCAAGAGGCCGCGCGGGTCGATTACCGGCGATGCATGTCGCGGTGGCCGCCCGGCATCTGCACGGTCAGGCCGTAGAGTTCGGGCCGGAGCATGATCTGGCAGGCGAGGCGGCTGGTGCGGACTGCGCCCATCGCCAGATCGAGCATGTCCTCCTCTTCTTCGCTCGCGGGAACCAGGCGGCCGAAATCTTCCGGCGCAACGATGACGTGACAGGTCGAGCACGCCATCTGCCCCTCGCACGTTCCTTCCAGCGGCTGCCCGGCATTCTGCGCCACCTCGAGCAGCCGCTCGCCCTCCGCACCCTGTACGCGCTGGATCCTGGTGCCGTCGGCACTGACGAACCGCACCTCGATCATGCGGCGATCCGCTGCGACCGGGCCGCGGCATCGATACGGGACAAGGCAGCCTCCAGTTCTTCGAACGTCGTGTAGCGGCCAAACCCCAGCCGGATACTGGAGCGCGCCTCCGCATCGGACAGCCCGATCGCCCGCAACACATGGCTAGGGCGGCCCGACCCGCTGGCACAGGCCGAGCCCGCCGAAAAAGCGATGTCGCGCAGGTCCGACATCAGTCGTGCGACGTCCAGCCCGGGAAAGCGCAAGTTCAAATTGCCGGGGTAACGATGCTCGACCGAGCCGTTGACGATCCAACCGGGCAGCCGATCGCGCGCGGTGGCGGGCAGCGCCGCGACATGATCCTCGTCCGACTGGAACCTTCCCTTCGCAAGCACGGCGGCGGCACCGAAGCCGGCGCACAGCGCGGGCGAAAGCGTACCCGAGCGGCCCGCGGCTTCCTGGCCGCCACCATGCATCAGCGGCTCGATCTGGACACCGTTGCGCACCCACAGCGCGCCGATCCCCTTGGGCCCGTGGATCTTGTGCGCCGAGATGGCGACGAGGTCACACTCTGCGGGAACGGAAATACGCCCATATCCCTGCACCGCGTCGCACAGCATTAGCGCGCCCGCATCATGTGCCAGCCCGGCAAGCGCGGGGATCGGTTGGACCACGCCGATTTCGTTGTTCACCAGCATGGCGGCCACCAGCCCCGTTCCCGGGCGGATAGCGGCGCGTGCGGCTTCCAGGTCGACGATACCGTCGGGACCGACCGGCAGCACGCTAACTTCCCTGCCCCGCCGCGCTTCCGCCGCGACGGTGTCCAGCACGGCGGCATGTTCGGTCGCCAGCGTGACAATGGGCCCGGCGGTCCCCTTGATCGCCCAGTTCAGCGCCTCGGTAGCGCCGCTGGTGAAGCTGAGCGTGCCGTTCGCGGGAAGAAGCGCCGCGACCTGCTGACGCGCGACTTCCACCCCCGCCTTGGCGGCACGTCCGGGCGCATGCGCCGAGTGCGGGTTGGCGTGGGCGTTCTGAAGCCAGGGCAGCATCGCCTGCAGCGCTTCGGGCGCGAGCGGCGTCGTAGCCTGATAGTCGAGGTAGATCATGCGGCGCGCGCTCGCGCTTCGGCAGCGATGGTACACCAAAGATCGGCGAAGCGCTCGACCTCCGCCTCGTTGGTGGTGCGGCCGAAACTCACTCGGATCACTTCGCGCAGTTCCGGCTCCTGCCAGCCCATCGCGGTCAGCACATGGCTTGGCCGCATGCTGCCCGACGAGCAGGCACTCCCTGCCGACACGGCAATGCCGGCCAGATCGAAGCGGATCAGCTGCGCGGCCGCCGAAACGCCCGGCATCCGATAGGCGCCGATGAGCGGGCTGCGTGGGGTATCGGCGGCGACGATCTCGGCACCCGCCGCAGTGATGCGCGCATCGAGGTGCCGGCGGAGGCTCGCCGGGACGGCCATATCCTCGGCAACTTCCAGCGCCGCGGCATAGCCGAGCACCCCCGGCAGGTTCTCGGTACCGGGGCGATACCCCTTTTCCTGGCCACCGGTCGGCAGCAGCAGCGCGAAGTCACGAACCAGCAGGCCGCCGACGCCGGGAGGCCCGCCACGCTTGTGCGCCGACACTGCGACCAGGTCGGCATGGCGCAGCACCGCAGCATCGGCGCGGGCCGGCATCTGGGCTGCATCGACCAGCAGCACCCCGCCGGCATCGTGCACGATTTCGGCAATGACTTCGACCCGCTGCCGCACGCCTGTCTCGCTGTTCGCCCATTGGATGCAGACCAGCGTCCGCCCGCCGCCGGCCAGCGCGGCAGCGAGCGCGTCGAGGCGCACGATGCCCTGCGCGTCGACCGGCAACACCCCCGCGTCTTCCGAGTATCGCAGCACGGCGTCATGCTCGACTGCGGTGATCAGCCTCCGATCGACCACCGAACGGGTCAGCGCGATGTGAAGCGACTCGCTGGCGCCGCCGGTCAGCACCAGCTCGTGGGCCCAGCCATAGGCGGCGGCGATCCGCGCGCGTGCCGCCTCGAGCTGCGCACGCGCCGCCCGCCCGTCGGCGTGGGGCGAAGATGGGTTCGCCCAGCCCATCATTCCCGCCTGCACGGCAGCGATCGCCTCAGGCAGCATCGGCGTGGTCGCGGCGTGGTCCAGATAGATGCGATCAGGCAATTCGGGTTCCATTTGCGCAAAAGGGCGCGGCGCTTATATAGCGCGCAAACTCCCGCGCTGCACTGCGCGTCTCCAGATCAGAAGGGTCCTTGCGTTGCCCGAAGTCATTTTCCCCGGCCCCGAAGGTCGCCTCGAAGGCCGTTTCGCTCCCGCTCCGCGTCCGCGCGCGCCCGTGGCGATGATCCTCCACCCGCATCCCAATGCGGGCGGCACGATGAACAACCGCATCGTCCAGGAGCTCTACAAGACCTTCCAGCGCCGCGGCTTCGCCACCCTGCGCTTCAATTTCCGCGGCGTGGGCAAGAGCCAGGGCACGTTCGACAACGGCATCGGCGAGCTGTCCGACGCCGCCAGCGCGCTCGACTGGGTGCAGAGCTTCCACCCCGAAGCCCAGACCACCTGGGTCGCCGGCTTCGGCTTCGGCGCCTGGATTGGCATGCAGCTGCTGATGCGCCGTCCAGAAATCCGCGGCTTCATCTCGGTGGCGCCTCCAGCGAACATGTTCGACTTCACCTTCCTCGCGCCGTGCCCCTCGTCGGGCATCATCATCCAGGGCGAGAATGACGAAGTCGTCACGCCGGGCGCCGTGCAGAAGCTGGTCGACAAGCTGCGCACCCAGAAGCACATCACGATCGAGCACGACACCATCCCCGGCGCGAACCATTTCTTCGAGCATGAGATGGAGCAGCTGATGGGTTCGGTGGACCGCTATCTCGACATGCGGCTCGACCCCAACTCGCCGATCAAGTGACCCGTGGCGCCTCCCCCATGGCGAGGGGGAGGCCGTCAGATCGACCAGATCAGCAGGTTGCCGAGCAGCACCAGCGCGGCGACCAGCATCAGCACGCCGCGCGTGCGGTCGGCCTTGAGCGTGCGGATGCCGCCCCATATCAGCGCGAACATCGCCAGCACCGCAACGCTCATCAGGATGGGCCCCAGCGACGGGTCGAGCATCACAGCCACCACCACAGGAGCGCGCCGGCCACCAGCCCGATGCAGGCGAACAGCGTGATGAACCGCATGTCCTGGCGGTAGATCGCGAACAGCACCGCGTAGAGGACATAGCCGAGCACGCGCGTGGCCGCACTCAACACATTGGCCAGCACTGCGCCCATCGGAGTCGCTTTCATGCGGCACCCCTAACACGCGCGCATAGTCGGCGGGATCGGCATTTCCACCCGACAGGATCACCAGCAGCCCGGGCTCCACGTCGACTTTGCCGGCAAGCAGCGCCGCCAGCGCCACCGCACCGCCGGGCTCCAGCACGATGCGCAGCCTGGCCGCGGCCCAGCGCTGCGCGTCCCGCACCTCGGCCTCGCTGACCGCCACCCCGGTAGCCCCACGCCTTGCCAGCACATCGAAGGTGAGCGGCGACACCAGCTTGGTCTGCAGCGCATCGCATGCCGTCGCGGGCGGATGCTCGCCCACCGGCACGATCCGGCCCGCCTCCAGGCTGTGCCGCATGTCGTCCCAGCCCTCCGGCTCGACCACCGTCACCGCTGCGTCCGGAAGCGCCAGCGCGATGCCCGCGGCAAGCCCGCCCCCTCCGCACGGGATCACCACCCGCGACGGATCGGGCAACCTGGCTTCGACCATCTGGGTCATCGCCTCGATCCCGGCGCTGCCTTGGCCCTCGATGATCCAGGGATCGTCGAAGCTCGGCACCAGCGTAGCGCCGCGCGCATGCGCCAGCTGCGCGGCGATCTCCTCGCGGCTCTCGCGGGCCCGGTCATACCGCACCACCTCCGCCCCCAATGCCAGGGTCGCATCCAGCTTCACCTTGGGCGCGTCGGACGGCATCACGATGATCGCCGGCATGCCCAGCTTCTGCGCGGCCCAGGCGACCCCTTGCGCATGATTGCCCGAAGAAAAGGCGACCACTCCCTTCTCGCGTGCTCCGGCATCCAGCGCCGTCAGCCTGTGCCAGGCGCCGCGGATTTTGAAGGCACCCACGGGCTGCAGCGATTCCGCCTTGAACGCCACCGGCACACCCTGGAAATTCGCTGTCAGCAAAGGCGTTTGCGGCAGAATGGCGGCGACTTTCGCGGCAGCGTCGCGTACCCCCGCTCGCGTGGGCTGTCGCAAAATCGTCACATCTCACCCCCGTCGGACAAATCGCAGTCCGAATCGCTTTACATGCGGGGACCTCGCCCCTAAATGCCGCCTTCCGCTGCCCCATGGGACTTCCAACCGCAAGGCAGCTGTTTCGTCAATGTTTGCCGCAAGGCATTTGGAGGTCCCTTGAATTGCACCAGCATCCTCGCGCGCTGGGGTTAGCGCCCCTCTCGACCGCCCGTGCCGCCGTTCTCGGTGGGGGCATCGACATCGCTAAGCGACGACCGGTGGATCCGGTTACGATCGTTCGTCCCCACGCTGCGGCGCGGGCCGCCCGCTTCTTCGTCGAGAAGTTTCCGGGCCGCTCGATGTACGCGGTGAAGGCGAATCCGTCGCCCGACCTGCTCCAGATCCTCTGGGACAACGGTATCACGCATTACGACACCGCCTCGATCGCCGAGGTGCGTCTCGTCAAGGCGACGCTGCCGGACGCGACCTGCTGCTTCATGCACCCGGTCAAGTCGGAAGAGGCGATCGCCGAAGCCTATTTCCAGCATGGCGTGCGGACCTTCTCGCTCGACAGCCTGGAAGAGCTCGACAAGATCGTGCGTGCTACCGGTGGCGCCACCGACCTCACGCTCTGCGTGCGGCTGCGCGTCTCGTCCGAGTTCGCGAAGCTCAGCCTGGGCTCGAAGTTCGGCGTCGGCCACACGGAAGCCAGGGAATTGCTGGTCGCGACCCGTCAGGTGGCGGACGCGCTCGGCATCTGCTTCCACGTCGGCAGCCAGACCATGTCGCCGGACGCCTATTCGAACGCGATGGAGCGCGTCCGCGCAGCGATCGTCGATGCGGCGGTTACCGTCGACGTGATCGATGTCGGCGGTGGCTTTCCCTCGGCCTATCCGGGCATGACCCCGCCGCCGCTGGAGCGTTTCTTCGAGACGATCCACCGCGCGTTCGAAAGCCTGCCGATCAGCTATTCGGCCGAATTGTGGGCCGAGCCCGGCCGGTCGCTGTGTGCGGAATATTCTTCCGTAGTGGTGCGCGTCGAGCGTCGCCGCGGCAACGAGCTGTACATCAACGACGGCGCCTATGGCACGCTGTTCGACGCCGCGCATATCGGCTGGAAGTATCCGGTGCAGTTGCTGCGTGAGCCGGACTCGGACGCGCGCGACATGGACTTCAGCTTCTGGGGTCCGACCTGCGACGATCTCGATTTCATGGCTGGCCCGTTCCCGCTCCCTGCGGACACGAACACCGGCGATTATTTCGAGATCGGCATGCTCGGCGCCTATGGCGCGGCAATGCGCACTGCCTTTAACGGCTTCGGCTCGGGCGAGACGGTGGTCGCAGGCGATGAGCCCATGTTGTCGGTGTACCGCGAGGATGAAGCGCTCGAAACGCGCCGCTCGACCAACGTCGTAAAGCTGTAACGCCAACAACTTACACTATATAGGTTTCCTCCTCCCGCCCCGGCGGGAGGAGGTTCTACGGGTTTCCGCGTCCCCATATAACGACGGCGGGTTCTGGATAGCCAAAGGGCAACCATGACCGACACCCTCACCAAGACCGCCGCGGCAAACGGCCCGATCAACGACACCCGCAAGGCAGAGCTGCTGTCGAAGGAAGTGAAGCACGTCGACATCAAGTCGTTCGACGCGCGCCCGATCATCGATGCGATGTCGGACATGAGCTTCACCAGCCGTGACCTCGGCCGCGCCACCGGCATCTACAACCAGATGCTGGCCGATCCCGACTGCACCGTCTGCCTGGTGATCGCAGGCTCGACGTCGGCCGGCGGCTGCATGGACCTCTATGCCGAGCTGGTGCGCAACAACATGGTCGACTGCATCGTCGCCACCGGCGCGACCATTGTCGACATGGATTTCTTCGAAGGGCTCGGCCACAAGCACTATCAGGCGCTGGAAATCCCCGACGACGACACGCTGCGCTCGCTCTACATCGACCGGATCTACGACACCTATATCGACGAGGAAGCGCTCCAGAACGTCGACCACACGATCTTCGAGATTGCGGAATCGCTGGAGCCCAAGGCCTATTCGAGCCGTGCGTTCATCCGCGAGATGGGCAAGTATCTCGTCGAGCACGGCAAGAAGGAGAACAGCCTCGTCAAGCTCGCTTACGAGCATGACGTGCCGATCTTCTGCCCGGCCTTCGTCGACAGCTCGGCCGGCTTCGGGCTGGTCAAGCACCAGGTCGACGCGGCAAAGGAAGGCCGTCCGTATCTGATGATCGACGCAGTCGCGGACTTCCGCGAGCTCACGCAGATCAAGATCGAGGCGGGCACCACCGGCCTGCTGATGATCGGCGGCGGCGTGCCGAAGAACTTCATCCAGGACACGGTCGTCTGCGCCGAGATCCTGGGCCATGAGGACGTCGCAGTGCACAAGTACGCGGTACAGATCACCGTCGCCGACGTGCGCGACGGCGCCTGCTCGTCCTCGACGCTGCAGGAAGCTGCGAGCTGGGGCAAGGTCAACACCGGCATCGAGCAGATGGTGTTCGCCGAAGCGGGCAGCGTGATGCCGCTGCTGGCATCGGACGCCTATCACCGCGGCCACTGGAAGGACCGCGCCAAGCGTGGTTGGGCCAAGCTGTTCAGGTAAGCCGGCATTTACGGCGAGCTATCGGAGGGGCCGTGCGCAAGCGCGGCCCCTTTTCGTTGGCTCCTCCTCCCGCCTTAACTGCACCTGTCATCGGGGCTCAGCCAAGGTTCAAGCCGGGAGAGCGAAAGCGGTGCCTGGGGTGGGCACAGGAGGAAGAACATGAAACGCTTTTCGATCATCGCCGCGGCTGCGCTGGCAACTTCGCTGACCGCGATCGCACCCGCCCAGGCGCAGGACCGCTGGGATTGGGGCGGCGGGCGGCACGGTGACCGGCCCATCCGCCTGGCCGGCCCTGGAGTGCCACGCCTCTTGCCCGAATTGCGCGCCACGCTGCGCGGCCGTGCGTTCGTGATGCGCAACTTCGACCATAATCGCGACGGCCGCATCAGCCTTCGTGAGGCGATCGCCGCCAACCGCGCCTTTGTGGATATCGCGGGACCGCGCCGCGACCGTTTCGACTGGGAGGCGCGCGACCGCACCGTGGTGGTCGAGGAGCGCGGCGACTGGGATCGCGGGGCGATGCGCGGCTATGGCTTCCGCCAGACCACGCGCGGAGCGACCATGAACCTGTCCGAGGATGTGTTGTTCGCCACCGACAGCGACGTGCTGCGGCCCGGCGCGATCGACAAGCTGCGGCCGCTCGCCGGCTATCTGCGCCACAATCCAGGGGTGCGCGTCGCCATCGACGGTCACACCGATTCGCGTGGCACCGATGCCCATAATCTCGATCTTTCCGAACGCCGCGCGGCGAGCGTTCGCAACGCCTTCGACACGATGGGTGTCACGCGCGCGCGCTTCTCTGTCGAGGGGCATGGCGAAGCCGAGCCGGTGGCATCCAATGCCACGCCCGCCGGCATGCGCCAGAACCGCCGGGTCGAAGTGACCCTGCTGGGCCAGCGCGCCGACCGCTTCTAAAGAAAACGGGCCGTCGTCCACCTGCAGGCGACGGCCCTGTTCGCCTAGCCCTGTCCCTCGCGCGCCTTGCGGGCGAACGCGTTGATCTGAGTCAGCGCCGCATCGAACCGGCCCTCGCGCTCGGCAAAGCGCAGGCCGCGCACACGCTCGACCATGATCTCCGCCGGCGTCGGCTCCTGCGTCCATAGCGCCATCACTTCGTCGATGAACGCATCCAGCGGCATATAGCCCGGCCGGTTCTCCTGTCCCGGCGTCAGCTCGGTCTGTACGCCGGGCGGCACGAGTTCGATCACTTCCACCTTGCCCTGCAAGGCATCGCGCAGCGCCACGGTGTAGGAGTGGATCGCCGCCTTGGTCGCCGAATAGGTCGGGGTCGCCACCAGCGGCACATAGGCAAGGCCCGAAGTCACCGTGACGATGGCGGCACTGGGCTGCGCCACCAGATGATCGATCAGGGCGTCGGTCAGCCGGATCGGGCCGAGCAGGTTGGTGGTGATCGTCGCCTCGGCATCGCCCAGGTCGCGCGACTGGTCCAGCGCCTCGAAACGCATGATCCCGGCATTATGGATCACCACGTTCAGCGCCGGATGCGCGGCGATCACTCGCGCGGCGAAGTCCTTCACACCGTCCGCGCTGTCGATGTCGAGCGCCAGCGGATGGATGTTCGCCCGCCCCTCTGAGACCTGCTCGAGCGCCTCCAGTCGCCGTCCAGCGACGATCACCGTGTTGCCCTGGTCGTGGAAGCGATGCGCGAGCTGCGCGCCGATACCGCTGCCGCCGCCGGTGATCAGGATCGTGTTGCCGCTGCGCTTCATCTGTCGGTCTCCATTGCTGGTTGCCGAGCCGATATATTCCGGTAGCTTCGCTTCGTAAGAGGTGGCGCAAAAGAAGTGGTGCTAACGCTCGGGGAGGAAACGCGCATGCAGATCGACCGACGCACGCTGCTGGGGGCCGCGGCAAGCCTCCCCGTGGCGACGGCGGCCCAAGCCGGGCAGGCATCGCCCCCGCCGCTCGCATGGCCGCCCGCGGAGCATTTCCCGCTCTGGCCCGGCAACCCGCCGGGCGCGCCCTCCCCGCTGCCGACGCCCCGCAACGAGCGTGCCGGCTATCAGGGCGCCGAGCTCTGGCTACGCGGCGTCGATCGCCCCTATGTCGCCGTGTACCGCGCTAAGAAGCCCGATGGCCGCGCGGTGCTGTCGATCCCCGGCGGCGGCTATGGCTTCGTGTCGGCCAGCAACGAGGGCATCGACGTCGCGGCGATGCTCAATCCGCTGGGCATCACCGTCTTCGTGCTCGTCTACCGGCTTCCCGGTGACGGCTGGGCCAGGCGGGCCGACGTACCGCTCCAGGACGCACAGCGTGCGATGCGGCTGATCCGCGCCAATGCCGGCAAATACGCCATCGATCCGGCAAAGCTCGGCCTGCTCGGCTTCTCCGCGGGCGGGCATCTCGGCGCGATGGTCGCGGTCGGGCATGCTGACCCGGTCTATACGTCCATCGACGCGGCCGACCGCCAATCGGCGCGGCCTGCCTTTGCCGGTCTGGTCTACCCGGTAGTGTCGTTCGCCACTGCCGGGCTCAACAGCCGCTCCAGCGCAATGCTCCTTGGCGACGACAAGGACCCCGCCCTCCTTGCCCGCTACACGCCGCTCGACCGCGTCACCGCGGAAACCCCGCCGGTCTGGCTGCTCCACGCGATGGACGATCCGGTCGTGCCGGTCGCGCAGAGCCTGGCGATGATCGACGCCTGCCGCCGCGTGAACGTGCCGGTGGAGGCGCATCTGCTGGAAAAAGGCGGCCACGGCTTCGGCGCGATGCACTTGCCGGCCGATGCACCCGGCCGCGGCTGGCTGGACATCTTCGCACGCTGGACCCGGCGCGCATGACCGAAGGAGCAACCATGATACATAGCGACATCCTCCGGCCGGTGGTGGCGCTGATCGCCTGGACGCTGGTGATGCTCATCTGGGCAATCGCAACGCGCCTGCCCGCCATGCGCGGCGCGGGGATCGACATGGGCACGCTGGTCGGCACCACCGCCTCGCACGCGGATCGTGGGCTGCCCGCTGGAGTGCAGTGGAAGGCGCACAACTACAACCACCTGACCGAGCAGCCGACGCTGTTCTATGCGGTCGCGCTGGTGCTGGCGATGATCGGTCAGGGCGACGGGGTGAACGCCTGGATCGCCTGGGCCTATGTCGCGCTGCGCATCGTCCACAGCCTATGGCAGGCGACGGTGAACCGGGTGCGGGTGCGCTTCTGGCTGTTCGGCCTGTCCACGTTCACGCTCGCTGCGCTGACGCTGCACGCGGCGATGGCGGTGTTCGGCCTGCACTGATCAGCCGAACAGCCGCTTTAGGCTCCGTTCCAGCATCAGCAACTGCCACAAGGTCCGGCCATGCTCGGCGCGGCCCGCCTTGTGGTCGGCCGCTAGTTTCTCGATCGTCGCCGGCTCGAACCAGCCGGTCCCGGCAAGCACGCGCGAGCGCGCCAGCCCGGCCGCTTCCTCGGCCAGCGCCGTGCGGAACCAGGCGCTGACCGGGGTGACGAACCCCATCTTCGGGCGATAGAGGATCTCCTTCGGCAGCCAGGGCTCCATCGCTTTCTTCATCAGCCACTTGCCCTGCCCCGCTCTGATCCGGAGCGACGGCGGCAGCGTCGCGGCGAACTCCACCAGCCGGTGGTCGAGCAGCGGCTCGCGAGCCTCCAACCCCACCGCCATGCTGGTGCGGTCGACCTTGGTGAGGATGTCGCCAGGCAGCCAGTGGCGCATATCGGCATATTGCGCACGATCGAGCCCGTCGCGCGCCGGTGCCTGGCGCATCGCGTCGACATAGCGCCGCTCGGCGGTATGCCCCGCCAGCAGGTGCTTGGCGGCACTGGTGTAAAGCTGGTCGCGCAGCGCCGGTCCGGTCACCCCGACCGCCTTGGCATAGGCGAACTCGCCTCCCTCGGCGAGTGCGAGCAGCGTGGTCTTGGCGCGGAACGGCCGCGGCGCCCAGTCGGCCTTGGGATATACTTGTCCTAGCCGCCCGAACACGTTCGTCCGCAAACCCTGCGGCAGCAGCGAGCGCACGCGCTCTTCCGCGGC
Source organism: Sphingomonas sp. S2-65 (assembly GCF_021513175.1). NCBI lineage: Bacteria > Pseudomonadati > Pseudomonadota > Alphaproteobacteria > Sphingomonadales > Sphingomonadaceae > Sphingomonas > Sphingomonas sp. S2-65. The sequence goes on along the minus strand of NZ_CP090953.1, from coordinate 171,121 downwards.
GAAGAACCTGTAGCGGCGATAGCCCGCGAACGCCTCATCCGCTCCATCTCCCGACAGCGCCACCGTCACGCTCTCGCGCGCCAGCTGCGCGACGCGGTAGGTCGGTAGCGCCGAGGCATCGGCAAACGGCTCGTCGAACGCCGCCACCAACGTGTCGATCAGCGCGAAATCATCGGCCGCAACCGTGCGGCTACGGTGCGCCGTGGCAAAGCGGTCGGCCACCGCTTGCGCGTGGGCGGTCTCGTCATGGTCCGCCTCGGCAAAGCCGATCGTGCAGGTCTTCACCGCCGCCCGGCTGGTCTCCGCCATCAGCGCCACCACCGCGCTGCTGTCGACCCCGCCCGACAGGAACGCCCCCAGCGGCACGTCGGCGATCATCCGCGAGCAAACCGCCGCGCGCATGTGCTCGACCAGCTCGGCCTCCAGGTCCTTGACCTTGCCGGTGGCGCGGCGCGAAAAGTCGATGTCCCACCAGCGGGTCGGCTCCGCCACGGGCTTGCCGCGCTCCAACAGCAGGAAATGCCCCGCAGCCAGCTTCTTCACCCCCGCGACGATCGAAGCGTCGTCGGGCACATAGCCGAGCCCCAGATAATCCTCGACCGCACGGAAATCCGGCAGCCGCCGCAGCAGCGGATGCGCGAGCAGCCCCTTGAGTTCGGACGCGAAGGCCACCGCCCCGTCCGAAAGCTGGGTATAATGCAGCGGCTTCACGCCGAACCGGTCACGCGCCAGAAACAGGCTCTGCCGGCGCACGTCATAGACCGCGAAGGCGAACATCCCGTTCAGCCGCGGCAGCATCGCCGGCCCCCAGGCGCGCCAGCCATGCAGCAGCACTTCGGTATCGCTGCCCGTCAGGAAGCGCGCCCCCTTCGCTTCCAACTCGCCACGCACCTCCTGGAAGTTATAGATCTCGCCGTTGAACACCGTGACCACGTCGGCCTCGGGCGTGACCATCGGCTGGGCGCCGCATTCCAGGTCGATGATCGCCAGCCGCCGGTGCCCCAGCCCCACGCCGGGCGCAGTCCACACGCCCGATCCGTCAGGCCCCCGGTGCGCGATAGCATCGGTCATCGTCATGATCCGGGCCGGATCGACCGGCCGAGCCTGGGCGGGGTAGTACAGCCCCGCAATGCCGCACATCAGCGGGCGCCGGTCAGTTCGTCGGCAAGCGCTTCCACTGGACCAAGCGCCTCGAGAAAGTCCTGGATCGTCGCGCCGGCATCGCCGTTCGCCCCCTGCTCTGCCGAAATCAGCACCGCCGCCGCGCTCTGATCGCCGCCCAGCAGCTTGGTCTTCAACGTCTCGATCTTCACGCGGTTGTCGCTCCCGGTCAGCGTGCCGCCGACGCGGTACCAACTAACCGTTCGGCGTTCCACCCGTTCGGGACCGACCATGCGGATTGCGTGCCCGTCCGCCACAGGGGCCACATCGGCAACGCGCACCCAGCGGTCGTTTTGCCGGATCGCGCCGATCCCGAACCCGACCAGTTCCTTGCCCTCATGCTGCTGCGCATAGAGCGCCACCGCCACGTCCACCGTCCGCCCCGCCCGATCGACATAGCGGGCCTGGAGGAAGCGATCGGCGGCCGGGAAGTTGGGCGACCAATCCGGCGCCGCCGGCTGCCGCCGCCAGCCGGCGATCTGCGGCAGCTCCACCGGCGGTCCCAGCGGCGTCGTCCGCGCCGCGATCGCGCTCGACCAGCTCAGGAACAGGCTGGCGATCAGCAACGCGCCAAGGGCCGTCAAAATCCGGTCCGCCCGCCCGGGCACCGGCGCCTGCAACGCGGCGGGATCGAACCACGGCGCGTCGGGATCGCGGTCGAACCACCGCCAGCCGATCGCCAGCACCGCGGCCATCACGAAGGCGAAGAAGAACCAGCCATAGACGATGTGGTCCATGCCCGTCGCCTGCTCCACCGAGGTCCACCAAGCGGCATAGATCGTCCCGAACGCGCGCACGCCGTTGGCGATCACCGGCACCACCAGCGCCATCGCCAGGAAGGCGGCACGGCGCGGCCAGGTGCGATAGCAGACATTCGCAACGAGCACCCCGTACGCGATCATTGCGATCAGGAACTTGGACCCCGAACAGGCCTCGGCCACTTCGAAATAGCCGTTGGAGGTGGTGATCAGCACCCCGTCGACGCTGGCCGGCACGCCGAACAAGTGAAGCAGCGGCATCACCATGGCGATCGTCAGCTGCTGGAGCGGCGGCTCGAAAAAGTCGCCGAACGGCACTAGGAACAGCATGTAGCCCAGCGGAAACAGCAGCGCGCGCGCGACATTGAGGCCCAGCACGCTCACCGCCGCGCCCTGGAGCATCATCACCAGCCCCAGATGGCGCAGCAGCGCCACCCCCGCGGCATCCCCCAGCAGCCAGCCAAACCCGCCCGCCGCGACCAGCAGCAGCGCGGGCCACCACCCCTCGGGCCGCACCAGCGCCAGCTCGCGCCGCCGCTGCCACACCAGCCAGCCGATCACCGGCGCCACGAACAGGCAGTGCCCAAAGGTCGTGTTGGTCCAATAGATCGCGGCAAGGTCTGCGGTGTCGCGCCGGAACAACAGCAACAGCGCAGCCCAGCTGGCCGCCAGCATCGCCGCAGCGCGTGTCCAGCGGCCATGGAACCGCACCGCCGGCGGACGAAACTGATGCATCGGCATATGGACCGTCATGCAGCCCTCCGCACGTCGAACAGCGGCGCCAGTATGTCGTCCAGTGTCGCCATCGCCGTGGGCCAGCCATAGCGCTCGATCACCTGCCGGCGTGCCTGGTCGCCAAGCGCCGCCGCACCCGCAGGGTCACGCAGCCGCTCCAGGATCGCTGCCGCCATCGCCTCGCCATCCGCCGTCACGTCGATCGTGCCTCGGTGATCGATCCCTTCGGCCGCAGCTGCGGAGGCGACCACCGGCCGCGCCATCGCCATCCCCTCGAGCACCTTGTTCTGGATGCCCCGCGCCAGCAGCAGCGGCGCCACGACGACGGCCGCGTCCGCCAACCAGCCGCGCACATCGGCAACCTCGCCGGTCACCCGCACTCCGTCGCGCTTGCCCAGCCCACGCACCGCATCACCGGGATTGCGCCCGACGATCACGAACTCGGCATCGCCCCGCTCGGCACGGATCCGCGGCAGCACCGCCTTGACAAACCACGCCACGCCTTCGACGTTGGGGCGGTAGTCCATCTGCCCGGTGAACACGATCGATGCCGCGCTCAGGCTGGGCCGGACGAACTGGGCGCCGGGCGCGAAATAGCCGGTTTCGATCCCGTTCTCCACGACCGCCACGCGCGCGGCGCCGGTCTCTTCCTCGAACAGCCGCGCCTCCGCGGCACTGACGAACAGGCTGGCATGCGCCCGGCCCGCGACCTGCGCCTCGTGCGCCATCAACAACCGCGCCTCGCGGGCGAGCATCCAGCGCATCGGGCCTCGCGCCGTCGCGGCATAGCCGGCGAACTTGGCCGAATCCATGTCGACAAAATCCATCACCACCGGCGGTCCGGCGGCCGGCAGATATTGTGCCATTTGCCCGGAAAACACGAACACGGCATCGATCGCTTCGCGCGCAAGCACTCGGTCCACCGCGGCACGCATTTCAGCATCCGCGAAGGCGGTCAGCGACACCGGCTTTCCCGACAGCAGCGCCTGCGCCGCTGCGACCGCCTGGGGCTTCGACCGCCGGATCACGCTCTGCGTACAGGCGAACCGCGCCAGCGCCGCCTCGTGCTCGGTATCACCGGGACCATCGGCAAAGGCGACCAGATGCACGCGGTGACGCTCGGCAAGATGCTTGAGCAGGTGGAAGGCGCGGATCTTGTCGCCGCGATCCGGAGGATAGGGCACGCGGTGCGCCAGGAACAGGATGTCCCCCATCATCAGCCAAGCCCCCGGGAGATCCAGGGCCCTACGCGGTTGGCCAGCCACAGCGGCATCCGCTTCCACGCGCGCACCTGCAGGCTATATTTGGGATCGAGCGGATTGATGCTGCGCGGTGTGGACCCGTCGGTCGTCCGCTTGAAATAAGTGAGCGGCGCGGGCTCGAACCCCCAGTTCTTCTTGAACGCCGCAGCCCCCGTACCCGCCTTGGAGCGTCCGAAATCGAACCGGGTACACCCCCGCCCCCGTGCATGCGCCATCAGCGCGAAGTACATCCGGTCGTTGGCCCGCAACCCGCGCGCCGCCTCGGTGCCCCCGCCCCAATATGGATAGACGGTGCCATTCCAATACAGGCTCAGCACGCTCGCGACCGGCGCGCCCTCGTGCCGGACGACCAACAGGTCGGCAGCATCGCCGAACGCCCTCAGCGTCGCCTCGAAAAGCCGGCGCGGAAACACCGGCGTTCCGAGGTTGCGCACCGACTCGGCATAGACCGCATAATGTGCCGCGGCTTGCGCGACGCCGCTCCCCGTCTCCACGGTCAGGGCATTGCTCAGCGACCGTCGGACCTCCGCCCGCTGCTTGCGCGGGATCGCCAGCAGTTCCGCCTCGTCGTCCCCCGCAAGGGGACGGACAAAGCGCACATAAGTGGCGTCATCGGCATGCCATTCCGTCCCCGGCCTTACCCCACCGCGCAACTCGACGGTGGAGCAAGTTAGCCGCCCCGCCAATTCGAACGCTGCCCCCGCCAGCTTCGCGGTCGCCACCGCACCATCCGCCAACACGCCTCCGCCGACGCCGAACCCTGCCGACACCAGCGCGCGTCCGAACAGCGGCGAGTGCGACTCGGTCAGTGGCAGCACCCCGGCGATCTCGCCGCCCGGCCGCTCGGCCAGCAGATAATGGCTCCGCTGCCCGCAGCCACGCGCCACCGCGCTGCTCCATTGGGGCAAGTGAAACGGCGTGCCGTCGGGATGGTCGCCGACCCACGCCGCGATCCGCGCGCACGGGCCGGCATCGTCCAGATCGGCGGTGCGCAGCGTCAGGGCATGCGGGAACGTCGGCGCATTCACGCCAGCCGCGCCGCTTCACGCGCTGCGATCGCGTCCATCCGCCCCCAGCGGTGCCTCGCGATCAGCTTCTCCAGCTTGCCGGCCATCGCGCCGAGCCGCGCATAATGCCGCAGCTTCGACTTGAGTGGTGCATTCCGAACGCGGGGCTGCCCTGGATCAACTTCCCAGGGATGAAAATAGAATATCGCGGGTGCGCTACCGGCATTGGCGGCGCGGATCGCCCGCTCGGTCACCGCGCTCGGCAGCAGGCGGAAGAAGCCGCCCCCGGCGGTCACTTCGCGGCCCAACACGGTGGCAATGGTGATCGGCATCTCGATCAGGTCGGCGTCCGGCATCGGGCGATACGTCCCGCGCGGCGCGTCGGGGACGCCGTAATGGTCATGCCGCAGCGGCGCGATGCTGGAGGAATAGCGGTATCCCTGCTCGGCAAGCACCGCATGCGCCCAGGGTGTTCGGCCATCGATTGAAAAGCTGGGCGCGCGATAGCCGGTCACGGCTGTCCCGCTCGCATCCTCCAGCGCTTTCTTCGCCCGCGCCAGATCAGCCCGAAACGCGTCCGCATCCATGGTGAACACCCGGGCATGATCCCAGCCATGACTCGCGACTTCGTGCCCGGCGTCGGCGATGCGGCGGATCAGCGCCGGGTGGCGATGCGCGACCCAGCCCAGCGTGAAGAAGGTCGCCGTCACGCCTCCAACCGCGAACAGGTCGAGCACCCGGTCGGTGTTCGCCTCCACGCGGCGGTCCAGCCCTTCCCAATCGGCCCGATCGATCACGGTCTCGAACGCGCCGACCTGGAACCAGTCCTCGACGTCGACCGAAAGGGCGTTGGTGATCATGATGTCAGGCGGCGGTGCCGTGCAGCGATGCCAGATCCGGGCGGCTCGGCGCAGTGCCGGTCTCGACCCAGTCCACCAGCAGCGTCAGCACGCGGCGCAGCGCCGCATCCTGCTGCTGTAGCTGCTGCTCGAGCTCGCCGATCCTGCGGTTCAGGGCCGCGTCGCCGATGCGGCGGTCCAGCCGCTCGGCTGCGGGCGTCGGCGTGGGTGCCGGCTCGGGCGCAGCGCGCGGCAGGTCGACAGCGACCGGCTTCGCCTCGCGCTCTGGAAAGCGATCTTCGAACCCGCGCGGCGACACCGAACGCAACGGCGCGGTGTCGCTGTCCAGGTCGGCGATCACCGCCGCGACGTCATGCCCGCTGAAGGTGTCGATGCGCTCGATCGCGCCGAACAGCATCACACGGCTCGCCAGCTGGTTCAGCCGGCGCGGAATGCCGCCCGACCAGCGGTGCATCGCCGCGATTGCATCGTTGGTGAAGCGCGGCTTGCCCCGCCAGCCCACGCGCGACAGGCGGTGGATCAGGTAGGGCTCGACCTCGTCGCCGTCCATCGGCGCCAGATGGTGCATCGCGATCACGCGCTGGCGCAGCTGATCCAGCCGCTGGTCGGCAAGCGTATGGCGGAACTCGGGCTGGCCGAGCAGAAAGATCTGCAGCAGCGGATAGCCGCCCGCCTGGAAGTTGGAGAGCATGCGCAGCTCCTCCAGGCTGTCGATCGGCAGCGCCTGCGCCTCGTCGACGATCAGCAGCGTGCGCCGGCCCGACCGCGCGACGGTGTGCAGCCCGCGCTCGATCGACGACAGCATCTCGGCCTTGCTCAGCCCAACGCTGTCGATCTCCAGGCCGCCGCAGACCATGCGCAGCAGGTCGTCCGCCGCGATCTGGGTCGACACCAGCTTCAGGACGTTCAGCCGCTCGCGGTCGATCTCGGCGAGCAGGTGGCCCATCAGCGTGGTCTTGCCCGCGCCCGGCTCGCCGGTGATGACCACGAACCCCTCGCCCTGGCTCAGGCCATAGCCCAGATACGCCATCGCCTTGCGGTGCGTCGCGGTGTCGAACCAGAAGTCGGGATCCGGCGTCAGCTGGAACGGCCGCCCGCTCAATCCATAATGATCGTCGTACATCATCTCATCCCGATCTTAGAAGCCGTACCGCAGGGCCAGCAGCGCCTGCGCCGAAGCGCTGGAGTCGCCGTCCCGTTCGTAGCCGAAGAGGCCGAGCGACGCCGTCGCACCGAGCCTTCCGAAATTGTGGGTGTAAGCCGCGTTCGCGCCCCAGCCGAAGATGCCGTCCTCGCCCAGGCTGCTATTATAGTAGCTGGCGAGCAGGCTGGTGCTCACCTGGCCGTTCGCCCCGACATCGCTCGATCCGAACAGCTGGGCATAGAAGCTCTCATCGAACGATCCGTCGAGCAGCGCGCTGCCGCCATCCTCGGGCGCCAGGAAGGTGCGCCGCGAATAGCCACCCCCCAGCCCGATGCTGGTCCCGCCCCGGTTCAGCACCGCCACGCCGGTCACGCCGCGCGAGCGATAGGCCGACGTCACGGCGGAGGCGAACACGTCGTTCAGGCATCCGCCCGCCGCGGCACCGGTGGTGCCATAGATGCAGCCGCTGAACTGGTTGCCGAAAGGATCGGTGGTGGTGACGAAGCTGGTCGGCAGCCGCGACAGCGTGCCGTTCAGCTGCTGGCCGAACGTCTGGACATTGTCATACACGCCGATCTGGATGCCGCTGCTGGCGCCCATCTGATAGCTGAACGATCCGGTATAGGTGTCCGAATTGTACCGCCGGCCGAACCGCGCCTCCAAATTGGTGCGCCGGCTCGGGCGCCAGATCACCCCGGCGTCCCAGAACACCCCGTCCAGGTCATAGGCTATCCGCCGCGGCGAACCTGGATCGGTCACGAAGCGTCCCGCGCGATCGCGCACCGGCTGGCCGGCGGCGTTGCGCAGCGCGTCGCGCTGGCTGATCTCGATCTGCTCATAGCCGACGCCCGCGGTAAGCGCGACGCCGCGCGCCACCGGCAGGACGACGTCGCCGCGGCCGTATTTGCCCTCGAACCGCTGGTCGAGCTGCCCGGCATCCTCGCGCGTGTACGATCCGCTGACGGTGACCCCGACCGGCAGCACCGTGCCCGACTTCACCCCGACGCTTGCGGTGGCGACATGCACCGTCGAATCGTCATAGCGGTCGAGCGGCGCCTCCCCGGCCGGAACGCCGGTACCGTATGGCTCCTCGACCTTGGTGTAGCCGAAGCGGTACGCGGCGTTGGCGAAGGCCGGGCCGATATGCGTGGCCACGCTCGGCCCGGCATAGGCCGAGAACACCTGGCTGACGTTGCGGACATTGCCCTGCGTCGTGTTCAGTGCGTCGCCGCGGATGTCGGAGCGCGTACGGGTCGCGATCGCCCCGCCCTCCAGCGTGACGCCGGGCGCCACCACGACATTAGCCCGCGCCAGCCCGCTGTGCATGTCGTTATCGGCCAGCGGCTCGTCATAGTCGAAGCGCCGCTCATATTGGTAGCTGACCTGCACCTGCACCCGGCGCGACTCGACCGACGCATCGAACCCGGCGCCCAGCGTCGAATAGGTCAGCACATCGCCGCCATCGCCCAGATCGGCGGCGAGCACCTGGCTCGCCTCGATATAGGGCGAGATCCGCGCGCGCTGCGCCCAGGCCGGCTGCGCCGCCGCGGATGCGGCAAGCGCGATCAGGATCAGCTGCCGGCTCATTGCGCCGTTTCCCCATAATAGCTTCCGAACCGGCGTCCGCCGGGCTGGAAGGAGACTGCGTTCAGGATCAGCTGGATATGCTCGCACGCGTCGAGCGTGGTCACCGCCTCGCGCAAATCGCCTTCGGTGGTCTTGTCGGCGCGCACCACCAGCATCGCCTGCCCAACATGGAAGGCCAGCACCGAGGCCGGCGACGCCGCCAGCGCCGGCGGCGAATCGAAGATCACGATGCGGCGCGGATTGGCCGAGGCGAGCCCGTCCAGGATCGCCCGCGCCCGGTCGCTCGCCAGCAACTCGGTGTCGGCGTTGGTCCGCGTCCCCGCCGGCAGCACGGAAAGCTGCGGCACGTCGGTCCTGATGATGCACGCCTCGGCATCGGCGACGCTTCCCCCCAGCACGTCGAGCAACCCGGGACCGCCCGGCAACCCCAGCCGCTCCAGGATGTCCGGCTTGGCGAAATCGGCGTCGACCAGCAGGATCTCCATGTCCTTCTCGGCCGCCATCGAAAGCGCCAGGTTGATCGCGCAGAACGTCTTGCCTTCGTCGGGATGCGCCGAGCACACCAGGATCATCCGCGCGCGGTCGCCCGCCTGGGCAGTGCCCTGGTTCGCCACGGCGCGCGCGGTGGTGAGCAGCTGGCGCTTCACCATCCGGAATTCCTCGGCCAGCGGCGTGATCGGCGCACCCGGCACGATCATCCCGCCCTCGCGCAGCAACGCGCGGTCGATGACTCCCGACTGCGCCTCCGGCTCGGGCGCGAGGAAAGCGTCGCCGAGTTCCAGTTCTTCAACCGGCTCGGACTCGGCCGGCGCGGCGACGACATCCTCGACCGCGACAGGCGCCACGAACACCGGCTCCGCCACGAACACCGCCTCCGGCACGAACGCGGGCTCGGGCACAAATGCGGGCTCCGGGGCCGCTATCGGCTCCGGCACGAACATCGGCGCAGCCGGCAGCGGCTCGGCGGCGCGGAGCGGCGGCAGCGGCTCGACCGGCAGCCTCGGCGCGTCGGCATAATGGAACTGCCCGGCGGCACGCTCCAGCAGCGATCCGCGAAGCCGGCGGGGACTATGGTCGTTCATGCGCTCAGGCCCCCATGCCGCGCTGGAGGAATTCGACGCCGACCAGCCCGACGAACGCCACCATCAGCGCCGCGAACCCGCCGGCGAACAGCGCCAGCCGCTTGCGCCGCAACGCGATCTGCGCGGACGTCAGCACTTCGCCGATCGATCCGATCACCGGCATCCCGCTGGTCTTTTCCAGCCGCGACGCCGTCGGGAACGTCGTCTGGAGCTTGGCCAGCGCGAACGCCGCCGCCACGCCCGCACCCAGCCCGGCGACCAGCACTGCCGCCAGCAGCAGCGGGCGATTGGGCGAAGTCGGCGCCCGCGGCTGAGTCGGCGGATCGACGACGTTGAACTTGACTGCGTCGCTGATGTTCTGCGCCTGGCTGGAGATCTTCACTTGCTCGCGGTTCGCCAGCAGCTTCTCATACTGATCCTTCAGCACCTGATATTGCCGCTCGATCTCGCCCTGCTCGGCGGCGACGCCCGGGTCCTGCTGCATCTTCGATTGGAGCTGCGCCAGGTCGCTTTCGATCTGGTTGCGCCGCTCGTTCAGCGCCGCCACCTGCGAAGCCTTGTCGGCCTGCATCGACTTGAGCCCCAGATAATAGGGATTCGACGTGCCCGCCGCCGCGCCGCTCGTCACCGGCTCGCTGCGCGCCGCGGCCTGGGCCGACGCCATCTGGCTCTTGAGCGCGATCACGTCGGGATGCTGGTCGGTCCAGCCCTTGGCGCGCGCATCGGCGAGCTGTCCCTGGATCGCCTGCAGCCGCGCCCGTGCCGGCCCGGCGACCACTTGCCCGCTCGCGCCCGGCAGGTTGGCGGGCGTACCCGCCATCTGCCCGTTCACGGCGTTTAAACCGCTCTGTGCCGCCGCCAGATCGGACTGGATCTGGGCCAGCTGCGCGCGCGCCGCTCCCACGCGATCGTCCAGCGACCCGGTACCGGGCAGCGCGCCCAGATACCGCGCCTGGAAATCGGCGCGCTTGGCCTCGGCGTCCTGAAGCTGCTTCTGGCGCTCATCCAGCTGCGCTTCCAGGAACTGGAGCGACTGGCTGGACTGGTCGCGGTTGTCGGCAAGATTGTCCTCGACGAAGATGTCGATCAGCTTCTGCGCGATCTGCCGGGCCAGCGTACCGCTCGCCGCGGTGACGGTGATCTCGAACAGGTTGTCCTGTTGCGCGGTCAGCTTGATCGCCTTCTGCAGCCCGGCCACCCGGTCGGCGATGTCACGCTCGCTCGACACGGTGCGCGCCAGGTCGGTCGAGCGTACCACCTTGTCCAGGTTCACGGCCGAGGTGAGCGTCTGGCGCACCCGGTCGATGTCCTTTTGCTGCTGCGCGACGGTGACCCCGTCGGTCGGCAGGATCTGGCGCATCTGCACGAAGATCCGCGCCCGCGATTCGTAGCTGTTGGGCATCTGCGACACGACCAGCCAGCCCAGCAGGCACACCCCCCAGGCCACCGCCAGCGCGATCCAGCGCCGCATCCAGACGGCATGCAGCGCCGCGCGCAGTTCGTCGTACAGGCTGCCCATGCCGCCAGTGTCCTTAGAACATGCTCTGCGGGATGATCACGACGTCACCCGGCTCGAGCTTCACATTGGCGGACACGTCGCCATTCTTGAGCAGGTCGCCCAGGCGGACGCGATATTCGCGCTGCTTGCCGGTCTGCCGGTCATAGCGCACCAGCCGCGACCGGTTGCCCGACGCGAACTCGGACAAACCACCCACCGCGATCATCGCGTCGAGCACCGTCATGTTGGCGCGATACGGGATCGACGCCGGCTTCTCGGTCGCGCCGACGACGCGGATCTGCTGGCTATAGGTGCCGGAGAAATTCTCGACGATCACCGATACGATCGGATCCTTGATGAACTCGCCCAGCGCGATCTTCATGTCGTCGGCCAGCATCGCCGGGGTCTTGCCCACTGCCGGCATGTCGCTGATCAGCGGCGTGGTGATGCGACCGTCGGGACGCACCTGCACCTTGGCCGACAGCTCGGGATTGCGCCACACGAAGACGTTCAGCTGGTCGAGCGGACCGATCACATATTCGTCGCTCGGCACCTCGCGCGTCGCCACGAACGCCGCCGGCGGCAGCTCGGGCCGGCTTCCATTGGAGCAACTCGACAGGATCGTCCCCGTGACGCCAAGCGCCACCGCAACCCTGCCAAACCGATACAAACCCATGCTCGAGCTCCCTTCCAGACGGCTTGCTTACGACCAATGTTTCGGCCGCGTTTCCGCGTGGATCAGGCTCAGCTATGCGCTTGATAGGTAAAAATACTGTTAGGTGTGCGGGATACCGGCAAGCACTTCCCGAACCGGTGCATGTCCCAGGAACGCGGAGGGGCTGGCGGAAGCACCATAGGCTCCGGACGCGAAGATCGCGATGACGTCACCCACGCCCGCACTCGGCAGCACCACCTTGTCGGCCAGTCGGTCGAGCGGAGTGCACAGCGGCCCGACCACGCTCACCGTCTCTTCGCCGGCATTCGCCATGCGACTCGCGACCGCCACCGGATAGTTGCGCCGCACGACCATCCCGAAATTGCCAGTGGCGGCAAGATGCTGGTGCAGCCCTCCGTCCACGACCAGGAAGGTCTCGCTCTGGCTTTCCTTCCGGTCGATCACCCGCGTCAGATAGATGCCGGCTTCGCCCACCAGGTACCGGCCCAATTCGATGGCGAATCGCGTCTCCGGGAATGTCTCGATGACGCCGCCCAGCGCCTCTCCCACCGCCGCGACGTCGACTGCCATGTCCCCCGCGAAATAAGGGATACCGAGGCCGCCGCCGATGTTCACCAGTGGCGGCATGGCACCGGCCTCGTCGCGCAACCGCCGTGCCAGCGCGACGGTCGCCGCCTGCGTCTCGATGATCGCCGCGGTATCCAGCGACTGCGAGCCCGCAAAGATGTGGAACCCGCGCCAGTCCGCTCCCTCCGCGGTCAGTCGCTTCACCAATGCCGGCACGCGCGCGGCATCGACACCGAAGGGAGAGGCACGCCCGCCCATCCGCATCCCCGATCCGCGCAGTTCGAAGTCCGGATTGACTCGCACCGCCAGCCGCGGCGTGACCCCCAGCCGCTGCCCGGCCGCGAGTGCGCGCTCCGCTTCGCCTTCCGATTCCAGGTTCAGCGTCGCGCCGGCCTGGATCGCCGCTTCCAGTTCGAAGTCGCGCTTGCCCGGCCCGGCAAAGCTGATCGCCGCGGCCGGCTTGTGCCGCGACGCCAGCGCCAGCTCGCCCGCCGACGCCACGTCCAGCCCATCCACGAGGGGGGCCAGCGCGCGCACCAACGGCTCATACGGGTTCGCCTTGACGGCATAGTGCAGGCTCACCGCGTCAGGCAGGTGCGTCCGCAGTCCCGCCACACGCGCCGCCACGACGGCAAAGTCGTACAGGTATAGCGGCGTTCCTTCCTCGGCCCATTCGGCGGCGGTTCGCCCGGCGACTGTCAGCACATCCTGCGCGGCATATCCCGGCGGGATTGGTCCCACTGGCTTCATCGTGTCATCTCCGCCTTCAGCGCCGACCGGTCGAGCTTGCCATTGGCGTTCCGCGGCAGGCTGTCCCGCCATACATAGCGCGCCGGCTGCATGAAGCTCGGCAACTCGCGCCGCAGCCGCTCGCGCAGGCCCGCCTCGCCGCTGCCGTCGCCACGCGCCACCACCAGGATCGCCTGGCCAAGCCTCTCATCGGCTATTCCGAACGCCGCCGCCTCGGCGGTCTCCCCGCCCGAAAGCACGGCCTCCTCCACTTCGGTGGGGCTGATCCGGTTGCCCGCCGATTTGATCATCTCGTCGTCGCGCCCGACGAAGCGGAGCAGGCCATCCTCACCTCCGACAACCGTGTCGCCCGACCACACCGCAATGCCGCCGCTCTCCGCGAAGTCCGGGGCGGGCCGAAAGCGCATCGCGGTACGCTCGGCATCCTGCCAATATCCCTGGGCGACCAACGGCCCGGCATGGACCAGTTCGCCCGGCTCTCCCACCGCGGCTCGCCTGCCATCGGCCCGAACCACCAGCACCTCGGCAAAGGGGATCGCCCGCCCGATCGATTCGGGGTTGGCATCCACCAGCGCCGGCGGAAGATAGGTCGATCGAAACGCCTCGGTCAGTCCGTACATCGGGTACAGCCGCGCCGCGCCGAACCGCTCGCGCAGCCCGCGCACCAGGCGCGGCGTCAGCGCGCCACCTGAATTGGTTAACCGGCGAAGCTTGGATGCAGTCTCAACGGGCCACTCCGCCTCCAGCAGCTGCACCCATAAAGGCGGCACCCCTGCCAGGGTGGTGACGTCATACCGCGCAACTGCCTTCACCACATCGCGCGCTGTCAGGTAATCGAGCGGGATCACCCGGGCACCCGCCGCCCAGGTCGAGAAGAGCTGGTTCTGCCCATAGTCGAAGCTGAGCGGCAGCACGCCGAGCACGAGATCTTCAGACTGAATCTCAAGATAGTGCGCCACGCTGATGGCGCCGAGCCATAAATTGGCGTGGCTCAGCATCACGCCCTTCGCACGCCCCGTCGATCCCGACGTATAGAGGATCGCCGCCAGCGCTGCCGGATCGGCTCCGGAGGGCGGCAGCGCGTCGGCGCCCTCCAGTTCGTCCTCCGTGATTATCCGGCAACCGGCGGGCACATCGCCAGCCTCCAGCGCGGGGAGCCTGGCCGCCTGCGTCACCAGCGTCCGTGCACCGCTATCGGCCAGGATGTGGGCCACCTGATTGCGCTTGAGCACCGGGTTGATCGGAACATGCACCAGCCCGGCTCGCGCCGCCGCCAACGGTATCAGGCACGCCGTGCGGGTCTTGGGCAGCCAGGTCGCGACCCGCTCGCCCGCATTCAGTCCCAGGCGGGACAAGGCATGCGCGACGCTGCCGACCTGCGCTTCCAGCCCGGCATAATCGAGCGTACCGGCGCGGTCCTCGAGCGCGACTGCGCCGGGCGCGCCCCGAGCCGGCAGATGGTCGATCGGGCGGGGAACGGGATCCAGTGCGATCATGCCCCACCCTTACCCTTGGCAGCGCACCCGCCAACCCTTAGGGCTCCGAAAATTAGCGCGCAGGGGAATGGCATTGCAGCGGGAAGGGTTTGGCGAGGTCGAGAACACGGTGCGCGGGGTCCTGCGCGACGTGCTGGGCCTCAGCGAGGAGCGGGTCGCCGCGTTCAACGAAGCGACGCCGCTGTTCGGCGCGCTGCCCGAACTCGATTCGCTCGCGGTCGCCGGCGTGCTCACCGAGATCGAGGACCGGCTCGGCATCCTGATCGAGGATGACGAAGTCGATGGCGACATGCTCGAAAGTTTCGGCGCGCTGACGCGCTTCGCCGCGGACAAGGCGCTCAGGTGATCGACTGGTACGACTGGTCCGGCGGCCGCGAAGCGATGCTTCGCTTCGGCCCAGCCTCGGGACCGGTCGTCGTCGTCGCGCTGCCCCTGTTCGAGGAAGCGAACCGCACCCGCACCTTCGCCGTCGCGCTGATGCGGCTGCTGGCGGAACGCGGCATCGCCTCCGCTCTGCCCGACCTGCCCGGCACCGGCGAGAGCCTCGTGCAAATCAAGGCCGTCGGCCTCCCCCAGCTGCACGCGGCGTATCAAGGCGCGGTGGACGCCCTGCGCCGCCAGGAACGCTCCTGTTATGCGCTGAGCATCCGCAGCGGCGCGCTGATCGACGCGCACGCCTCCGTACGGGGCCGCTGGCACTTCTCGCCGCAGCCCGGCGCCGACCTGATGCGCGAGCTCAAGCGTATCGCGCTGGCACCGGGTACTCCCGATCAGGGTAATTGGTGGTCTCTCGAGAATTCGACCGAGATCGCCGGCAATCGCCTGTCGTCCGACCTGCTGAGTGCCCTCGCACTCGCCCAACCCTATGCCGATGCGCCGGGCTCGCCGCTTCGCACCATCCGCTACGATAGCGATCCGCGCCCCGCAGACCTGCAGGCCGCCGGGACTCCTCTCTGGCGCCGCGCCGAGCCCGATCACGATCCGGCGCTCGCCGCCCTCCTCGCCGACGACATCGCCGCCTGGATCCACGCATGCGAAGGCTGATCTCGTTCCGCTGCGAAGGCGCGACGCTGGTGGGCACACTCGACGAGGCTCCAGGCCGCACCGGGCTGCTCATCGTCTCGGGCGGCAACGAGCTGCGCATGGGCGCGCATCGCGGCATGGCCCGCCTCGCCCAGCGTCTGGCGATGTCGGGCTATCCGATATTCCGCTTCGACCGCCGCGGCATCGGCGACTCCGAGGGCGAGAATCATGGCTTCGAAAGCAGCTGCTCCGACATCGCCCACGCCGCCGCCGCCTTCCGCAAGGCTGCCAGGCTCGACCGGCTGGTCGCGTTCGGCAATTGCGATGCCGCCACCGCGCTCATCCTCTTCCACGACCGCGCGGAGATCGACGCGCTCGTCCTCGCCAATCCATGGCTCGTGCCGCCGGCAGGCGATCTACCCCCGCCCGCCGCGATCCGCGCGCACTACGCAGCCCGGCTGAGAGACCCGCGGCAATGGCTGCGCCTGCTCAGAGGTGGCGTAAACCTAGCGAAGCTATTCAAGGGCTTGCGAGCAACTGCCAACACGCGCTCTCAGGATGAAAGCCTCGCCGCCCGCGCCGCGCGGGCGCTCCAAAGGGCGGTGCCCACCACGCTGCTGATCGCCACCGGCGATCATACCGCGGTGGCCTTCCTCCACGAATATCGCGGCGCTCGCTTCGATGCGGTACGCCGCGCCATCCCGATCGCGCAGCACGACACCGCCAGCCACAGCTTCGCCGGCGAAGGCGACAAGGACTGGCTGTTCGACCGGGTCCTCGCCACGCTCGAAACCGCCTAGAACCTTATTCCGCCGCTTCGGCGATCTGCTCGAAATCGGCCTCGGCCAGGAACCGCTCGGCGTCCAGCGCCGCCATGCAGCCGGTGCCCGCCGCGGTGATCGCCTGGCGGTAATGCTTGTCCATCACGTCGCCGCACGCGAACACGCCGGGCACGCTGGTCCGGGTCGTGCCCTTCTCGACGGTGATATAGCCGTCATCGTCCAGCGCGATGTGCCCGCGGAACAGCTCGGTCGCCGGATGATGCCCGATCGCCACGAAGCCGCCATCGACTTCGATCGTCGACACTTCGCCCGTCACCATGTCCTTCAGCTCGATGCCCACCAGCCCTTCGGGCATGCCGCCGCCGATGAAGCGCTCGACCTTCTTGTTCCACATCACGCTGATGCGGTCATTGGCGTGCAGCCGCTGCTGCAGGATCTTCTCGGCGCGCAGCGTATCGCGGCGGTGGATCAGCGTCACGTCATGGCTGTGGTTGGTCAGGTACAAAGCTTCCTCGACCGCGGTATTGCCGCCGCCGATCACCGCCACCTTCTTGCCGCGGAAGAAGAAGCCGTCGCACGTGGCACAGGCGCTGACGCCCTTGCCCTTGAGCAGCTCCTCCGAATCGAGCCCCAACCAGCGCGCCTGGGCGCCGGTGGCGATCACCAGCACATCGCCCAGGTAAACCGTGCCGCTGTCGCCCACCATCCGGAACGGCCGCTGCGTCACGTCGACCTCGACGATCGTGTCCCACATCATCTGCGCGCCGACATGCTCGGCCTGGGCCTGCATCTCCTGCATCAGCCACGGCCCCTGGATCACTTCGCGGAAGCCGGGATAATTCTCCACGTCGGTGGTGGTCATCAGCTGCCCGCCCGGCTGGATACCCTGCACCACGATCGGCGCCATGCCCGCCCGTGCGCCATAGATGGCGGCGGAAAGCCCGGCGGGGCCCGAGCCCAGGATCAGCATGCGCGTGGAGTGAGTGGCGGTCATCATACTCTTCCGGAAAGGTCTGGCCCCGCGTCTACAAGGCGGAGCGCGTCCGACGCAACATGGGGCCGCTTGCGCCGCGCACAATGCTGTGGGCAAACGGCGTGGCGCAGACGAACGGCCGGTGCCGAAATCCTACCCCTTGGGCTCGAACCCATGGGCGCGCCGGATGCGCAGGCCCAGGAACAGCATCGTCGGCCAGAACACCGTGTTGATCACGTCGCTGAGCGTATCCGGCATCACCGCGCCATGCACGAAATAGTCCATCACCTCGTTGGCGAATTCGGCAAGGTACACGAACGACAGCGGCACCAGCGTCGCCAGCGATCGCTTGGTCACGATCCGCACCAGGAAGAGCACCACCATGCCCGCATGGATATGCAGCACGGTATCGGGCGCGCCGGTGCCGTCCCCGATCCACAGGATCATGGCGCCGTACAGCTTTGCCGGGTTCATGCCGCCTCCACGCGCTATATCCTCGCCGCACATCCGGCTGGCAAGAGCGCGGCCTGTGCAGGCACCAGCGGCAACCGTTTTAATGGTAGCGGAGGAGGGACTTGAACCCCCGACCCCAGGATTATGATTCCCGTGCTCTAACCAACTGAGCTACTCCGCCCCGGGCGGCGCCTTCGCATGTTTGCGCGGGCGCCAATCAAGGCCCGCCTTGTCTGGCGGAGGGCGCGACATAAGCGGGGCTTTCGCCGCGGTCAAGCGAACATGTGACGCGAATATGCTTCCCACGGGCCGCCGCGATACCACCAGCTCGCCAACCCCGCGATCCGCAACGGCCGCCGTTCGAACCCGCTGCGAAGTTCGTCCAGCAACGCCTTGGCTTCGGGCCGCGCCACCTTGTTCTGCACGGTGACGTGCGGCCGCCATCCCGCGCGGTCCTGCGGCACCAGCATCGGCGCGAATGCTTCCGCGAGGTCGGCGCGGACCGCGCCAAGCGCCTCCGACTCGATCCGGAACCCCACGCCTCCGCCCAGGTCCAGCACGCCGGCGATCTGCGCTGCCGGCGCCGGCACGCCTCGCGTCGCCGCGCTCAGCCGCTGCTTCAGTTCCGGACCAAGCTCGGGCGCCAGATGGTGGAACAGCGTGCAATGTGCCGGCACCACGTTGCGCTCGGGCGGGAAATGCCGCCGCCGCAGCCCGTCGAGCCAGGCGAAATCCTCCGTCCCGAACAGCGCCGTCACGATGATCGGCGCCGGACCCGTGGGCTGGCCGGCCGTCAAATCTCGACCTGGCTGCCCAGCTCGACCACGCGGTTGGTCGGCAGGCGGAAGAACTCCATCGCGCTTTCCGCATTGCGCAGCATCCATGCGAACAGCTTCTCGCGCCAGATCATCATCCCCGGCCGGGCCGAGGGCAACAGTGTCTGGCGCGCCAGGAAGAAGCTGGTGTCCATCATCTTGAACTCCGCGCCGCACGCGCTGACCTGCTTCAGCGCGGCGGGCACGTCGGCATCCTGCATGAAGCCGTACTTCATGATCATCCGGTGGAAGCCCTTGCCCAGATCGTCGATCTTCATCCGGCGATCGTCGTCGATATAGGGTTCGTCGGCGATCTTCACCGTCAGCAGGATCACGCGTTCGTGCAGTACCTTGTTGTGCTTCAGATTGTGCAGCAACGCGTGGGGCACGCCGTCGGGGGTGGAGGTCATGAACACCGCCGTGCCCGGCACGCGAGTGGCGGAATTGGCGGCCGATTCGATGAAGATCTTGATCGGCATCGCACTCTCGCGCAGCCGTGCGATCATCAGCTGGCGGCCCTTTGCCCAAGTCGTGAGCAGCGTAAAGGCGACCAGCCCGACCAGCAGCGGGAACCAGCCGCCATCGGGGATCTTGGTCACGTTGGACAGGAAATACGCCCCGTCGAACAGCATGAACAGCGCCACCAGCCCGATCGCCACCGGCAACGGCCAGTTCCACACCCGCCGCACCAGCACCGCCAGCATGCAGGTGGTGATGAACATCGTGCCCGTCACTGCGATGCCATAGGCCGCGGCCAGGTTCGACGATTCGCGGAACATCAGGATCAGCAGCAGCACCATCACCATCAGCGCCCAGTTCACCGCGGGCAGATAGATCTGCCCCAGTGCCGAGGCGGAGGTGTGGTTGATGCGAAGCCGCGGCATCAGGCCCAGCTGCACCGCCTGCTGGCATACCGAGAATGCGCCGGTGATCACTGCCTGGCTCGCGATGATCGTCGCCAGCGTCGCCAGGATCACCAGCGGCAGCCGCCAGCCTTCGTTCGCCAGCATGAAGAACGGGTTTTCCGCAGCCGAGGGATCACGCAGCAACAGCGCACCCTGCCCCAGATAATTGAGCATGAGCGCCGGAAAGATCAGCCAGACCCAGGCGACCTGGATCGGCTTGCGGCCGAAATGGCCCATGTCGGCGTACAGCGCCTCGGCACCGGTCAGCGCGAGCACCACCGATCCCAGCGCGAGGAACGCCAGCTTGGGATCAAGTTCGAAGAAGCGCATCGCCCAGCGCGGATCGAACGCCTGCAGCACGTCGGGCCGATGAACGATGCTGAGGATGCCGAGCACCGCCAGCGTGAAGAAATAGACCAGCATGATCGGTCCGAAGAACTTGCCAAGCAAGTCGGTGCCGTGCGCCTGGAGCGTGAACAGCCCGATCAGGATGCCGACGGCGATCGGCAGCACGAACGGCGCGAATCCCTCCTGCACCACCACCAGCCCTTCGACCGCCGACAGCACCGACACCGCGGGAGTGATCATGCAATCGCCGAAGAACAATGCCGTGGCGAGCACGCCGAGCATCACCAGCCCGTGACTCCAGCGTCCAGGTCCCGCCCCGGTCTTGCGCTGGATCAGCGCCAGCAGCGCCAGGCTTCCGCCCTCGCCCTTGTTGTCGGCGCGCATCGTCAGGAAGATGTACTTGCCCGTGACAATGATCAGCAGCGACCAGAAGATCAGGCTGACCACGCCATAGACATGGACCAGATCGACCGCGAGCGGATGATGCCCGACGAACGTCTCCTTGATCGCGTACAGCGGCGACGTGCCGATATCGCCATAGACGACACCGACAGCCCCTAGCGCCAGCGTTGGAAGGCTGCCCTTGGGGTGGTGACCATGTTCCTGGTCTTCTTGCGCGGACGCGTCGACCTGCGCCTCACTGGAAGGGGCGATCACTGCGGCTGTCGCGCTGCGGAAAAATTAGTCCTGGTCATGCGACCTTGATTTCTCGACTGGCTTCGGATCGGCGCGCAGTTAGCATTTGCGGTATGGCCTCGCAACGGCACCGCTCCGCAACCGAAACGGCCCTGACCCGGAGCAAGACGCGCGGCGGGGAACGCAGTTCCGCACTCAGGGCGCATGCGCGAACAGCGCCTCCGCCTCGCCGCGAGTCGGCACCGCGCGCAGCACGAAACTGGAGTTGATCGTCACCACGCCCGGCAAGCGGCCGAGATGTTCGCGGTGCAGCCGCTCATAATCGTCCAGGTCCCGCGCCAGGATCTTGAGCCGGTAATCCTGCCGGCCCGAAACCAGTGCGCATTCCACCACGCCATCGATCTCGGCGACTGCGCGCTCGAACTTGGCCAGATCCTCCTCGATTTGAGTGCCCAGCGTGATGTCGACCAGCGCGGTGATGCGAAAGCCAAGCCGGCGATGCCCCAGTCGCGCACCATAGCCGATGACGTGGCCCGACGTTTCCAGCGCCTGGATCCGCCGGGTGCAGGCCGATTGCGACAGTCCGACCGCATTGGCGATCTGACTGACCGGCGCGCGTGCGTCCGACGCCAGCAGCTTCAATATCGCACCGTCGATCCTGTCCATTGTGCATGATTCCGTCGTCACAGCATCTTCTAACTTGGAAATCATGTATGATCTGTCAGCGGCAGCGCCAAGATTGCAGAGATTCGCCGCCCCGCTTTGACGTATTTTGCCGGCAACGAAATTTGCAGGAGAGTTCGCGATGCGCATCGGTGTGCCAAAGGAAATCAAGAACCACGAATACCGAGTCGGCCTGACTCCGGCCTCAGTAGCCGAACTGGTCGCCGCCGGGCACCAGGTGCTCGTGGAGACCAGGGCCGGCACCGGCATCGACTTCGCCGACGAGGCTTATACCAAGGTCGGCGCGACGATCGCTCCGGACGCCGCCGCAGTATTTGCCGGCTCGGACATGATCGTGAAGGTCAAAGAGCCGCAGCCGCAGGAAATCGCCCTGCTCGAGCCGCGCCACACGCTCTTCACCTACCTCCACCTCGCCGCCGACAAGCCCCAGACCGAGGGACTGATGCAGTCCGGCGCGACCTGCATCGCCTATGAGACCGTGACCTCGAACTCGGGCGCGCTGCCGCTGCTCAAGCCGATGTCCGAAGTCGCCGGCCGCATGTCGATCCAGGTCGGCGCGCATTATCTCGAAAAGGAACAGGGCGGTCGTGGCGAACTGCTCGGCGGCGTGCCTGGCGTGGCGCCGTGCAAGGTCGCGATTCTCGGCGGCGGCGTCGCCGGCATCAACGCCGCGCAGATGGCGGTCGGCCAGCGCGCCGACGTCACCATCTACGACATCAACAACGAACGCCTGGCCGAGCTCGACATGCATTTCGGCAGCCAGATCAAGACGGCCTATGCCAGCAAGGCGGCGATCGCCGAGGCGGTCAGCCGCTCGCAGCTGGTGATCGGCGCGGTGCTGGTCCCCGGCGCCGCCGCGCCGAAGCTCGTCACCCGCGACATGCTGGGAACGATGATGCGCGGCTCGGTGATGGTCGACATCGCCATCGACCAGGGCGGCTGTTTTGAGACCAGCCACGCCACTACACACGACGATCCGGTGTACGAAGTCGACAATGTCATCCATTATTGCGTCGCAAACATGCCCGGAGCAGTCGCGCGCACCTCGGCGTTCGCGCTCAACAACGCGACTCTGCCCTTCGTGCTCAAGATCGCCAATTTGGGCGCAGAAGCCGCGATGCAGGCCGATCCTCACCTCGCAAACGGCCTCAATGTCTCGGGCGGCAAGGTCCGCCACCAGGCTGTCGCCGAGGCCCTGGACCTGCCCTTCGACGCCTGGAGCTGAGCCGGACCCGGTTTACGCCGTCAATCCAGGCAACTGTTTGATCTGAAACGTGGAAAAGGCCGGAGCACCCCGCTCCGGCCTTTTTCTTCGGCGTCAACAAGAGGATCGCATTGACGGCAGGAACAGAAACGGAACGTCACTCGTTCTTTAAGGGAAGCAGCCAAGAGGAACGACAATGGCCGATCACCCCAACCCGAAGACCGAGCCCACCTCCAACGCCGTCAAGGACCCCGACGACTGGGTCACCGGCGACGAAGCCATGACCGGCGCCCAGGCAAGCTACCTCAAGACCCTCAGCGAAGAAGCGCATGAGGAATTCGAGGACGACCTTACCAAGGCCGACGCATCGAAGAAGATCGACGAACTCCAGGAAAAGACCGGCCGCGGCCAGTAAGCCCGACCGATCGCCGCTGCAGCGCCGATCAGCGCTGCGGCGGCGCAGCGGGCTTCGAAGAGGTTGGTTTGACCTGCCCCTCCAGGAAACGGTCCAGCAGAAACAGCCGCGCCACCAGCTGCCCGCGATAGCTTGCATCCGCCGGAGTCAGCTCCACTGCTTTCGCCCAATAAGGACGAGCCTCGGCGAGCTTTCCCTCGCGGATCTGCGCGAGCCCATAGAAGAACGGCGGCCCTGGGTGCTTGGGTGCAAGCGCCATGGCGCGCTCGAACGCGAAACGTGACGCGGGCGAGATCTGGTTTCCGTCATGCTCCGCCAGCACCACCCCCGCCCACGTCCAAAGCCCGGCGTCTTGCGGTGCCTTGCGGGTCGCGCCGATCATCACGCTCGCCGCCGCGCGTGGAGAGCCGGAACGGACCATCGCATCCGCCGCCGTGAAATAAGCGAAGTCGAAGTTGAAGCGGCCGAAGAAAACCTCCCGCAACGCCACGATCTCCGGATCGACCGAGCCTTGCTGTTCAACCACCGCGACCGGATGACCGGCAAGTCCCGGCATTCCCTGCCACGCATATCCTGCCCCGCCGAGCATGAACGCAGTGGCAGGTATGGCCCACAGCCGGCGCGGAAAGCCCACCAGCCAGAGCAGCAACCCCGCAACCGCCACTACCCCCAGGAACATCAGCCAGCCCATCAGCTCCTCGGCTTCACGAAAGCACGCCGGGCGAGCAGCAGCCCCAAGCCGGCGAGCACGAGTGGCGCAAGCCACAAGGGGACGGTCGACCAGCTGAGCGGCGGATCATAGCTCACATAATCGCCATAGCGCTGCACCAGCCAGCCGCGGATCTGCGCGGGCGGCTCCCCCGCCTGGATACGCTGCCGCACCAGCGCCCGCATGTCGCCCGCCATTTCAGCGTCGCTATCGGCAATCGACTGGCCTTGGCAGACCACACACCGCAGCGTCTCCATCAGTGCCTTCGCCCGCGCTTCCTGCGCCGGATCGGGCAACTGGGTGTAGGCGAGCGACGCCGGCGGCAGCTTCGAATCGGCATGCGCCGGCACCGCCAGGAGCAGCAGCACAGGCAGGAGCAACCGCGTCACTTCGCCTTCTCCAGCGCGGCAAGTAGTTCCGGCACGTTCTCGTCTCGGATGTCGCCGATATGCTGATACGCGATCTTGCCCGCGGCATCGATCACGAAGGTCTCGGGCACGCCCGAAGACCCCAAGGCCAGTTGGGCCGAACTCGTCTTGTCATCGCCGATACGAGCATAGGGATCGCCGTTCTGGCGCAGGAACCCGCGCACCGCATCGCCCGTGTCGCGGATCGCGATGGCGTCGATTTCGGCCCCGGCCTGGCGCAACTTCATCAACTGCGGCGCTTCGGCGATGCAGGGAATGCACCAGCTCGCGAAGATGTTGAGCAGCCGCGGCTTGCCCTTGCCGAAATCTGCCGTCGCAATCCCCGGCCTGTCTGCAAGCAGCGGCGGCAGGTTCAGCTGCGGCATCGGCTTGCCGACCATCGCCGAATGCACCCGTCGGTCGCCCGGACGGAGGAGGCCGCTCGCCACCAGCGCGAACACCAACCCGAACAGCACCAGCGGCAGCCAGATCAGCACGCGCCTCACAGATATATCTCCGCGTCTGCCTGGCGCCGCTCCCGGCGCACGCGTCCGACCAGCGCCAGCAGGCCGCCCAGTGCGATCAACCCGCCGCCGAGCCAGATCAACGTCACGAAAGGCTTCCACCACAGCCTCAGCTGCCAGCGGCCCTGGTCGTCGCCCTGCCCCAGCACCGTATAAAGCTGGCCGTCCAGCATCGTCTCGATCGCGGCTTCGCTCGTATTGGTCGGCGGCGTGTTGAAGAAGCGCTGCTGCGGGAACAGGTCGAAAGGTTTCCCCTCCCCGCGACGGACAGTCAGCCGCGCCTCGACTGCCGACCAGTTCGGGCCAATCGTCGGTCGCACCTCCGCCAGCGCCACCTGAAAGGGCCCTACCCTGACATTGTCGCCAACCTGCACTGCCGCCAGCCGCTCGAGTGTGAAGGCGCTGTCGGCCACCATGCCGCCCAGGCTAACCGCAATCCCTAGATGCGCCACGACCATGCCCCAGATGTGGAGCGGCGTCCGGCGCAGGCTACGACGCGCCAGTGGCAGCACGCTCGCAACCGCAAGCCCCGCCGCGAATGCGATACCCAGGACCGAAAGCAGGTGGGAGGCTCCCGTCAGCACGAACGCGAATGCAAACGCCACGCCCGCCGCCGCAACGGGCCAGAGCAGCTTGCCTAGCAGCGCGTTTAGATTGTCGCGCCGCCAGCGGAGCAGCGGGCCGATAGCGGTAGCGGCGACGAGCGCGAGCGCCACTGGCGCGATCGCCTTGTTGAAAAAGGGCGCGCCGATCGACAGCTGCACGCCCGCGGCCTGCGCCACGAGCGGATAGAGCGTCCCGATGAACACGACGCCCAGGATAACGGAGAGCAACAGGTTGTTGAGCACCAGCGCTCCTTCCCGGCTGACCAGCTGGAAAGTGGAGCCCTGCGTCACGGTGCCGACACGCGCGCCGAACAGCGCCAGCGCACCGCCAATATACAAACCGAGCAGCGCCAGAATGAAGGTGCCGCGAGTGGGATCCACCGCGAAGGCGTGGACGCTCACCAGGATGCCCGACCGCACCAGAAAGGTGCCGATCATCGACATCGAAAACGCGACCACCGCCAGCATCAGCGTCCAGGCGCGCAGCCCGTCGCGGGTCGCCAGCACCGTCACCGAATGGAGCAACGCAGTCGCGGCAAGCCATGGCATCAGCGACGCGTTCTCGACCGGATCCCAGAACCACCAGCCGCCCCAGCCGAGCTCGTAATAAGCCCAATAGCTGCCGGCGGTGATCCCGATCGTCAGGAATATCCAGGCACCAAGCACCCAGGGCCGCATCGCCCGCGCGAACGCGGGGCCCACGTCGCGCATCACCAGCGCGCCGACTGCGAAGCTGAACGCGACGGACAGCCCGACATAGCCCAGGTACAGCGTGGGCGGGTGGAAGGCCAAGCCCGGATCCTGCAACAGCGGGTTCAACCCCTGCCCGTCTGCCGCCGCCGGGTTCAGCCGCACGAACGGGTTGGAAGCAAAGCCTAGAAAGGCATAGAAGCCCAGTCCGATGGCCGCCTGCGCGCCCAGCGTTGCCGCCAAGGTCCCCGCCGCCAGCCGCCGCTCGAACATCGCAACGCCCGCGCCGGCGACCGCCAGCACGGTCACCCACAACAGCATTGAGCCTTCATGGTTACCCCACGCACCTGCCACCTTGTACATCAGCGGCTTCAGCGAATGGCTGTTCTCCGCCACCAGCAGCACGCTCATGTCCGATCGCACGAACAGCGCGATCAGCAGCATGAACGACAGCAGCGCCAGCAATCCTTGGACCAGCGCGACGCGGCGGAGCGCGCGCATCATCTCGGCCTCCGCCGCTTCGCGATGCTCGCCTTCGATGCCCGACGCCCTCGCGCCGCCCCAGGCGAGCAGCAGCTGCACCACCGCGAACGCGGCCGCCAGCCACAGCGCAGCCAATCCCAGTTCGGCGATCATTGCTCGATACTGTCCGACTTGTGCATCTTGCCCGCGATCTGCGGGGGCATGTAACGCTCGTCATGCTTCGCCAGGAGATTGTCGGCGGTGAAGCTGCCGTCGCGATTGAAGCGCCCTTCCGCCACCACGCCCGATCCTTCGCGGAACAGGTCGGGAGTCACCCCCCGGAACGCCACCGGAACCCGTGCCTTGCCGTCGGTCACGACGAACGCCACCGACACCCCGTCTGCTCGGCGCTTGAGCGATCCGGTCTCCACCATGCCGCCCAGCCGCACCCCGCGGTCGAGCGGCGGCGGGTTGGCGGCGACATCTCCGGGCGCATAGAAGAACGCGGCTTCATCCTTGAGTGCCGACAGCGCCAGCAATGCCGCGCCGGCGATAGCCGCCAGCGCAAGCAGCCCGAGCACGAGCCGCTGATGCTTTGCCCTCATGCGCTTCGTCTCAACGCCTGGGCAGCCGCTTCGGCACGGCGCATCGCCAGCCAGCTGACCAGCGCCAGGCCACCGGTACCGATCCCGACCACCGCATAGGCTGCGGTCACGAACGCCCAATGATTCATCATGCCGCCATTCGCTTCAGCCGCGCCTCGACTTTTTGCACCGCCAGCGCGGCCCGCATGCGCATCAGGACGACACCGGCAAAAATCAGCGTGAAGCCACTCATCGTGAAGAACAGCGGCCACAGCATCGAGCTGTCGATGGTGGAACTGGTCAGCCCGATGCTCTGCCCCTGATGCAGCGTGTTCCACCACACCACCGAATAGCGGATCACCGGCAGCAGCACCGACCCAGCGACGCCGAAGAGCGCAGGCACGCGCCCGTCTCCGCCTCGCTCGGCATCGGCGCGAGCGAGCGCGATGTAAGCGATGTAGATGAAGAACAGCAGTAGCATGCTGGTGAGCCGCCCATCCCATTCCCACCAGGTGCCCCAGGTCGGCCGCCCCCAGATCGATCCGGTGACGAGGCAGATCGCCGCGAACACCGCTCCCGCCGGAGCAATCGCGCGCGCTGCCATGCTCGCCAGCGGGTGCCGCCAGATCAGATAACCAAGGCTCGCCAGCGCCAATCCGGTCCATCCTCCCATGCCGAGCCATGCGGCGGGCACATGGACGTAGAGGATCCGCACGGTCTCCTTCTGCAGATAGTCGGCCGGTGTCTGAGTCAGCCCCGCCCAAGCACCGAACAGCGCCAGCGCCGCCCCAAGCCAGAACAGCACGGGTGTCAGCGGACGGGCGATCTTCAAGAATCGCGCTGGGTTAGCGAGTGCGTGGAGTGCGGGCACGGCCCCGCGATAGCCGGGTTCCAGCGGGGAATCCATCGCCTACGAACCCGCTGAACGGCCTCGTCGCAGCACGTCCGCGCCGGTGGCGGCACGATTACCGCAGTCTCTTGCTCTTCCTTGACGACCTCATCGATCGCAGGCGAACGGCCATAAGAAAGCCCGCCGATCTGCGACCGGCGGGCTGTTCTATATATGGTGGGCGCGGCAAGGATTGAACTTGCGACCCCACCCGTGTGAAGGGTGTGCTCTACCACTGAGCTACGCGCCCATTGCCCAGGTTCTGGAACCATCGGGCGAAACGGGAAGCGGGCCTTTAGAACTTGGCGGTTACCCTGTCCAGCCCCCGACCCGCATTGTTTTGTCAGATGTTGACCGAGTCCTTCAGGCCCTTGCCGGCCTTGAACTTGGGCTGATTCGACGCCTTGATCGTCATTTCCTCGCCGGTGCGAGGGTTGCGCCCGGTCGAGGCCTTGCGCTTGCTCACTGCGAAGGTGCCGAAGCCGACCAGACGAACTTCGTCGCCCTTCTTCAGCGCGGCGGAAATCGAATCGAACACTGCTTCGACGGCCTTGTTGGCCTCACCCTTACCCAGGCCGGAGATGTCGGCGACCTGAGCGATCAGCTCCTGCTTGTTCATATTGATGGGATCCCCTGAGATGTACGTCCATGAGACGTGGAAACGAACCGCGGCGGCAAGCCGGTGCCTCAGTCAGCACGCGACCGCCGCCGCTGTCAAAACCTTTCCGCCGCGCTTGCGGTGAAAAGTTACGCTGCCTCAATGATGGACGGCGTCGCCGATTGGAGCAACCCCGACCGGCGGCTGCGCGGCCAGTTCGTCGGCATCCGTCCA
Organism: Sphingomonas sp. S2-65; assembly: GCF_021513175.1. Lineage (NCBI taxonomy): Bacteria > Pseudomonadati > Pseudomonadota > Alphaproteobacteria > Sphingomonadales > Sphingomonadaceae > Sphingomonas > Sphingomonas sp. S2-65. The sequence goes on along the minus strand of NZ_CP090953.1, from coordinate 142,598 downwards.
GTCGATCGCGGTCAGCGGTCCGGTGAGCGCCAATCGCAGCACTTCATCGACATGCGCGACCGGGATGATCTCCAACCCCTCGCGAATGTTCGCTGGGATCTCGGCCAGGTCCTTCTCGTTCTCCATCGGAATCAGCACCGTCTTGATGCCGCCGCGCATCGCCGCGAGGAGCTTTTCCTTGAGCCCCCCGATCGGCAGCACCCGGCCGCGCAGCGTGACTTCGCCGGTCATCGCGATGTCCTTGCGAACCGAAACGCCGGTAAGCGTCGAGACGATCGAAGTGACCAGGCCGATACCGGCCGACGGACCATCCTTGGGCACCGCGCCTTCGGGCAAGTGGACATGGATGTCCTTGCGCCCGAACAGGCTCGGCTTGATGCCATAGGATGGCGAGCGCGCCTTGACGAAGCTGAAGGCGGCCTCGACCGATTCCTTCATCACGTCGCCCAGCTTGCCGGTCGTCTTGATCCCGCCCTTGCCGGGCACGGTGACGCTTTCGATGGTGAGCAGTTCGCCGCCGACTTCGGTCCAGGCAAGCCCGGTGACCGCGCCGATTTGATGCTCCTCCTCGCCCACGCCGAAGCGGTACTTCTGCACCCCGGCATATTCGTGGAGGTTCTCGGGCGTGATGGTGACGCTGGTCTCCTTGCCCTCCAGGATCTTGCGCAGCGCCTTGCGGGCGAGCTTCGCGATTTCACGCTCCAGCGTACGGACGCCCGCTTCGCGGGTGTAGTAGCGGATCAAGTCGCGCAGGCCCGGGTTGGTGAGCGTGAACTCGCCTGCCTTCAGCCCGTGCGCGTCGATCTGCTTCTCGACCAGATGGCGCTCGGCGATCTCAACCTTCTCGTCCTCGGTATAGCCTTCGAGCCGGATGATCTCCATCCGATCGAGCAGCGGCTGCGGCAGATCCAGCGAGTTCGCAGTGCACACGAACATTACGTCCGACAGATCGATGTCGATCTCCAGATAATGATCGTTGAACTTGTTGTTCTGCTCGGGATCGAGCACTTCGAGCAGCGCCGAGGCGGGATCGCCACGGAAATCCTGGCCGAGCTTGTCGATCTCATCGAGCAGGAACAGCGGGTTCGATGCACCGGCCTTGCGCAGGTTGGTGACGATCTTGCCCGGCAGCGAGCCGATATAGGTCCGACGATGGCCGCGAATCTCGGCCTCGTCGCGCACGCCGCCCAGCGACTGGCGGATGAACTCGCGCCCGGTCGCCTTGGCGATGCTCTTGCCGAGCGAGGTCTTGCCTACGCCGGGAGGGCCGACGAGGCACAGGATCGGCCCCTTCAGCTTGTTGGTGCGCGCCTGGACCGCGAGATACTCGACGATCCGGTCCTTCACCTTTTCCAGTGCGTAATGGTCCTGGTCCAGGATGCCCTGCGCTTCGCCGATGTCCTTCTTGAGCTTCGACTTCTTGCCCCAGGGCAGGCCCAGCAGCACGTCGAGATAGTTGCGGACCACCGTAGCCTCGGCCGACATAGGTGCCATCGTCTTGAGCTTCTTCAGCTCCGAGGTCGCCTTGGTACGGGCTTCCTTGGATAGCTTCAGCGTGGCGATTTTCTGAGTCAGTTCGGCGACTTCATCGCCCTCGCCTTCCTCACCCTCGTTGCCCAGCTCACGCTGGATCGCCTTCAGCTGCTCATTGAGATAATATTCGCGCTGGGTCTTCTCCATCTGCCGCTTCACGCGGCTGCGGATCTTCTTCTCGACCTGAAGGACGCCCAGTTCGCCCTCCATGAAGGCGAAGACCATCTCCAGCCGCTTGGCGGCGTCGCGCTCGACCAGCAGCGTCTGCTTCTCGGCGACCTTTACGGCGATATTGGCGGCGACGGCGTCGGCCAACCGTGAAGGATCTTCGATCTCGCTCAACTGCACTGCGGTCTCGGCCGGCAGCTTGCGGTTGAGCTTGGCATAATTTTCGAACTGCTCGACCACCGAGCGCATCAGCGCCTTCAGGTCGGGGCTGAGCTGTTCGGGCGTAACGTCGCCGACCTTCTCGCCGAGCTCGGCACTCGCGCTTTCGAGGGTGACGTCGCCTTCTTCGACCGGGCTCACTGTCGCCGTTAGGAACGGACCGGATTCCTCCATCGTCTCTAGCTTGCCGCGCTCCTTGCCGGCGACCAGCACGCGAACGGTGCCGTCGGGCAGCTTCAGCAGCTGCAGCACTTCGGCGGAAACGCCGGTGTCGTACAGATCGTCGCGGCTGGGATCGTCTTGCGCCGGATCCAGCTGCGCCACGAGGAAAATTTCCTTGTCGTCCGCCATCGCTGCTTCAAGCGCCGCCACCGACTTGTCCCGGCCGACGAACAGCGGCACGATCATGTGCGGGAAGACGACGATGTCGCGAAGCGGCAGGACGGGATAAGACTGCTTCATGGATACTCCTGGGCCCGAGCGGCCCTTGCTCTTCACTATATATGGGGCCGCGGGCATCCGCATCAATCATCATGGATTGTTTGGTTGCGGATTGGCTAGCCGCTCCGTCTAACCCTTGCCGTAAACCCGCCCGATGGAGGTTTCTATCACCACCCGCCTGCTTCTTCTCGCTTCGATGTCCGCGCTGGCGAGTCCAGCCGCTGCGCAGCAGGTGCGCCCGGGCGAGCCGCCGATCACCGCGACGACTCAGGAGTCGGGCGGCCCCATCGATCCGGAGCGCGCAGCGCTTCATCTCGAGCATGCCGACCTCGCGATCGAAGTGCATCCCGACACGCGGACGCTTCAAGGCGCGGCGACGCTGACGCTGCGCACGTCCGCCCCGCAGCGCAGGCTTCTGATCGACTTGGACAAGAACCTGCCGGTGAGCGCGGTCAGCATCGACGGCACTCCGCTTCAACCCGGCGCCTGGGCCAATCCCGTGGGTCGGCTCGCCATCACCCTGCCGCGCCCCCTTCCGGCCAATGCCCGCGCGGTGGTGCGCATCGCCTATGGCGGCACGCCGCACGTCGCGGTGCGCGCGCCGTGGGACGACGGGATCGTCTGGAGCAAAACGCCCGGCGGCAGCCCCTGGGTCGCTACCACGGCGGAGGGCTATGGCTGCGATCTGTTCTGGCCCTGCCTCGACTTCCCTCGCGGCGAGCCGGACACGGTCGACCTCCACATCACCGTCCCCGCCGGCCTGTCCGCTCCGTCCAACGGCGTGCTCCAGCGGGTTGAGAACTTGCCCGATGGCCGCACCATCTGGCATTGGAAGGCGCGCAGCCCCAACCCCTATTCCGTCGCGTTGAACATCGCGCCGTACAAGGAAGTGAGCGCCCCGTACAAAAGCCGGTTCGGCTACACCGTCCCGATGTCCTATTGGTATCTGCCCGGGCGCGAGGCAAAGGCGCAGGCGCTGTTCGCCGAATTCGCCCCGACGCTCGACTTCTTCGAACAGGTGCTCGGCCCCTATCCCTGGTCCGATGAAAAGGTCGGCGTCGTCGAGACGCCCCATCTCGGCATGGAGCACCAAACCATCAACGCCTATGGCAACAACTACAAGAAGACGCCGTCCGGGTTCGACGAGATCTTCCAGCACGAGCTCGCCCACGAATGGTTCGGCAACCAGATGTCGGCCGCCAATTGGGACGATTACTGGCTGCACGAAGGATACGCCCAATATTTCCAGCCGCTCTACGGCCGCTGGCGCGAGGGCGAGGCGCGCTACGCCGCGATGATGGACGATTTCCGCAACCAGATCATGAACCTCGCCCCGATCGTCTCGGGGCGGATCAGGACCGAAGAGGACGTCTATGAGACCAGCAAGGGGGGGCCGGGCAGCGACATCTACGTCAAGGGCGCCTGGGTGCTCCACACCCTGCGCAACCTGATCGGCGACAAGGATTTCTGGGAAGTCACGCGCCGCCTGGTCTATGGCCGCCCCGATCCCAAACCGGGTAATTTCCAGCCACGCTTTGCCAGCACGCCCGAATACATCGCCATCGTCAACCAAGTGACCGGCAAGGACCTGAACTGGTTCTTCGACGTCTATCTCCGCCAGGCCGCGCTCCCCGAACTGATCGAGACCCGCACCGGCACCCAGCTGACGCTGCGCTGGCGGACAGCCGGCGAAACCCCTTTCCCGCTCCCGATCGAGGTGCAAGTGGACGGCAAGGTTCAAAGCGTAGCGATGAACGGCGGCATCGGGACGCTCACCGTCCCGAACGGCGCGCATGTGGTGATCGACCCCGCCGCGCGCATCCTCAAGCGCTCGGCCGCGGTTGACGCCTACCAGGCCTATGCGCAGCGCGGTGGCCAATGATCCGCGCCGCACTGCTCTTCGCCGCGCTGCTGCCCGCCTCGGCAACCGCGCAGACCCTCTATGAGGGGTCCGCCGGACCCGCCCCGATGGTCCTGGAACTCGATCATGGCACCGACGAAGCCGTGGGCCGCTACTTCTACCGCCGCACTCGCTTCGACAGCGACCTGAGCGGCGAACGCCATGGCGAAACCTTTACGCTCGAGTCGCGGCTGACCGAGGACAAATTGGTGCTGACGCGGCAAGGCCCGCGCCTGACCGGCACGCTGACCACCAGCAAGGGCCGCACCTTGCCGGTGTCGCTGCGTCTCGCCACGCTGCCGTCACGCCCGCCCGGCGCACCCGCCGATCTCGATGGTTATGCCCGCTTGCAACTCGCCGGGCTTACCCTTGCTCCCGGCCCCATGCAGCGGATCGGCACCCGCACCATCCGCTGGTATGTCGAGCCGCAGTCGCACACCCGCCTGTTCCGGCTTGAGGACGGCTATACCGCTCCCGCCCGCGACAAGATCAACGCCGCGCTTGCCGAGACTCAGTGGCGCCACGTCCAGCAATGGTTCGACTGCGCGGCCCGCGAAGGCGGCACCGGCGTCGACACCGATGAGGCCAGCGTGCCCCATCTCGACGAACGCTTCCTCAGCTATGCGTGGCAGTCGGCCTGGAGCTGCTCCGGCGCGGCCCACCCCGACTTCGGGACCAGCGGCTTCACATATGACGCGCGCACGGGGGACCCGCTGAAGCTGGAGGACCTGCTCCGCTTCGGCGACGGCCCGCCGCCCGCGGAGGACTCGTCGACGTGGTACAGCTATCGCGGCGACCGCTTCGCGCCGGGCCTCGTCGCATTGCTGACCCGCTATCACCCCGAAGAGATGACCGCCCCGGCTGAGAATGCCGAAGAGGACGAGTGCAACTATGCCGATCCCGAGGTCTGGGATTTTCCCGCCTGGTACCTCACTGCCGACGGCTTGTTCGTCGGCGCCTATTTCCCGCGCGTGAATCGCGCCTGCGACGCGCCGGATTGGGCGGTGATCCCATGGCAAGCGCTTAACGGCCCTGCCCTGCACCGCCAGCCATAAGAGAAAGGGCGCGGCCCTCGCGGACCGCGCCCCCAAACCTTCTCGGCAGTATCGGCTTACGCCGCGCTGCCGGCCTTTTCCTTCTTGGCGTAGATCCGCACCGGCTCCTTCGTGCCGGCGACCACATCCTTGTCGACCATCACCTCGTCGACACCGTCCATGCTGGGCAGGTCGAACATCGTGTCGAGCAGAATGCCTTCCAGGATCGAGCGAAGTCCGCGCGCGCCCGTCTTGCGCTCGATCGCCCGCTTCGAGATCGCGACCAGCGCGTCCTCGTTGAAGCCCAGCTTCACGTCCTCCATGTCGAACAGCTTCTGATACTGCTTGACCAGCGCGTTCTTCGGCTCGGTCAGGATCTTCATCAGCGCGTCGACGTCCAGGTCTTCCAGCGTCGCGATGACGGGCAGACGGCCGACGAACTCGGGGATCAGGCCGAACTTCAGCAGATCCTCGGGCTCCACGCTCTTCAGCGTCTCGCCGGTCTTGCGCTCGTCCGGCCCGGCGACATGCGCGCCGAAACCGATCGACTTGCCCTGCAGGCGGTCGCCGATGATCTTTTCCAGGCCGGCGAACGCGCCGCCGCAGATGAACAGGATGTTGGTCGTGTCCACCTGCAGGAATTCCTGCTGCGGATGCTTGCGGCCACCCTGCGGAGGCACAGAAGCGGTCGTACCTTCCATCAGCTTGAGCAGCGCCTGCTGCACGCCCTCGCCCGACACGTCGCGCGTGATCGACGGGTTCTCGGCCTTGCGGCTGATCTTGTCGATCTCGTCGATATAGACGATCCCGCGCTGCGCCCGCTCGACATTATAGTCGGAGGCCTGGAGCAGCTTGAGGATGATGTTCTCGACATCCTCGCCGACATAGCCAGCCTCGGTGAGCGTCGTAGCATCGGCCATCGTGAACGGCACGTCCAGGATGCGCGCCAGCGTCTGCGCCAGCAGCGTCTTGCCGCAACCGGTCGGCCCGACGAGCAGGATGTTGGACTTCGACAGCTCGACGTCCGCGCCCTTCTGGCCGTGGTTCAGGCGCTTATAGTGGTTGTGCACCGCCACCGAGAGCACGCGCTTGGCGCGCTTCTGGCCGATGACATAATCGTCGAGAACGTCGCAGATCTCCTGCGGGGTCGGTACGCCGCCGTCCTTCTTCGACACCAGCGCGGACTTGGTTTCCTCGCGGATGATGTCGTTGCACAGCTCGACGCACTCGTCGCAGATGAACACGGTCGGGCCGGCGATGAGCTTACGGACTTCGTGCTGCGACTTGCCGCAGAACGAGCAGTAAAGCGTGCTCTTGGAGTCGCCGCCGCTGAGCTTGGTCATTCAATCCATCCTTCACGCGCCGGACGTGGTAACAGGGTTCCGCATCCTACATGCGGAACATCCTCCGGCAATCCATAATCGGCCCGCAGCCTTGCGGTTCCTTGCCGTCCACGTTTCAGTCACGCGGACGGCAAAATATTGAAATCCTTACGCGCTCGCCGTTTCGTCGGTCGCTCCAGGCCGCTTTTCGTAGACCTCGTCGACCAGTCCGAAGGCCTTGGCCTCGTCTGCCTCCAGGAACGTATCGCGGTCCATCGCGCGCTCGATCTCGTCCAGCGGCTTGCCCGTATACTTGGCATACAGGTCATTCATGCGCCGGCGAATTCGGAGAATCTCCTTAGCCTGGATCTCGATGTCCGACGCCATGCCCTGCGCACCTCCCGAGGGCTGATGCACCATGATGCGGGCGTTGGTCAGCGCCACGCGCAGACCCGGCTCACCTGCCGCCAGCAGGAACGACCCCATCGAAGCGGCCTGGCCGATGCACACCGTGCCGACGCGCGGACGGATATACTGCATCGTGTCATGGATTGCCATGCCCGCCGTCACCACGCCGCCCGGCGAGTTGATGTACATCCAGATGTCCTTCTTCGGGTTCTCGGACTCGAGGAAGAGCAGCTGTGCCGTGATCAGCGAGGCCATCTGGTCCTCGACGCCGCCGGTCACGAACACGATGCGCTCGCGCAGCAGGCGCGAAAAGATATCGAAGCTGCGCTCGCCGCGGCTCGACTGTTCGATGACGATAGGAACGAGGCCCCCGGTGACGGGGTCGATGGTCATCTGACCGGAAAGCGGATGCATGTGGGGAAGTCTCATCTTGTCGTTTTGCCCGGCAGCATACATCGGCGCTCCTGCAAAGCCGCGCAAGGGGGCTAGTCGGCAAAAGGCCGTAGTGCGGCCCGCGGCAGACAGTCGCGACAGCCGGCGGTGATGGTTAACCCGGCGTCGACCCTTAAGGGCCTATGACGTCCCTGATGCACGTTCCAAAGCTCTCGCACGAAGACCGCCGCTTCGTCTGGTTCGTCCTGTTGGGTGGCTTGGTGCTGCGGCTGGTCTGGCTGGTCCGCGTCCAGGGCCCCGTCGACGGCTTCTACACCACGGCTGAGGCGACGAACCTCGCGCTTGCGATTGCACAGGGCCGCGGGATCGCCGACGCCTATTTCCCTGGCTACGGACCGACCGCACATCTGCTGCCGGCCAGTTCGGCGATCGCCGCCCTTCCGATCTGGCTGTTCGGGGTGGGCCGAACTGCAGCGGTGGCGCTGCTGGTCTGGTCACTGGCCCAGACCGCAGCCGCTTACCTCCTCCTCCAGGCGCTGTTCCGCAGGCTAGGCAGCGATCCGCTGGTCGCCCGCTGGGGGTTGGCGCTGCTATGCCTCGCCCCGCCGTTCGTGCCGCAGGAAGTGCTGGACTTCCGTTTCTGGGAAGGCGCCGGCGCGGTATGCCTGGCCGCGGCGAACCTCCTGCTGATCCTGCGCTATCAGGAAGCCGGCGGCTTTGGCTGGCGCAGGATGCTGTTCGTTTCGGGCCTGTGCGCGCTCACCTTCTTCTATTGCCCACCGGTAGGATTGGCGGTCGACGCGTGCTGGGGATGGTTCGCGCTGACCCGCCTGCCATTTCGCCACGCGGCCCGGTTCGCCGTGTTGGCGGCCATCGCTCTCGCGCTTGTCCTCACCCCTTGGGCGATCCGGAACGCGCAGGTCATGGGCGCGCCAGTGCTGATCCGCAGCAATTTCGGCCTCGAATTCGCGCTCGCCAATCACCCCGGCGCCGTATCGGGCGCAAACCCCGAGCGGGTTTTCGCCCAGCGGCTCGACGAGATCCACCCCTATGACCCCCATGGCCGCGGCCAGGCGGCGCTCCGGGCCGCCGGCGGCGAAGTCGCTTATTTCCGCGAACTCGGCACTCGGACATGGCACTGGGTCGCCAGCCATCCCGTGGCTTTCGCGCGACTGACGCTGCGCCATCTGCGCGAGTTCTTCTTTCCTCGCGCATGGCAGATGTACTTCACTGGCTGGGAAGGCTTGCGTGACGCCCGCGCGCTGACGATCTCGCTGGTCAACCTGCTTGGCCTGATCGGCCTTGCGATCGGCCTGTATCGCCGCCGGCCCGGCTATCCGCTGCTCGCGATCTATGTCGGCGTCGTCGCGCTGCCCTATGCGCTGCTCCAGCCGATGTCGCGCTACATCTATCTGGTCTATGGCCTGCTTGGCTATCTGGCGGTTGAAGCGCTGATCACCGGCTTTCGCTACTATAGCGGCAGGAACGGTCCCGGCTGGGCCAGATAAGCCAGCCGCCGCATCTCGCGCCGCCCGCGAACGACCGTGTCCAGGATCAGCCCGCTGAACAGGTTCAGGAACGCCAGGATCATCAATCCGGTCGCGAGGATCGCGGTCGGGAAGCGCGGCACCAGCCCGGTCTGGACGTACGTCACCGCCAACGGAACGGCCAGGAGGACCGCCAGCAGCGCGAACAAGCTCGCGATCCACCCAAAGAAGAACATCGGCCTCTCATAGCGGTACAGCGTGACGATCGTGCGCAGGATACGGGCACCGTCGCGATAGGTGCTGAGCTTCGACGCCGAGCCTTCGACCCGCGCGAAATAGCGGGTTTCCATCTCGCCCACCGGCATCTTGAGTTCCAGCGCATGGACGCTGATCTCGGTCTCGATCTCGAACCCGGACGACAGCACCGGGAAGCTCTTCACGAACCGGCGCGAGAATACCCGGTAGCCTGAGAAGATGTCGGTGAAGCTGCGGCCGAAAAGCCCCGCCAGGAAGCCGGTCATCGCGCGATTACCCAGCACATGGCCGCGGCGATACGCCTCCGCCGCCTCATGCACCCTCGTGCCGACGATCATGTCCAGCCCCTCGCCGACCAGCCGCTCGACCATCGCGGGAACGACGCTGGCGTCATAGGTCGCATCGCCGTCCGCCATCACATAGATGTCGGCGTCGACATCGGCGAACATCCGCCGCACGACATTGCCCTTGCCCTGCATCCGCTCGCTGCGGACCACCGCCCCTGCTTCGCGCGCTACCTCGATCGTCCGGTCGCGGCTGTTGTTGTCATAGACATAGATGGCGGCACCGGGCAGCGCCGCGCGAAACGCGGCGACGGTCTGGCCGATCGCGGCTTCCTCGTTGTAGCAGGGCAGAAGAACCGCGACGCGGGGCATGTTGACCATCGAAACTCCCCGAACGGCGCATTCGACACCGTTCTTTCCTCAGCTCGGGGCAAAAGAAAAGCCCACTCTTCTCACCAAAGAGCGGGCTTTTCTCAGAATATCAGCACCCCGGCTTCACGCCGGGATGGCAAAGCCGTTGTCAGCCCTCGGCCTTCTTCTTTGCCGGTGCCTTCTTCGGCTTGGCGGGGGCTTCCTCGCCTTCGCCACCTTCCGCGGCCTCAACCTTCTTCGCGGGCGCCTTCTTGGTTGCGCCCTTCTTCGCCGGCTCGGCTTCGACCAGCTCGTCGGTCGGCGCTTCGACTACGGCGTCGGTCTTGGCGGGCGACTTCTTGGTGCCAGCCTTCTTCGCCGGTTCCTCCGCCTGGGGCGCGTCGTCCGAAGCAGCTTCCTCGGTGGCTACAGCCTTCTTGGCGGCCTTCTTCTTGGCCGGCTTGTGGTCGTGATCATGGTCATGATCGTGATCATGCACATGGGTGCCCGACGCGAAGCCGTCATCGCTCTCGATCGCGGCTTCCAGCTCTTCGCGAGTCACTTCGCGGTCGCTGATCTCCGCCTTCTCGAAGAGGAAGTCGACGACCTTGTCCTCGAACAGCGGGGCGCGCAGCTGGGCGGCGGCCATCGGCTCCTGCTGGACATACTGCATGAAGCGCTGGCGGTCCTGCGGGCTGTACTGCTGGGCGGCCTGCTGGATCAGCCGGCTCATTTCCTGCTGGCTCACTTCGACGCCGTTGGCGGTGCCGATCTCCGACAGGAGCAGGCCCAGGCGCACGCGGCGCTCGGCGATCTTGCGGTAATCATCGCGCTCGCTCTCCAGCTCGGCCTTGGCCGCTTCCGGATCGGCTTCATGCTCGGTCTCGTGCTGCAGCTGCTGCCAGATCTGGTCGAACTCGGCTTCCACCATCGACGGCGGCACCGGGAAGTCGTGGCCGGCGGCGAGCTGGTCGAGCAGCTTGCGCTTCATGTAGGTGCGGGTCAGGCCGTTGAGCTGCTGCTCGATCTGTCCCTTGAGCAGACCGGTCAGCTGCTCCAGGTCCTGGAGCCCCAGCTGCTTGGCGAAATCGTCGTCGATCTTGGTCTCGCCGGCGGTCTGCACCTTGGTGATCTTCAGCTCGAAGGTGGCGGGCTTGCCGGCCAGATCCTTGGAGCCGTAATCTTCCGGGAAGGTGACTTCGATCGTCTTCTCGTCACCGACCTTCACGCCGACCAGCTGGTCCTCGAAGCCCGGGATCAGACGGCCCGAGCCGATCTCTACGGCCATGTCGGTGCCGGTGCCGCCCTCGAAGGCGACGCCGTCGGCGGTCTTGCCGACGAAATCCATCGTCACCTGGTCGCCCTGCGCGGCGGCATGGCCTTCCTCGGCGTCGTTCCAGCCCTTCTGGTTGCTGGCGAGCTGCTCGAGCTGCTCGTTCACGGCCTCGTCGGCAACCGGCACGGTCAGCCGCTCGAGCTTCAGGCCATCGATCGACGGCGCCGGAACGTCAGGAAGCACTTCGAGCTCGACCTTGATCTCGGCGTCCTTGCCCGGGGCATAGTCGCCCTCCAGGCTCACCGACGGCTGCATCGCCGGACGGATCTTGTTGTTCGCGATCAGCGTCTGGATGCCTTCCTGGATCGCGTTGTTGAGCGCGTCCTGGGCCATCGCCTCGCCGTGCATCTTGCGCACCAGGTTCACCGGCACCTTGCCGGGGCGGAAGCCGGGCATGCGCACCTGGGGAGCGACCCGCTTCACTTCGGCATCGACCTTCGAATCGATGTCGGCGGCAGTGATGGTCAGCGTGTAGGCGCGCTTCAGCCCCTCGTTCAACGTCTCGACAGTCTGCATTCTCTCGGGCTTCCAAACAGTGAAAAGAGTGGGCGGCGTCCAGCACTGAAGTGAGCGGCGGTGCCTGGTGCGGGCGAAGGGACTCGAACCCCCACACCTTTCGATACCAGAACCTAAATCTGGCGCGTCTACCAGTTCCGCCACGCCCGCAGGGGCACCGCCGGTCGGGCGGCTCTATAGCAGTCATGGTGCACGGGGCAAGTCGCGAAGCAACTTGGGCGCCTCGCCCGGCGTTCAGGACGCGACAAGGAGAGCGACCATGCCCGTAGAACCACCGATTCCCCAGCCGAGCACGCCGCCCCAGGAGACTCCGGGCGAGCCCAGTCCGGGCACCCCCACGCCCGCCCCGCCCGAAACGCCGGTGCCACAGCAGCCGGAGCCCACCCAGCCAGGCCAGCCCTCCGCCCCCCCGCCCGAGATCAGTCCGCCAACCCCCAACATCGATGTGCCCTCGCCCCAGCCCGGCGGCGATCCCGGCTACGCCCCCGCCCAGCCCATGGCCTGACAGCACGAAGGAGTATCACGCATGACCGACAACAAGCTCGAAGGCGTTCCCCGCGGCCCCCTCACCGACGAGGCCGAAGACCCGCGCTCCGACATCGAGCAGGCGGTGCAGTCCCGCTCGGACGAAGCCGACGCTGCCGGCGGTGGCGCCAAAAGCGGCGTCGCGTCGGGTCCCGGTGAGGAGGACGGCGTCAGCGGCACCGCCGGCGAAGTGAAGAACCAGGACAAGATGCAGCAATAACCCCACTCGGAGCGCCCCGCCGCCCGACCAGCGGCGGGGCATCTCCTCAGTCCAGGCTCACATGGATCAATTGCGCTCCCTTCGTCGTTGCGCAAAGCGGTAGCTGCGTGCTTCCCAACCACAGAAAGAGCCTATGATCGAAAAGCACCTGCTCAAGCTTCGCGCGCGCGACGATATCAGCGCCGAGGAAGAACAGGCCATTCGTTCCGCCGTGAGCGAAACCGTGATGCTGCCGGCTGACCACACCTTCGTCACACCAGGCAAGGTGCTGGACCATTCGACGATCGTGCTCGACGGGATCCTCTGCCGGTACAAGGATCTGACCGACGGTCAGCGCCAGATCACCGAACTGCACGTCGCTGGCGATTTCGCCGATCTCCACAGCTTCACGCTGCAATATCTCGATCACAGCGTCATGACGCTTACGCCGTGCCGGATCGCCCGCGTGCCGCACAAGGCGCTGACCGCGATCACCGAGCGGCACCCGCACCTCACCCGCGTTTATTGGTTCAACACCAATCTCGACGCGGCGATTCACCGCGAATGGGAACTTTCGCTCGGCCGCCGCAGCGCGATCCAGCGTATCGCCCAGTTATTCTGCGAGATGCAGATCCGCCTCCAGATCGTCGGGCTAGCCTCGGAGCGCCACTATGACCTCCCCCTCACCCAGGGCGTGCTCGCCGAATGCCTCGGGCTCACTCCGGTACACGTCAACCGCGTACTCAAGGAGCTTCGCGAAACCGGGCTGGTCGAGTTCCGCAGTGGCCGCGTGACCATCCACGATCTTCCCGGCCTGCGCGACATGGCCGATTTCGACCCGACCTATCTTTATCTCGACCGGAAGCGGCCACGCTGAGGATCAGGGCGCCAACCGCCGCACGCTCAGTATCCTGACCGGCGCGGCCGGCACTTCGCCCTTGAAGCTGCCCGCCAGCGTCTTGGTCGGCGAAACCGGCGCGTCCATGATCTTCACCACCACGTCCATCCCCTCGACCACGCGGGCGAACGCGGCATAGCCCAGATTGTCGCCCGGGCGGCTCGGATCGGCATCGAACGAAGCCTGGTCGCCTACGCTGATCGTGAACTCTCCCCGCGCGGTCCCCGGCGCCAGCCGCGGCATCGACAGCGTTCCGTCAAGATGCTTCACGCCGGTCTGGCTGCTCGGCTCATGCTTGATCGGCGGGTACATCCTGGCCGGCGCGTTCTGCACGCCGAACTGCACGAAGCCGAAATGATCCTGCACCTTCACCGTGCGGTAAAAGCTGATCCCGTCCAGCCGCTTGGCATCGACGTACCGCAGGAAATTGCGCGCGCTGACCGGGGCCTTGTCGGCATAGACTTCGGCGACGATCCGCCCGGCACTGGTCTCGATCACGACGCGCGGATTCTCCGCAGGCCCGGTCTGCGCAAGCGCGGACGAGCCGATCAACAGGCACAGGAACGACAGGACCAGACGGTACATATACTCTCCGGCAGAGGTGGTTCACGAGGAACTTAGGCCAGACGCAGCAGCAGGGGAATGTCTGAAGCTGCGGGGCGAGCAGCTATCAAAGGTCATCCCAGGAGTTTGCGGATGATCTTCTTCATATCTGCAGCATAGAAGTGGGTCGACGCCCGATAAGGTGTGCTGCACGGCAGTGCCAGCACGCCCCCGCCCTTCAATCCAAGCATGACCTTTTTCCGCACACCACACGCCGCAACCATCGCGGGCAGAGCGTCGCCGTTGCCGAACACCGGTTTGCCTTCGATCTGCTCGACGTCGATGTCCACGCGCGTGGTTTTGCACGCCTTCATCCCATCGATCAGGATATTCCTGGCAGTGGGCGTCATGCTGCTGTCGCCATTGCAGTCATCCTTCACCAGCGTGGTTATCGCCTGCAACATCATCGCATCGATCTGGGCCTGGGTGGGAGGACGCCGCATGGCGAGCCGACCTGAGTCGAGGATATTCGCCCACGCATCCGGCATCGGCGCGGTCCCCGAAAGCAGGCTGGTCAGGACCCGCGGCTGGCACGGCTTGTCGCCGCATTCGATAGCGGAGGCAAAATCCGGCGCGGCACCGGCGCGAAGCTGGTTATAGAAGGCGTCTATCCTGCCGAAGGGGCTACCCTCGCCCTGCCGCGCGGCCAGCGCATAGACATAGGCGGGAAGACCGCAGCTATATTCCAGCCAATTGGCGGCAACCTCGTTCGCGGGGACCGCGCGCCAACTACGCTCCCGCGTCGCCAACATGCAGGTAGCAAGCGCATCGTCGAGCTCTGCTCCGGCCTGTTCGGGAGTCAGCCAGCCCCGCTCCAGCGATACCGCCCAGCGCAGAAACTCCGCGCCCCCCTCGTGGATCAGGCGCGCATCGCGATAGCCTTCCACCGCGTCTCGCATCTGAAAGCGGTGGCTCATCTCATGCGCCACGAGCTTGTTCATTTTGCGCTGGACTTCGGGGTCCGGTGCTGCGGGCCAGTTGAAGAGCGACAGCAGGAGGATCTCTCCCGCGCTTCCGCCAATATTCGGACCGCCCGGTTCGCTCGCCAGCGTTGCCGCGATGATTGGCCTTTTGAAGATCGCGTGCGGCATCCGCTGGTGGAGGAACGCGGCGGTCTCGTCCGCCACTCTGCGTATCTGCGCCGCCGCTTCGGGGCTGAGGGCCGGATCAAGATAATCGAGCCCCTGCGCCGCGGAGCGCGGTTTGAGAAACAGGAGCGCAGGCGCATCATCGTCGGTTGGCGCACGGCGGTCGAATGACGCACGTGCCGTTTCTACCGCGCCCGTGCTGGCGAAGCGGTACCGCACCGGTCCACATTGCGCACCGACTGCATAGTTGGACATGTGGGCGTAGACGGCCTCGCCCACCGGAAAGGAGCCAGGATAGCCCGTCACCTTGTCGCTCGTCACGGGAACCCGGAACCTCAGCTCGACCGGGGTCGATGCCGTGTGCGTGAGCGCGTCAGAACCCGCAATGCCGCCGTTGAGGGGCTGCCAACGCGATCGGATCGTGCCGGCACCGGGGCCATCCTTGAGGAAAGCGACCCGGGTACAGCCGGCCGGCAGACTGAAGCCGACAACGAGCGCGTCTGGCTCGGTGCGCTGCACGACCACCGAGACGCCAGCTTCGGGAACATGGGCAGTCGCTGGCGCGGCCGCGCAGAATGCGAGCACGAGCCCCGGATGAAGCTTTCCAGTCAAGCGCATGCATCCCCCGATCAAGATGACGCGTATTGCTCACCTAATACATCTGCGTCGACGTAGCGGTGTGCACAAGCAGAATGCAACAGGCTTGAGCCGCCACGCCCCTACGGACGCGGGGCCACCCCGTGCTTCGACTTGAACGAAGGGGAAGCACACGCCCGTGGCGCGCTTCCCCAATCGCTTCCTTACCCCGCCAGCGCCTTCTTCAGCAGCTCGTTGACCACCGCAGGGTTCGCCTTGCCGGCCATGGCCTTCATCGTCTGCCCCACGAAGAAGCCGAACAGCGCTTCCTTGCCGCCGCGATACTGCTCCAGCTGGTTCGGGTTCTTGGCCAGGATCTCGGCGATCACCGCCTCGATCGCGCCGGTGTCGCTGGTCTGCTTCAGCCCGCGCTCTTCGACGATCTTGCCCGGCGCGTCGCCGGTTTCCAGCATGATCTCGAACACCTGCTTGCCCAGCGATCCCGAAAGCGTCCCGTCGCCGACCAGCGCCAGCAGCTCGGCGCCCTGCTCGGGGCTCACCGGGCTCTCGTCGATGCCCTTGCCCAGCCGGTTGAGCGCACCGAACAGGTCGGAGATCAGCCAGTTAGCCGTCGCCCGCGCGACTTCCTGCTCACCCTTTTTCTGCACCCGCGCGCTCTCGGCCAGCAGCGCCTCGAACCAGCGCGCCGTGTCGGCGTCGGCGGTCAACACCGCGGCGTTGTACGCGCTTAGCCCCAGATCGCTCTCGTAGCGCCGGCGCTTGGCGTCGGGCAGTTCGGGCAGGCTCGCCTGGCACGCGTCGAGGAACGCATCGTCCAGCACCAGCGGCAACAAATCGGGATCGGGGAAGTAGCGGTAATCCTGCGCGTCTTCCTTGGAGCGCATCGACCGCGTTTCGCCGCGATCCGGATCGAACAGCCGCGTCTCCTGGACGATCCGCCCGCCGCTCTCCAGCACCTCGACCTGGCGCCGCGCCTCGAACTCGATCGCCTGCATGACGAAGCGCACCGAGTTGACGTTCTTGGTCTCGGTCCGCGTGCCGAGTTCGTCGCCGACCTTGCGCACGCTGACATTGACGTCGGCGCGCATCGACCCCTGGTCCATGTTGCCGTCGCACGAACCGACATAGCGCAACACCGAGCGCAGCTTGGACAGATACGCCCCGGCCTCGGCTGGCGAGCGCATGTCGGGCCGCGACACGATCTCCATCAGCGCCACGCCCGACCGGTTGAGGTCTACATAGGACCGCGTCGGATGCTGGTCGTGCATCAGCTTGCCCGCGTCCTGCTCGACATGGATCCGCTCGATGCCGATCGTCTTGGTGAAGGCTTCGGGATCCTTCTCGTCCAGGCTGATCTCCAGCGTGCCCTCGCCCACCAGCGGGTGGTAGAGCTGGCTGATCTGATAGCCCTGCGGCAGATCGGCGTAGAAATAGTTCTTGCGGTCGAAGCGCGACCATTTGTTGATCACCGCGCCCAGCGCCATGCCGGTGCGCACCGCCTGGCGGATGCACTCCTTGTTCGGGACCGGCAGCATCCCCGGCATCGCCGCGTCGACCAGGCTAACCTGGCTGTTAGGCTCGGCACCAAAGGTCGTCGCCGCGCCCGAGAACAGCTTGGCGTTCGACGTGACCTGCGCGTGCACCTCAAGGCCAATCACGACCTCCCACTCGCCGGTGTCGCCCTGAATACGATAGTCGCTCATCTTACCACCATGCCTCCGGCCGCGCCGTGAAGCCTGCCCGTTCCTCGATCGCCAGGCTCGCGTTCAGCACGCCCTGCTCGTCCAGCGGCTTGCCGATGATCTGGAGGCCCAGCGGAAGCCCGCTTTTGTCCAGCCCGCCGGGCACGCTCATCGCCGGCAAACCGGCCAGGCTCGAAGGTACGGTGAACACGTCGTTCAAATACATCGCCAACGGATCGGCCGACTTCTCACCCAGCGTGAACGCCGCGCTCGGCGCGGTCGGCGTGAGCAGCAGGTCGCACACCGTCCACGCATTCTCGAAGTCCTGCGCGATCAGCGTCCGCACCTTCTGCGCCTGGGTATAATAGGCGTCGTAAAAGCCTGCCGACAGCACATAGGTGCCGATCAGGATGCGGCGTTTCACTTCCTCGCCGAACCCGGCCGCGCGCGTCGCCGCGTACATGTCCTGCAGGTTCGCGCCCTCGGGCAGCTCGCGCTGGCCGTAGCGCACGCCGTCATAGCGGGCGAGGTTCGACGAGGCTTCCGCCGGCGCGATGATGTAATAGGCCGGCAGCGCGTATTTGGTGTGCGGCAGCGAGACGTCGACGATCTCGGCGCCCGCGTCCTTCATCCACGCGATGCCCTGCTGCCACAGCGCCTCGATCTCTTCGGGCATGCCCGCGACGCGGTATTCCTTGGGAATGCCGATCCGCTTGCCTTTCAGGTCGCTCGACAGCCCCGCTTCCCATTTGGGAACGGCTAGGTCGAGCGAGGTCGCGTCCTTCGGGTCGAAGCCCGCCATATGCTCGAGCATGATCGCGCAGTCGCGCACGTCGCGCGCCATCGGCCCGGCCTGGTCGAGCGACGAGGCGAACGCCACCACGCCCCAGCGCGAGCAGCGGCCATAGGTCGGCTTGATGCCGCTGATGCCGACGAACGCCGCCGGCTGGCGGATCGAGCCGCCGGTGTCGGTGCCCGTCGCGCCCGGCGCGATCCGCGCCGCGACCGCCGACGAGCTGCCGCCCGACGAGCCGCCGGGTGCCAGCGGCGCATTGCCGCCATCGTTGCGGCGCCAGGGCGAAATCACGTTGCCGAAATAGCTCGTCTCGTTGGACGACCCCATCGCGAACTGGTCGAGGTTGAGCTTGCCCAGCATCCCCGCGCCCGCATCCCACAGCCGCTGCGAGACGGTGGACTCGTACGGCGGCGTGAAGCCTTCCAGGATGTGGCTCGCCGCGGTGGTCTGCACGCCCTTGGTGGCGAACAGGTCCTTCATGCCGATCGGCACGCCGGCCAGCGGTTTGAGCGTCTCGCCCGCCGCGCGCGCATCGTCTGCAGCCTTGGCGGCGGCCAGCGCATGCTCGGGCGTCTCGACGATGAACGCATTGAGCGGCTTGGCCTTGGCCACCGCATCGTTGAACGCGGTCGCCACTTCGGTTGCGGAGAAGGTGCCTTCGCGAACGCCGTCGCGCAGCTGGGCGATGCCCAGATCGGTGATGCTGCTCATTCGACCACCTTGGGCACGGTGAAGAAGCCGTGCTCGCCCTGCGGCGCATTGGCGAGCACCGCGGCGCGCTGGTCGGGCTCGGTCACCACGTCCTCGCGCAGGCGCAGGCTGTTGGGGATCACGGCAGTGGTCGGCTCGACATTGGCGGTGTCGACCTCGCCCAGCTGCTCGATCCAGCCCAGAATGTTGTTGAGTTCGGGCGCCAGGCGCTCGGCATCGGCATCGCTGATCGCGATCCGGGCGAGGCTCGCCACTTTCTTCACGGTTGCAGTGTCTACGGACATGGCGTGCGGCTAGCATCACGCGAGCGCCACGCGCAACGCTAATATGGCCCCCCGCTTGCATCGGCAGCACCCATGTCGCACGGGTGAGCGGCCCCGCCCGTCATGCAGCCTCGCCCAAGGGAGACCGAGTTTGGCCAGGAAGTTCCTCTACGCCGTCGTATTCCTGGTAGTGCTCGCCCTCGCCGCCCTGCTCGCCTACCGCCTTTACGGCATCCAGCTGATGCGCCGGTTCATGGTGCCGTCAGGCGAGGTCGTGGCGCTGCAGCCGACCGGCGCCGACGCCTATGCCAGCCCCGACCTGTGGATCGCCCGGCCCGACAAGCCCGGCAATCCCGCGCTATGGACCCCGACCGGCTACCAGCCCGCCGCCGCGCCGAAGGCCGCGGTGTTCTTCATCCACCCGACCTCGTTCCTCGACACAAAGACCTGGAACGCCCCGCTCGACAATGCCGACGCCAACACCCGCGCCGCCCTGTTCCTGCGCGGCCAGGCCAGCGCGTTCAACGGCGTCGGCGCGATCTGGGCGCCGCGATACCGCCAGGCGACCTTCGGCGCGTTCCTGACCAACAAGGCCGCGGCAGCCCAGGCGCTCGACTTCGCCTATCGCGACGTGCTCGCCGCGTTCGACCGGTTCGTGCGCGAAGCCGGCGACCGCCCGATCATCCTCGCCGGCCACAGCCAGGGCGCGCTCCACTTGTCGCGCCTGCTGGTGGACCGCATCGCCGGCAGGCCGATAGCTCGCCGCATCGTCGCCGCCTATGTCGTCGGCTGGCCGGTCTCGCTCACCGCCGATCTTCCCAAGATGGGCCTGCCCGCCTGCGCCGCCGCCGACCAGTCCGGCTGCATCCTCTCCTGGCAGAGCTTCGCCGAGCCCGCCGACCCGTCGCTGATCGTCGACACCTTCGACGCGACCGCCGGCTTCACCGGCAAGCCCCGCGCTGGCACCCCGATGGTCTGCACCAACCCGCTGACCGGCAACCAGGGCGGTGCGGCCCCCGCCTCGGCCAATCTCGGCACGCTTATCCCGGACCAGAACTTCCAGTCGGCCCGCCTCGTCACGCAGTCGGTACCCGCCCGCTGCGAGGGCCGCGGCTTCCTGATGATCGGCGGCAGCGCTCCCGATTTCGGCCAGTATGTCCTGCCCGGCAACAACTACCACGTCTTCGACTACAGCCTGTTCTGGGCCAACACCCGCCAGGACGCCGAGCGCCGGCTAAAGGCATATGAGGCCGCGCGATGATCACCCTCGATGCCGCCGCCTACCATGCCGCCCTGCCCGCCGGCGGCCGCCTGCTCGGCCTCGACGTCGGCACCAAGACGATCGGCACTGCTTTGTGCGACGCCGGCTGGAGCTTCGCCTCGCCCGCACAGCTGGTCCGCCGCACCAAGTTCACCAAGGACAAGGCCGAACTCGCCACCCTCATCGCCGCGCAGTCGGTCAAGGGCCTGGTGATCGGCCTCCCCCTCAACCTCGACGGCACCGACAGCCCGCGCACCCAGTCGACCCGCGCCTTCGCCCGCAATCTCGACGACATGGGCGTGCCGATCCTGTTGTGGGACGAACGCTGGTCCACCGTCGCGGTCGAACGCACGCTGATCGAGCAGGATTTCAGCCGCGCCCGCCGCGCCGAGATGGTCGACAACATGGCCGCCGCGCACATCCTTCAGGCCGCGATCGACCGCCTCGTCAACGTCTGAGCGCGCTCGGCGGCGCGCACATGCTCGTCCCTCAGCTCCGGTCCAGCTGGGCCGCCGCCGACTCGACGCCGATCACGATCACGCTGAACAGCAGCAGTCCCTCGCTCGTGCTCACCTCGACCCGCAGATCCTGCCCGATCGCCCGCTCCGGCTGTGCCTGCAGCACTTCGCCCGCCCGGCGGATCGCATGCAGCCGCGCCTGGCCGACATCCGGCAGCTCGATATCGTCCAGTGGCTCCACGACTCCGTGTCGCAGCGTCAGTCGGAACACAGGCATACTGGCCCTCCACATGGTGGTTGACGTACGGCGCGACCCAGATCTCTAAGCTCCGATCGGGCCGCTCGGTTCCCGCGCGCCGCGCTATCGATCCCGTGCGGGGCCTGACCGATCGCTTGCGCCCCGCGCCGCCGCCCGCTACCCAGCGCCTTTAATGCACGCCTCCGACCACAGCCCCGCGGCCCAGCTTCCCGGCCGCGCCGCCTTTCCACACCGGCATCTGACCGGCATCGCCGGCCTCCAGCCGCACGAGATCACGTTCCTCCTCGACGAGGCGGAACAATGGGTCGAGGCCAACCGGACCCGCGCCAAGAGCGACAAGCGCCTCGAGGGCCTGACTCAGATCAATGCCTTTTTCGAAAACTCCACCCGCACGCTGCTATCGTTCGAGATCGCCGGCAAGCGCCTGGGCGCCGACGTCGTCAACATGCACGCCGCGCAATCGAGCGTGAAGAAGGGCGAGACCCTGATCGACACCGCCGTCACGCTCAACGCGATGCGTGCCGACGTCATCGTCATCCGCCATTCCAGCTCGGGCGCGGTCGACCTGATCGCGCAGAAGGTCGACTGCCCGGTGCTCAATGCCGGCGACGGCTGGCACGAGCACCCGACCCAGGCACTGCTCGACGCGCTCACCATTCGCCGCCGCCGCGGCCGCATCGGCGGCCAGCGCGTGGTGATCTGCGGCGACATCCTCCACAGCCGAGTCGCCCGCTCCAACATGCTCTCGCTCACCGCGCTCGCCGCCGAGGTGCGTGTCGTCGCCCCGCCCACGCTGATGCCCGCCGCGATCGAGCGGATGTACGTCCAGCCCTTCACCGACTTCGACGAAGCGCTCGAAGGCGCCGACGTCGTGATGATGCTCCGCGTCCAGAACGAGCGCATGTCCGGTGGCTACATCCCCTCCACCCGCGAATTCCACTTGCGCTACGGCCTCACTCCCGAACGCCTCGCCCGCGCCAAGCCCGACGCGCTCGTCATGCACCCCGGCCCGATGAACCGCGGCGTCGAGATCGATTCGAGCGTCGCCGATCACCCCGAACGCAGCGCGATCACCGAACAGGTCGAGATGGGCGTCGCCGTCCGCATGGCCTGCCTCGACGTACTGACCCGCAGGGCGCGCGGCGTGGAGGGCTGGGCATGAAGACCGTGTTCCTCAATGCACGCCTGGTCTGCCCCGCCAAGGGTGCCACGACCGGCGCCCTGCTGGTCGAAGGCGAGACCATCGCCGCCATCGGCGATTTCGAGATCCCCAGCGATGCCGAGCGCATCGACGTGCGCGGCAAGACCGTCGCCCCCGCGATCGTGGACCTCGGCGTGTTCGCGGTCGACCGCAAGGCCTCCCGCGCCGGAGGCATCGCCCGCGTCGGGCTGATGCCCGATCAGTCGCCGGTGCTCGACGATCCCGGCATCGTCCGCCGCGCCGCCCTTTCGGGCAAGCCGGCGCTCTGGGTCCACCCGCTCGCCGCCGCGACTCAGGGCCTCCAGGGCAGCGACCTCGCCGAAATGGCGCTCAACGCCTCCGCCGGCGCTCTGGCGGTCGCCACCGGCCGCCGCTGGATCGCCTCCTCGGGCACGATGCGCAAGGTGCTGGCCTACGCGCATGACTGCGGTCTCACCGTGGTCGTGCACGCGGAGGATGGCGGCCTCGCCGAGGGAGCCGCGGCTACCGAGGGAGAAACCGCCACCCGCCTCGGCCTGCCCGCCGCGCCCGCCATCGCCGAAGCGCTCGCCATCACCCGCGACGTGATGCTGGCCGAGGAGACCGGTGCGCGCATCCATTTCCGCCAGGTCACCACCGCCGCCGGGTTCGACCTGATCCGCGCGGCCAAGCGCCGCGGCGTTCGCGTCACCTGCGGCATCACTCCGGCGCACCTGCTGCTGTCCGACATCGCCGTCAGCGACTTCCGCACCTATGCCCGCCTCTCGCCGCCGCTGCGTGACGAAAGCGACCGCCAGGCGGCGCGCGAAGCCGTTCGCGACGGCACGGTCGACGTGCTGTCTTCGGGCCACGACCCTCGCGGCCCGGAGGAAAAGCGCCTCCCCTTCAACGATGCGGAGCCCGGCATGTCGGGCGCCGGCACCCTGCTCGCGCTGAGCCTCGGCCTGGTCCGCGACGAAGTCCTGCCGATCGAGCGCCTGTTCGCGCTGCTGGCGGCCAATCCCGCCCGCGTCCTCGGCCTGAAAACCGGCACGCTGGAGCCCGGCATGCCCGCCGATCTCATCGTCCTCGACGAAGGCGCCCCCTGGCTGATCGACGCCACCCGCATGGCCGCCCGCGCCGGCAACACCCCCTTTGACGGCCTCCCCGTCCAGGGCAAGGTGCTAGCGCTCTACAAGGGCGGCACCCCGGTCGCCTGACCGAACCCCCCTCCTCTCCTGGTCACGAGCGATAGAGTGGAGCCCTTCAATCCTCCCCCGCCAGGGGGAGGTGGCAGCCCCGCGCCAACGGGGATGACGGAGGGGGAGGTAAGCAATCAGCCAGCGGGGCTTCCTCCCCCCATCATGCTGCACATGCCATCGCCGCCTTGGGAGAGGAGCATAAAAGGATACCCGGCGCACAAAGAGAAACGGCCGAGGCACTAAGGCCCCGACCGCTTCGCTTACTCCATCCCCGTCAGTGCGGCGCCGTCAGCGCGACGCCACCTGCGTCCGTCCCTTGACCCACGCCGCGACCTGTTCCCCGGCGGTGCCGCGTACGAAACAGATGCCGCCGCTCGCCTTTACCTGGCGGCACAGCGCGTTGGCGTCCTGCCGGGCGAAGCCGCCGACCGACAGCCGATAGAAGGTCCCGGCTGCGGTCGAAACGTTCATGCCCTGCGGCGTCACGCCGGCGAGCCCGGGCACCCGGCGCGCATAGCGGGCCCAGCCATCCCGCGCGACCGCGGCATTGGCATAGGCGCCCAGCTGCACGTAATAATTCCCGGCCTGGCGGCTCGCCCGCTCGGCTGCCGGCTTCGGCGCGACCGCCTTGGCCACGCGCACGGGCTTGTCGGCCCGCATCGAAGCGGCGGGCGCCGCTGCGGCACGAGCGGCAGGCACCGAAGCGACGCGGACCGCCGCCACCGGCTGCACCACTTCGCTGCGCGCGCCGAACACCACCTGCGGCCCGGTACCGGCGACCTGCACCGGCTCGGGCGCAGCCTCGGCAGGCGCTTCGGCGGGAGCGGCGTCCGCCAGCACGGCGCCGGCATTGGCCGGCACACCGGGCATGAACTGATCGACCGACGATGCGGCGGGCGCCGGCGCTGCGGCCACCGCCACATTGGGTTGCTGCGACAATGCCAGCGCGACCGGCTGGCCGGCATCCGCCACCGGCTGCACGTTCAACAGCGACGCGACCTGGTCATAGGCGTTGGTCGGCCGCGCGAACTGCACCCAGCCGGCAAGCCGCGCCTGCAGCTGGTCGGGCGACACGTCCATCGCCGCGATCTCGGCGGCTTCCTTCCAACGCCCGGTCAGCGCCAGGCTCAGCGCCAGGTTCTGCCGGGTCTTGGCGGTCGCGCTCGCGTCGCGCGCCGCCGGCATCAGGATGTCGACCGCGGTCACCGGATCGCCCGCCAGCGCGAACGCCAGTCCGCGATCGCTTGCCGGGATCTGCGCGGCATTGGCCTGCAGCATCGCCCGCGCACCCGCCCAATCGCCCTGCGCGATCTTGGCGAGCGACAGGTTCAGCGCCACTGCGCCATCCTGCGGGTTCAGCGTCAGCGCGTCGCTCAGCGCCTGCGATGCCGAAGCGAACCGCCCGGCGAGCAGATAGGCCTGGCCCAGCAGCGCGCGGTATTCGGCGTTGGTCGGATCGTTCGCGACTGCGATTTCGGCCTGCTGCACCGCCTTGTCGCCCTGGCGCTTGGCCACTGCCTTGCGCGCGGCATTGGCCGCCGCCGCCCCCTTCTTGGCGCTCGGCGCGTTGGCGGCAAAGGCCGAGATGGTCAGCCCCTGGCTCGCCATGCCGGCGACGGCCATGCCGCCCAGCGTGAGCGCGGACAATCCGAATTTGATCTTGCGGGTGTTCATGGTCCTGTCCTTCACCCCTGGGGCTTGGTCGAGCCGACCTGACGCGCCAGCGCCTCGACGTCGGTGAGAGATTCGAGAAATTGGTCCAGCGCCTGGCACACCAGCTGCTGCGCCGAACGGCGCGTCACCACCGATGCCAGCCGCAGCCGAAGATGCCGTTCCTGGTCGAGCCGGAGCGTGAAGGCGGCCTTGGTCTTGCGTGCGGAAACTTCGCGGACGACTTGCACGATCGCGCTCGGCAGAGCCTCTGCCGTGGGTAGCGCTACCGGAGCGGGTGCCACGGCCTCGACCGGTGCCTCCGCGGCCGCGGCCAGGACTGGCTCGGCAGCCTGCGGCTCCAGAGGAGCATCTGCCTGAACTTCGGGGGCCTGAACTTCGGGGGCCGGTGCTTCGGCCGCGCCGAACTGCTTGCCGAGCATGTCACGCTGGCGCAGCACCACGGGCTTGCCGCGGGGCGCAGGCACGGGCTCGCCGCCCAGGTCCGGGTACAGGGCGTCGTCGCCCATGTCGTTCCAGCCGAGATCGTCCTGCGCGGTCGCGGGGTTGAGCCCGACAAAGCCTTGCGGGCGCATCGCTGGGCGGGCGTGCCCCTTGCGGGCGAGCAGGCCCGAGGAGAGCGAAGCCATCGGCTTGGGATTGCTGATCATCGTGGGTTCCTCAGCTCACCACGCGGCGGCCAAAGCCGCCCGCGGGCCGGGGCGTGCCGAAATGCGCCATCGCTGCGGGAGCGGTGAACACGGTGCGGCGGAAATTCTTCTCGAGCCGGTCGCAGATATAGGTCCACAGCGCAGTGACTTCCGCCGCGGACTTTCCGCGCGGGTCGGTCTCCATGACCGTGCGCCCGTCGATCATCGACGCGGCGAAATCGGTGCGGTGGTGCAGCGTGATCGGCGCCACCGTGCCGTGCTGGGACAGTGCCACTGCGGCTTCGGAGGTGATTCGCGCCTTCGGAGTCGCGGCGTTGACCACGAAGATCAGCGGCTTGCCGGCGCGCTCGCACAGATCCACCGTGGCACCCACGGCGCGCAGATCGTGCGGGCTGGGGCGAGTCGGGATCACGATCAGCTCGGACACCTGGATCACGCTTTGGATCGCCATGGTGATCGCGGGCGGCGTATCGATCACCGCCAGCTTGAAGCCTTGCTGGCGCAGGACCTCCAGGTCCCCCGCCAGTCGCGCGACCGTGGTCTGCGCGAACGCCGGCAGGTCGGTGTCCCGCTCGTTCCACCAGTCGGACAGCGACCCTTGCGGATCGATGTCGATAAGGACGACGGGGCCGTGGCCGGCCAGCTGTGCCTGCACCGCCAGGTGCCCGCTCAGCGTGGTCTTGCCCGATCCGCCCTTCTGCGATGCCATCGCCAGAACGCGCATGTAGCCCCTCGATCCCTCCGGTAAGTGCAGCCTGCCCAATGCCATGCCCGGCTCTAAGAACAGGTTAACGCGGGCCGGGGCCGTCGCTGTGGGGCCTTGCGCGATGGCTAAGGAAATCTTTGCCAAATGCAGGTTAACTGGCATTTTAGGACGATGGGCACCGCCGCCTCGGGCATTTGGCCGGAACGTGGCTGGGCGGTGCGTATGGGGTGGATGAAATGAAGCTGTTGCCGATCCTCTTGGCTGCGGGCGCGCTGCTCGCGACGACGCCCGCCCTTGCCCAGGACGACCCGGTCAAGGCCGGGGTCGAGGCGTATGAACGCGGCGAATACCGCGCCGCGGTCGAGCGCTGGCGCGGTGCCGCAAACGCCGGCAATGCCGACGCGCAGTTCAACCTCGGCCAGGCCTATAAGCTCGGCCGCGGCGTGCCGGTCGATCTCGCGCTCGCCGAGCAATGGTATGGCCGCGCCGCCCGCCAGGGGCACGAACAGGCCGAGGCCAATTACGGTCTCGCCCTGTTCGAGAACGGCCGCCGTCCCGAGGCGCTGCCCTGGCTCGAGCGCGCCGTCGCCCGCGGCGACGCCCGCGCCCAGTACGTCCTGGGCATCATGCTGTTCAACGGCGACGGTGCCGCCAAGGACTGGGTGCGCGCTTATGCGCTCACCGTCCGCGCCTCGCACGCCGGGCTCGACGCGGCGTCCAAGGCGCTGGCCCAGATGGACCAATATGTGCCCGTCGACGACCGGCAAAAGGGGCAGGCGCTCGCCCGCCGCATGGAGCAGGATTATGCCCGCGGCCCCCGCCCGCTTCCCCCGGTCCAAGTCGCGGAAGCAGCCCCCCCGCCGCCGCGCGCTGTCGCCGTCAAGCCCGCGCCGTTCGCAATTTCCCCCGAGACCAGGCGCCCGGCGCCCCGCCCCACCCCCGCACCTCGCCCTGCCCCGGCGCGCGACGGCGGCTGGCGCGTCCAGCTCGGCGCGTTCGGCGATCCCGGCAACGCCCGGCGCCTGTGGGGCCAGGTCTCGGGCCGCTTCTCGGGCCGCCAAGCCTATTACGTGAAGGCCGGCAGCCTCACCAAGCTGCTGGTCGGCCCCTACGCCTCGCGCGCCGAGGCCGCGGCATCCTGCGCCCGGGTCGCGCCCTGCGTGCCGGTGCCGCGCTGAACTAAGCGATTGCGCGACGCGGGGCCTTCTGCGACTCTGCCGGACCATGCCCAAGCACATCCTGCTGGCCGCCGGCGCGGCCCTCGCCCTTCTCGCCCCCGGGCTCGCTTGTGCGCAGGGGCAGGACGGCCCGCGCGAGCCGCGCCGCATCCGGCTCGCGCTCGGGCCGCAATGGGTGCCGAGCTACCCCGGCTCCGACGAGCTCAAGCTCCGCCCGCTGATCGACGTGTCGACCACGCGCGGCGACCGCCCCTTCGCCTTCGAGGCGGCCGACGAAAGCGCCGCCATCCCGCTGATCCGCACCAGCGGCATCGCGATCGGCCCGACCTTCAACATCGAGGGCAGCCGCCGCCGAGAGGAAGTCGACGCGCCGATCGACGAAGTCGGCACCACCATCGAGCTCGGCGGCTTCGCCCAGGCCTGGCTAGCCCCCCAGCTGCGCGCGCATGCCGAGCTGCGCCAGGGCGTCAACGGCCATGGCGGCCTCGTGAGCAACCTCAGCCTCGACTATGTCGTGCGCGACGGCGACCGCTGGCTGTTCTCGCTGGGCCCGCGCGTCTCGCTGTCCGACAGCAAGTATCAGCGCGCCTATTTCAGCGTCGATCCCCGCGAGTCGGCGGCGACCGGGCTGCCGCAGTTCCGCCCTCGCGGCGGCGTGCACGCGGCGGGCGCCAGCGCCACCGCGCTCTACCAGCTGACCGACACCTGGGGCCTTTACGGCTATGTCAAATATGACCGGCTGGTCCGCGACGCCGCCGATTCGCCGATCACCCGCGCTTATGGTTCGCGCGACCAGTTCTCGGGTGGTCTCTCGCTCAGCTTCACCTTCACCCGCTGATCGGCCCGGCCTAAGGGAGGCGCCATGCACCTCCCGTTCGAGCTCGTCGCCGGCCTGGCCGCCATCGCCTTCCTCGCCGGCTTCATCGACGCGCTGGCCGGCGGCGGTGGGCTGCTGACGCTCCCCGCGCTGCTCGCCGCCGGCATCCCGCCGGTCTCGGCAATCGCCACCAACAAGCTCCAGAGCAGCTGCGGCACCGGCGGCGCCTTTCTCGCCTTCGCGCGCAAGGGGCATATCGACTTTCGCCGCTTCGGCCTGCCCGCCCTGTGCGTCTTCATCGGCTCCGCGCTCGGCGCCTATGCGCTCCAGTCGATCGACTCGTCCTTCCTTTCCGCGCTGATGCCGCTGCTGCTGGTCGCGATGGCGGTCTATTTCCTGCTCGCTCCGCGCATGGGGGAGGAGGACCGCCATGCCCGCCTCGGCCCTGCCGCGCTGCTCCTCCTGCTCGCCGCGATCGGCTTCTACGACGGCTTCTTCGGCCCGGGCACCGGCTCGTTCTTCACCACCAGCCTGGTCGCGCTCGCCGGCCTGGGGCTCGTCCGCGCCATCGCCCATGCCAAGTTCCTCAACTTCGCCAGCAACATCGCCGGCCTGCTCGTGCTGATCGTCTCGGGAAAGGTGCTGTGGGTCCTCGGCCTCGCCATGGCGGCCGCCTCGGTCGCCGGCAATCAGCTCGGCGCGCACTCCGCGATGCGCTTTGGCGGCCGCGGCGTCCGCCCGCTGCTGGTGGTCATGTCGCTGGCGCTCACCGCCAAGCTGCTCGCCAACCCGGCCAATCCGCTGCGGCTCTGGCTGGGCTACTGACCGCCCGTTCCGGGCATCCCCAGCCCCGCAACCCCGGCAGCGGCGATGCAAAAACCGCTCTGGTGTTACGCCTCTGAAACAAGGTTGATTCGATCGTCCACTAACTTTACGGACATACCGGCTATCAATCACGCAAAAGGGTGACGCATTATGAAGAAGATTTTTGCCGCTGCAGTCGTCATCGGCGCACTGTCGCTCTCGGCTTGCAACAACAGCGCGCGCGAGCAGGCTGCCGACAACATCGAAGCGAACGCTGAAGCAGTAGCGGACAATCTCGAAGACGCCGCCGACAACGTCACGACGACCGGTGCCGAGGCCAGCCTCGAGAACCAGGCCGACGCAGTGCGCGCCGACGGCGAGAACAAGGCGGACGACATGCGCACCCATGACGCCGACACCAACCTGTCGAACGGCATCTGATACCTGGCCGACGAACGGGGAAACCTGTTCGCACCTAGTCAGATCGACCGGAAGGGGCGTCCGCGAAAGCGGGCGCCCCTTTTTCTTCGGCCCCTTTTCCTATCCGCTCCCGTTCCCAGCGTGGGCCGGTCGGGTTCCCCCGGTCAGCGGCCGACGTCGACGCCCCTGCTCACGTCATAGTGCAGCCGGTTGCGCTCGATTTCCTCGATATGCTCCCCCGCCCAGGCTCCCAGCTCGCGAAGCGGTAGCGCGAGCGAGTGCCCCAGCACGGTCAGCGCATATTCGACTTGCGGCGGCACTGTCGGATGCACGGTGCGGCGCACCATGCCGTCGCGTTCCAGCGCCTTGAGCGTGCGCGTCAGCATCTGCTGCGAGATCCCGCCGATCGTGCGCTTGATGTCGTTGAAGCGCCGCGGATGCTCGATCAGCGCCCGCACCACCATCACCGTCCACTTGTCGCCGACGATGTTCAACACTCCGCTCAGCTTGCGGCAGTGGTCGCTCGTGCAGACGGGGGCAGCCCTATCCATGTGACCTGGTCCTAGAAATATGCGTTCTTGGCGGCGCGGTACTGGTCACATAGCTGACCCTGGTCACAAATCCAGACCGGAGATCACCAATGAACGTCCTGCATATCGACTCCAGCATCATGGGGGCTGGATCGGCCAGCCGCGCGATCTCCGCCGCTGTGATCGAACGGTTGCGCGAAACCGATCCGGGCATCGGCGTCGTCTATCGCGACCTGGTGGCCGAACCGCTCGCCCATTTGACGCTCGACACCTTCATGACGCTCGATACCGGCGCGGACGTTCAACAGCTCCTCGACGCCGATGTCGTCGTGATCGGCGCGGGCTTCTACAATTTCTCGATCCCCAGCCAGCTCAAGGCGTGGATCGATCGCATCGCCGTGCGGGGCAAGACCTTCGCTTATGGCGAGACCGGTCCGGTCGGCCTCGTCGCCGGCAAGCGCGTGATCGTCGCCCTGGCGCGCGGCAATGTCTATCATGACGGCGCGCCCTATGCCGCCTTCGAGCATGCCGAGACGCTGCTGCGGTCGGCCTTCACCTTTATCGGCGTCACCGACCTCCACTTCATCATCGCCGAGGGACTGGGACGCGGCGAAGACGCGCGGCGTGCAGCGATCGACGCAGCGCTGGCCGAGGTCCGTCAGCTGTCACCGGTTGACGACACCCGTGCCGAGCTGACCGCTTGACCGACCCGGCCTGACACCGTCTGCGCGGAGCGGTGTTTCCGCGGTGCCTCGCCACCGAGCACCGCGGCGACTCTGCTCCGCCTTTAGCGCACCCAGTCGCGCATCGGCACGCCTTGTGCCCATAGCAGCGCATCCAGCGGCGCATGGTCCAGCCGCACGCCCGCGGCCGCCGCGACGATCGGCTTGGCGCGGTATGCCACCCCCAGCCCCGCGCGGCGGATCATCGCCAGGTCGTTGGCGCCGTCCCCCACTGCCAGCGAGGCTTCCGGCGCCAGCCCGCGTTCCGCCAGCGCACCCAGCAGCGTCGTCTCCTTGGTCGTGCTGTCGACGATCGGCTTGGTCACCGTACCGGTCAGCACGCCCCCGGCGATCTCCAGGACGTTGGCGATCACGCGCTCGAACCCCAGCCGCTCGCCCACCGGCTCGGCGAAGCGGGTGAACCCGCCCGACACGAGAATAGTCATCGCACCGTGCGCGCGCATCGTCTTCACCAGCGTGCTCGCGCCCGGCGACAACCGCACCCGTTCGTCCAGGCAGCGGTCGATCGCACCTTCCTCCAGCCCCTCGAGCAGCGCCACGC
Source organism: Sphingomonas sp. S2-65 (assembly GCF_021513175.1). Lineage (NCBI taxonomy): Bacteria > Pseudomonadati > Pseudomonadota > Alphaproteobacteria > Sphingomonadales > Sphingomonadaceae > Sphingomonas > Sphingomonas sp. S2-65. The sequence goes on along the minus strand of NZ_CP090953.1, from coordinate 111,190 downwards.
GCGCGTCCAGCGCCGCGGCGAAGTCCAGCTCGCCACGCATCGCCCGCTCGGTTACTTCGGCGACTTGCGCCTTGATGCCGGCATAATCGGCCAGCTCGTCGATGCACTCCACCGTGATCATGGTGGAATCCATGTCCGCCACCAGCAGCATCTTCGCACGGCCCGCCTGGGGCTGGACGATCACGTCGGTGGCCGGAAACGCCCCTTCCAGCGCTGCGCGCGCCGCCTGCGGATGCGACATGAACAGCAGGTCGGCCGCGCGTCCCTCGTCGATCCAGTGCCAGGCGCCCGGCGCACAATCCACGCCCGCCAGCCGGTCGGCTGCCTCGCCAAGCTGCCCAGCGGTCAACCCCTCTGCTATAAGCGTCGCGATGAACATGACTTCCCCTGCCGATAGCCCTGAGCGCCCAATGGTCGCGCTCATCGCAGGGCCGACCGCGAGCGGCAAGTCCGCACTCGCGCTGGCGCTGGCGCGGAAATATCGCGGCACGGTCATCAACGCCGATTCGATGCAGGTCTATGCCGATCTGCGCATCCTCACCGCCCGCCCCAGCGAAGCGGAGGAAGCCTCCGTACCGCACCGCCTGTTCGGTCACGTCGACGGTGCCGAGCCCTATTCCGCCGCGCGCTGGGCGGTCGAGGCGCGCGCCGCCATCGCCGAAGCGCACCAGCAGGGCCGTCTCCCCATCCTGGTCGGCGGCACCGGCATGTATCTGCGCACCCTGCTCGACGGCATCGCGCCGGTGCCGGAGATCGACCCCGCGATCCGTGCCGAAATCCGCGCGCTCCCGGTGGCGCAGGCGCATGTCGCGCTTGCCGCGCTCGATCCCGAAGCCGCCGCGCGGCTCAATCCAGCGGACACCCTGCGCGTCGCCCGCGCGCTCGAAGTGGTGCGCGCGACCGGCAAGCCCCTCGCCGCCTGGCAATCCGATCGGGTCGGCGGCATCGCCGGTGAGATCCGCCTCGCCCCGCTGGTCCTGCTTCCCGATCGCGATTGGCTCGGTGCGCGTATCGATTACCGCTTCCGCCTCATGGTCGATCAGGGCCGCGAGGAAGCCGCCGCGCTGCTCGCGCGCACCGATGTCCCGCACGACGCTCCGATATTGCGCGCGATCGGCGTGCCCGAAATGCGGGCATTACTTGCCGGCGAGATCGACGCCGACCAGGCTGTGGCGCAGGGCGCGCTTGCCAGCCGCCAATATGCCAAGCGGCAATATACCTGGTTCCGCCGCCAGCCGCCGCCGGATTGGCGACGCGAAAACGAGACAGAAACAAACAAGCTGATGGCCACATTTGAAACTAAGTTGCTTTCATAGGGCTTGACGCGTAGTTTTTGTACCGGTAGCAGGCCGCTCCCGCAGCCATGCTGCGCATGCGAATTCGGAAGGAACAACCAGTGGCCGAGAAGAGCGGCGCCGACATCCTGATCCAGGCACTGACCGACCTCGGTGTGGAGGTCGTGTTCGGCTATCCGGGCGGCGCGGTGCTTCCGATCTACGACGCGCTGTTCAAGCAGGCCGAAAACCCGAACGGCATCCGCCACATCCTCGTCCGTCACGAACAGGCGGCGACCCATGCTGCGGAGGGCTATGCCCGCTCGACCGGCAAGCCCGGCGTGGTGCTCGTCACGTCGGGTCCCGGCGCGACCAACGCGGTCACCGGCATCACCGACGCGCTGCTCGATTCGATCCCGATGGTCGTCATCACCGGTCAGGTGCCCACCGCGCTGATCGGCACCGACGCCTTCCAGGAAGCGGACACGGTCGGCATCACCCGCCACTGTTCCAAGCATAACTATCTGGTGAAGGATCCCGCCAAGCTCGCCGACACGGTGCGCGAGGCATTCTACATCGCCACCGCCGGCCGTCCTGGCCCGGTCGTGATCGACATCCCCAAGGATGTTCAGGTCGCGACCGCGGAGTACACTCCGGCGGGTCCGATCCAGCACAAGACCTATCGCCCGCAGACCGAGCCCGATGCCGCGCTGATCCAGGAAGCGGTCGACATGCTGGCCGCGGCCGAGCGCCCGGTGTTCTACACCGGCGGCGGCATCATCAATTCGGGGCCGGAGGCGTCGCGCCTGCTGCGCGAGCTGGCCGCGCTCACCGGCGCGCCGGTCACCTCCACGCTGATGGGCCTGGGCGCGCTGCCGGCCTCGTCGCCGCAATGGCTCGGCATGCTCGGCATGCACGGCACCTACGAAGCCAATTGGGCGATGAACAAGGCCGATCTCATCATCGCCTTCGGCTCGCGCTTCGACGACCGCGTCACCGGCCGGCTCGACGCCTTCGCGCCGCATGCGCGCAAGGTCCATATCGATATCGACCGGTCGAGCGTGAACAAGAATGTCCGCGTCGATCTGCCCATCATCGCCGATGTCGGCGCGGCGCTGCGCGAGATGGTCGCGGTGTGGAAGCAGCGCGAACACCCCAAGCCCGATTTGTCCGAATGGTGGCGGCGGATCGAGGGGTGGCGCGCGGCCGACTGTCTCGGCTTCGAGGATCGGGGCGAGGTCATCATGCCCCAGCGCGCCGTGCGGGCGCTGTACGAGGCGACCCGGCACCGTCAGCCGATCATCACCACCGAGGTCGGCCAGCACCAGATGTGGGCCGCCCAGCATTTCGGGTTCGAGGAGCCGAACAAGTGGCTGACCAGCGGCGGGCTGGGCACGATGGGCTATGGTTTGCCCGCCGCGATCGGTGCGCAGCTCGGCAATCCGGACGCTTTGGTGATCGATATCGCCGGCGAAGCGTCGATTCAGATGAATATTCAGGAGCTGGCGACGGCGGCGCAATACCGGCTGCCGGTCAAAATCTTCATATTAAACAATGAGTACATGGGAATGGTGCGTCAGTGGCAGGAACTGACCTACCAGTCGCGCTATTCGCAGAGCTACAGCGATGCACTTCCAGATTTCGTAATGCTTGCAGAGGCTTATGGCTGGAAGGGGATCAAGATTGAGCGCCTCTCCGACCTCGCCTCCGGCGTCAACGAGATGCTCGCTTATAATGGTCCAGTCCTAGTCGATTGCCGCGTCGCCAAACTCGCAAACTGCTTCCCGATGATCCCCTCCGGAGCCGCCCATACCGACATGATTCTCCAGGCAAATGAAGTCTCCGGCGAGATGGACGACGAAGCCAAGGCACTGGTCTAAGGGCATGCACATCAAGGAAGAACAGCGCGAGCGCCACACGCTCGCCGTGATCGTCGACAACGAACCTGGCATCCTCGCCCGGATCGCCGGCCTCTTCACCGCGCGCGGCTACAACATCGAAAGCCTCACGGTGACCGACATCACCGAGGACGAGGCGGTGTCGCGCATCACCATCGTCACCTCTGCTTCCGCACATGTGATGGAACAGATCATCGCCCAACTCGAGCGGCTGGTGCCGGTGCACAAGGTCACCGACCTCACCGCACTCGGCCCGCATGTCGAGCGCGAGCTGGCTTTGGTAAAGGTCGCCGGCACCGGCGACCATCGGATCGAGGCGCTCCGCCTGGCCGAGGTCTACCGCGCCCGCGTGGTCGACGCGACGATCGCAAGCTTCGTGTTCGAAGTCACGGGCGGTTCGGACAAGATCGACAAGTTCGTCGAGCTGATGCGCGAGGTCGGCCTAGTCGAAGTCGCCCGCACCGGCATCGTCGCGATCTCGCGCGGCGCCGAGCCCGCCTAACCTTTCCACATCACCCGAAGAGGGACTGAACCACCATGCGTGTCTATTATGATCGCGACGCCGATCTGAACCTGATCTCGTCCAAGAACATCGCCATCCTCGGCTATGGCTCGCAAGGCCACGCCCACGCTCAGAACCTGCGCGACAGCGGCGTCCAGAACGTCGCGATCGCGCTGCGCCCCGGCTCGCCCTCCGCCAAGAAAGCGCAGGACGCCGGATTCCAGGTGATGAGCAACCAGGAAGCCGCCAGCTGGGCCGACATCCTGATGATCCTCGCCCCCGACGAGCATCAGGCCGCGATCTACGAGGCCGATCTCAAGGGCAATCTCAAGCCGGGTGCCGCACTGGCCTTCGCCCATGGCCTCAACGTCCATTTCGGTCTGATCGAGCCGCCCAAGGACATCGACGTGATCATGATCGCACCCAAGGGCCCGGGTCACACGGTGCGCAGCGAATATGTGCGCGGCGGAGGCGTCCCCTGCCTGATCGCGATCCACCAGGACGCCAGCGGCAACGCCCATGACGTCGCGCTCGCTTATGCCAGCGGCGTCGGCGGTGGCCGTTCGGGGATCATCGAGACCAATTTCCGCGAGGAATGCGAGACGGACCTGTTCGGCGAGCAGGCCGTGCTGTGCGGCGGAGCGACGGCGCTGGTCCAGGCCGGCTTCGAGACGCTGGTCGAGGCTGGCTACGCCCCCGAAATGGCCTATTTCGAGTGCCTGCACGAGCTCAAGCTCATCGTCGACCTGATGTATGAGGGCGGCATCGCCAACATGCGCTATTCGATCTCGAACACCGCCGAATATGGTGACATCAAGACCGGCCCGCGCATCATCACCGAAGAGACCAAGAAAGAGATGAAGCGCGTCCTCGCCGACATCCAGTCGGGCCGCTTCGTCAAGGATTTCGTCCTCGACAACCGCGCCGGCCAGCCCGAGCTCAAGGCCAGCCGCATCGCCGCCAAGCGCCACCCGATCGAACAGGTCGGAGCCGAACTGCGCGCGATGATGCCCTGGATCGGCGCCAACAAGCTGGTCGACAAGGACAAGAACTGATCTGCTCGGCATAGGGCCCTCACTCTCCCGTCCCCCCGGCCTTGAGCCGGGGTGACGGAAGTGGGTCGTCAAGCTTGCGGTTTGCCTCCAGAAACGGTCGGTTTCCAACTTGCCGTTTGACCTGCGCAACGAATCAACGGAAATTCCCGTCTCCCAAACAGGAGGCTTCCATGCGCGCCCGCTTCATCGCACTCGCCGCCACGCTCGCTATTGCCACTCCGCTCATCGCTCAGCAGGCGATGCAGGTGCCGGGCTCCAAGAACCCCGCACTCGTCACTGCAGGCAGCTACACCGCAGACCCGGGTCACACACTGGTCGAGTGGACGGTCGACCATCTCGGCTTCACGCCTTATTTCGGCATCTTCGGCGATGTCTCGGGCACGCTGACGCTCGACCCGAAGAACCTCTCGGCCGCGAAGGTCGACGTCACGATCCCGGTATCGAAGCTCACCACCGCCAACGCTGGCCTCACCGCCCACATGCTGCGCGCACCCCAGGGTGGCGGCAAGCCTGACTTCTTCGGCGCCAACCCCGCCGATGCGCGGTTCGTCTCTACCCGCGTGGTCGCCACCGGCCAGACCGCCAAGGTCACCGGCAACCTCACGCTCAACGGCGTAACCAAGCCGGTAACCCTCGACGCCTCCTTCTACGGCGCCGGCAAGGCGCCCGAGCAGATGGGCGGCAAGGAAGCGGTCGGCTTCGAAGCCCGGGGCTCGATCAAGCGCAGCGACTTCGGCGTCGCCTACGGCACCCCTGTCGTCTCGGACGAAGTGAAGCTCAAGATCGTCGCGGCGTTCAACAAGAACTGATCGCAACGCCCCTGCATGCAGGGTTCTCTGGCGCGGCCTGCCGATCCTCGGCGGGCCGCGCCTTTGCTTTTGCTGGCGGGCAAACTAACGCTGGCGCCTTCGACGCCGGCGAGAATGGCGACGCACGAGGAAGACAGATGACGAACTTCAACGCGGATCCCGAGGATGGCGACATCGTCGCGCCGTTGCCCAAGATCCCGGTGCCCGACGAGGTTTCCGACGCGATCCGCACACTGCTCCGCTGGGCCGGCGACGATCCCGAGCGTGAGGGCCTGCGCGACACGCCGCTGCGGGTCGCACGCGCGTGGAAGGAATATTGCGCCGGCTATGGCGAGGACCCCGCTCACCATCTCGAGCGCGTGTTCGAGGAAGTCGGCGGCTATGACGACATCGTCCTCCTTACCGGCATCCCGTTCCAGTCGCATTGCGAGCATCACATGGCGCCGATCACCGGCAAGGCGTCGATCGCCTATCTGCCCAAGGACCGCGTCGTCGGCATTTCCAAGCTCGCGCGCGTGCTCCACGGCTTCGCACGGCGGCTGCAGGTTCAGGAGCGCCTCACCGCCCAGGTTGCCGATTGCATCTGGGAGCGGCTCCAGCCCCAGGGCGTCGCGGTGGTGATCGAGGCGCAGCATGGCTGCATGACCGCGCGGGGCGTGCGTACCCCTGGTGTCGGCATGGTCACCAGCCGGATGATGGGCGTGTTCCGCGAGGATGAGCGGAGTCGCCAGGAAGTGCTCAAATTGATGGGCTATTGATGCGGGTCCTCGTCACCGGCGGCGCGAAGCGGATCGGCGCGGCCATCGCCCGCCGCCTCGCCCTGCGCGGCCATGCCGTGGCGATCCACCACCATCACGCGCCTGAGGACGCGGAGGCACTGCGCGCCGCCATCATAGCGGCCAGCGGAACTGCCTGCATCGTCTCGGGCGAGTTAGCCGACGCCGCTACCGCCGCGACGTTGATCGAGGCAGCGCGCGAGGGCCTGGGCGGCCCGATCGAAGGCCTAGTCAACAACGCTTCGCAATTTACCTTCGACGCGGTGCCGCTGACTGACTTCACGCTGCTCGACCAGCATATGCGCATCAACTGCGGCGCCCCCGTCGCGCTCGCCTCCGCACTCGCGGCGCAGGATGATCTCGAGCGCGGGGCGGTCGTGAACCTGCTCGACCAGAAGCTCGCCAACCTCAATCCGGACTTCCTCACCTACACCCTCAGCAAGGCCGCACTCGCCACCGCGACCGAACTGCTCGCCCGCGCGCTCGCGCCGCGCATCCGCGTGAACGCCGTCTCGCCTGGCCTCACGCTGCCCAGCCTCGACCAGACGCCTGAGGAATTCGCCGAGCACGCCCGTCAGAACCTCCTGCAACAGCCGGTCGCGCTCGATGACGTCGCCGCGGCGGTTGAGCATCTTCTCACCAGCCGCTCGATCACCGGCCAAAACCTGTTCGTCGATTGTGGCCAGCGCTTCCTGCCGCGCGACGGCGACGTGATGTTCTCTTCTCGGGAGCACTCCGATGGCTGAGTACCGCATCCTGCTAGACGGTCTCGAAGTCGCAATGGGCCTCGGCATCCACGCTGCCGAGCGCGCAGCCGCCCAGCGCGTCCAGATCACCGTGGCAATGGAGTGCCGCTATCCAGCAGCGCCCGAAGATCGCATCGATGCTGTGGTCGATTACGACTTCCTGCGGACCGGCATCCTCGCACTCGCCGCCTCGCGGCATTTCGAGCTGCAGGAGGTGTTTTGCGACGCCATCGCGGCCCTCGCCCTGCGCGATTCGCGGGTGCAACGCGTCGAAGTCCGTTCAGTAAAGCTCGACATCTATCCCGATGCCCGCATCGGCTGTGAGATCGTGCGCACCCGCTAAACTTCTGGACCTGCGCAACTTTCCGACTGCGTCCGCCGTTCGTGGTTGGTCCAAGGCAGGGACTTCCAGGAGATCATCATGGCGGAACAGGGAACGACGCGGCGCGGCGTGCTGGGCAGTGCGGCAGCAGGTCTGGCGGCAACCGCCGCGGCCCCTTCATTGGCGCAGGCGGGCGCAGCCGCAGCGGCGCCGCTCCGCGACCCGCAAACCAGGTTCACCAAGGGTCCATTCCCCGAGCAGCGGCAGGAATGGCCGGGGCTCCAGGGCAAGATGACTCCGCGCCCGGATTGCGGCGAAACCAGCTACCGCGGCTCGGGCCGCCTGACCGGACGCAAGGCGCTGATCACCGGCGGCGACAGCGGCATCGGCCGCGCCGCCGCGATCGCTTATGCCCGGGAAGGCGCCGACGTCGCGATCAACTATTATCCCACTGAGGAACCCGACGCCCGCGAAGTTGTCGACCTGATCCAGCGTGCCGGGCGCAAGGCCGTGGCGATCCCGATGGACATCCGCACCCGCGCCAATTGCGAGAAGATCGTCGCGCGTGCGGTGGACGGCCTGGGCGGGCTCGACATCCTGGTGAACAACGCCGCCTATCAGCAGAGCAAGGCCGACATCTCCGAAATCAGCGACGAGCAGATGGTCCGCACGTTCGAGACCAACATCTTCGCCACCTTCCGCCTCAGCAAGGCGGCGATCCCGCACCTGCGGCCCGGCGCGGTAATCATCAACACCGGCTCGGTGAACAGCTATGATCCGGGCGAAGAGCTGCTCGATTACGCCTCGACCAAGGGCGCGATCCTGATCTTCACCAAGGGCCTAGCCAAGCAGCTCGCCAAGAAAGGCATCCGCGTCAACATGGTCGCGCCCGGTCCCTTCTGGACCCCGCTCCAGGTCGCTGGCGGCCAGCTACCCGGCCAACTGGGCGAGTTCGGCAAGGACACACCACTCGGCCGCGCCGGCCAGCCGGTGGAACTCGCCGGCCACTATGTCCTGCTCGCCTCGGACGAATCCAGTTTCACCACCGGCGGCTCGATCGGAGCCAACGGCGGCAAGGGAAACCCCTGAGCCCATGCTGGCCAGCGAACGCCCGCTACAGTCGACCCCCTAACCGTCACCCCGGCCTTGTGCCGGGGTCCACCGGGCGGCACACGCCGGACCAGAGATCAGGCAACAGCCAGCGCGGCAACGTGGCCCCCGGCACAAGGCCGGGGTGACCGCTTATGTTCGCGAACAGGCTTCCAACCTGCCGTGAGGACGGCTCCGACCGCCCCTCTCAGACCCGGTTCGCCGCGCTCAACACCGCACGCACCGAAGCCGTTGCGACATCGGCATCGATCCCCGCCCCGAACACCGTCGCGCCGTCGACAGTCCGACACTCCAGATACGCCGCCGCCTGTGCGTCCGAGCCATGGCCGATCGCGTGCTCATTATAGTCCACAACATCGAGCACGACCCCGCACGTCTCGCGCAATGCGTCGATTACCGACGAAATCAGCCCGTTGCCTCGCCCGCTTACCGAGCGCTGCACGCCGTCCACCGACAGCGTCCCGGCAAAGGTCCGCGCCCCCGCAGCGCCGCTCTCGGCATAGTCCACCAGCGCAAACCGGTCGCTTGCTCCCGGCAGGTACACCCTCTCGAACAGCCCCGAAATGTCGGCGGCATTGAGCTCGCGGCTAGTCTCGTCCGCCAGGGCCTGCACGTGGCGCGAGAAGTCGGCCTGCATGCGCTTGGGCAGCTTCAACCCGCGATCCTGCTCGAGCACCCAGGCGACCCCGCCTTTGCCCGATTGCGAATTCACGCGGATCACCGCCTCGTAATCGCGGCCCAGGTCGCGCGGGTCGATCGGCAGATAGGGCACGTTCCACAACTGATCGTTGCGCGCTTCCTGTGCCGCGAACCCCTTCTTGATCGCGTCCTGATGGCTGCCGGAAAACGCCGTGAACACCAGGTCGCCGGCATAGGGCGTGCGCGGATGGACGGGGATGTTCGTGCAATAGTTCACCGTGTTCACGATCTCGTCGATGTTCGACAGGTCGAGCCCGGGATGCACCCCTTGGGTGTACAGGTTGAGCGCGACGGTCACGAGGTCGCAATTGCCGGTACGCTCGCCATTGCCCAGCAGGCAGCCCTCGACACGGTCGGCCCCGGCCATCAGCCCCAGTTCCGCCGCCGCGACGCCGGTGCCGCGGTCGTTGTGCGTGTGCAGGCTGATCACCACGCTGTCGCGGTTCGGCACGTTGCGGCAGAACCACTCGATCTGGTCGGCATAGATGTTCGGCGTAGCCGCTTCGACCGTGGCGGGCAGGTTGAGGATCAGCGGCCGCTCGGGCGTGGGGCGCAGTATCTCCATCACCGCCTCGCAAACCTCGACCGAAAAGTCGAGTTCGGCCGTCGAGAAGGTTTCCGGGCTGTATTCGAAATGCCACTCGGTGTCGGGCTGCTTGGCAGCCTCGTCGCGCAGCACCTTGGCGCCGGCGACGGCGATCTCGCGCACCTCGTCGCGGGTCATCCGGAACACTACTTCGCGCCACGCGGGCGAGACCGCGTTGTAGAGATGGACGATCGCCTGCTTCGCGCCCCGCACGCTCTGGAAGGTCGTCTCGATCAGGTCGCGCCGGGACTGGGTGAGCACCTGCACGAACACATCGTCCGGGATCTTGGCTTGCTGCACCAGCCCCGAGATGAAGTCGAACTCGGTCGCGCCGGCGCTCGGAAAGCCGACCTCGATCTCCTTCAGTCCAACCTTGCACAGCAGCTCGAAGAAGCGTGTCTTCTTCTCGCTGTCCATCGGATCGATCAGCGCCTGATTGCCGTCGCGCATGTCGGTCGAAAGCCAGCGCGGCGGCGTGGTGATGGTGCGGCTCGGCCACTGCCGGTCGGGCAAGTCGACCTGGGGGAACGGGCGGTATTTGACGCTGGGATCACGCAACATGGGAACGGGCCTCTGCAAGGAGATCGCGGCCGCGCAGTAGCGCAGGCGCAGGGATGCCGGAAAGTCGCTAAACCCTTAGAGGCGTGCGCGCGCGGCGGTTCGGCCCCTAAGGGCGGATAAGTCGAAGAAGGCGCGCGGTGGTCACCGTCACTTTGTGGCCGAGCATGTCCGCTTTGTCCACCGCCGCAAGAATTTGCTCATACTTTCCCCCTAAGTACCGAAAAGCGCGAGGGAAACGCGAGAGGGACCCATGACCATGCTTCAGCTCATCTACGTCAGCAGCGTTCGGCCAGGCGCTGAGGGTATCGATCCGGACACGATCCTTGCGAAATCGCGGGTCAACAACCAGCGCGACGAAATCACGGGACTGCTCTACTCGGACGGCACGCGCTTCCTGCAGGCGCTCGAAGGGCCAACGGACAAGGTCGAGGCCGCATATGCCCGCATCAAGGCCGATCCGCGCCACCGCGCCATCGTGATGCTGTCGGAACGCGAAATCCAGGCTCGCGAATTCGGCGAATGGGCCATGGCGCACAAGACGCCGAGCACCGATGCGGACGAGTTCATCGGCCGCGTCAGCGATCTGTCGGCGAATGCCTCGCCCAACGTCCGCGCGACCTTTGAAAGCTTCGCTCAGGTCCGCCGCGCCGCCTGAGCTATCCCCCGCTCACCGTCCGTAGATCCTGTCGATCACCTCGGCCACGCGGACCAGCCCCTCGGCATCCGCGTCGAACCGCTCGCCAGCCGCCAGCCGCCGCGCCCAGTCGGCTGCGGCGCGCCCGCCCCACGCTTCGGGCGGCTGCGTCATCACCGCGTGCGACGTGCCCGTGAGATGCCGGCTCTCGAAATCGTAGAACGAACCCCCGACATTGCGCTGCGACGCGCCGCCATCGGTGCCGTAGAAGTCGGCGGCGATCACCGCCTCCTGCCCGGCATGGAGCCGCCAGGAACAGGCCAGCCGCACCGATGTGCCGCCCGCTAGCTTGAGCTGCGCCACCGCAAAATCCTCGACGCGGTCGCTGCCGGTCAGCGGCTCGCCCCCGGCGAACAATTGCGAGCGCACGTCGGTGACTTCGGGAAAGCCGAGCACCCACAGCGCCAGGTCGACCAGGTGCACGCCCAGGTCCATGACACAGCCACCCCCGGCAAATTTGGGGTCATAGAACCAGGGCTTGTCCGGGCCGTACGCGTTGTGGAACACCAGATCGGCGGCGAACACGCGCCCGAGCGCCCCGTCCCGGGCAAGCTCGGCGACTCGCCGCGTGCCATCCTGAAACCGGTACGAGAAGTCCACCGACAACAGCCGGTCAGCAGCCCGTGCCGCCGCCACCACCGCGCGCGCCTCCTCGGCGGTGCGCCCCAGCGGCTTCTGACAGAATACCGCGACCCCGGCGTTCAGCGCCGCGATCGACTGTTCGGCGTGGAGCGCGCTGGGCGTTGCGATCACCAGCCCGTCCAGGCCAAGCGCGAGCAGGCCGTTGAGCCCCTCCACCACCGGCGCGTCCGGTGCCAGCTTGCGCGCCTCTGCCACCATGTCGGCAGAGGGGTCGGCGATCCCGGCGACCTCGACTGCACCGGTCTCGACGATCGCTTCCATCCGGTGCCGGCCGATCCAGCCGGTGCCCAGGAAGCCCACCCTCGGCGTGCTCATGCGTCCGCCGCCTCGAAGGTCACCAGCGCCTTCACGAAGCCATCGGGCTTGTCGCGCGTGTCGTTGAGCGCATCGTCCAGCCGGTCCAGCCCGTAGCGATGGGTGTAGAGCGCTCGAGGGTCGAGTCGGCCGCTAGCGACGGCCTCCACGGCCTCCCGCAGCCCCTGCATCTGGACCTCGGGATCGCGCTCATGCGCGTTGATCACGTCGATCCCTTTCCAGTTCCACATCTGCATGTTCACTTGGCGCGGCCCGTCCTGGTGGTAGCCCGCGACGATCAGCTTGCCGCCTTCGCACACCAGCTCGCTGGCCAGGTCGAGCGGCCATTGCTTGCCCACCGCCTCGATCACGCGTTCGCAGCCCTTGCCGCCGGTCAGCGCGCGGACATCCTCGAGGATGCGCCAATGATCGTCCATCACGATCCCCTCGTCGGCGCCATAGCTGCGGGCGAGGTCCAGCGAGCTTTGCCGCCGCGAGATCCCGACCACCCGCGCCCCGGCGTCCTTGGCCAGCCGCGTGAGCACAGCGCCCAGGAAGCCGATGCCGATGATCGCCACGGTCTGCCCGGCTCGGATGTCGCTGCGCCGGAAGATGTTGAACGCACAGCCCAGCGGCTCGCCGGGAAAAGGCTGATCATCCAGGCTGTCGGGCAGCTTCACCACTGCGCTCGCCTGGGCAAGGTCGTATTCGGCGAAGCTCTTGAACGACAGCGCCGCCACCCGGTCGCCGGCCGCCAGCGCCTCGACGCCCTGCCCCACCGCGTCGATCACGCCCCAGCCTTCATGCCCCATGCCGCCGGGATCGGTCGGGAACTGCATCCACTCGGGCCCTTCCCACGGCGTGATGTTCGAGGCACAAACCCCACACCCTTCCAGCCGGATGCGGACTTCGCCCGCTCCGGGCTCCGGCCGTTCCACGCTGTGCACGGCGAACGCACGGGGGCCGGTTACCACGGCCGCAAGCATCTTGTTCAAAGAAGAACCCCTTTCGGTGAGCCGAACGGTGAATGCGGTCACGCGTTCCGTCGGCGAAACATATTTCGCGGATGCGCGCTTAATCCCCGTTAGCAGGAGATGTCCGATGGCCGATGACCTCAAAAAGGGCGATCATGTAAGCTGGAAATCGCACGGCGGCACCGCCCACGGCGAAGTCGTGACTAGACAGACGAGCGATACCAAGATCAAAGGGCATCAGGTCCGTGCTTCAAAGGAGGACCCGCAGTTCATCGTGAAGAGCGATAACGGCGGAAAAGCGGCTCACAAGCCGGGGGCATTGACCAAGGAATAGCCCGTAACGGGCGGAACAGGAGAAGAGACACATGGCCGAGACTAAAGCAGCTGGCGGCGCCAAGGGCGGTATTGCGAAGCCCGTGACCCCCTCGCCCGAACTGGCCGCGATCGTCGGCAAGGCCGATCTGCCGCGCAGCGAGATCGTCAGCAAGATGTGGGAATACATCAAGAAGCACAACCTCCAGAACCCTGAAAACAAGCGGGAAATTCTGGCGGACGACAAGCTGGAGAAGATCTTCGATTCCAAGAAGGTCACGATGTTCGAGATGAACAAGCACATCTCCAAGCACGTCAAGTAACCCGAGCGGCCGGCATCACGCCGGCACCGGTTGCGATTTCGCGGGGCGAGCCTTTCAAGAAAGGCTCGCCCCGTTTGCGTTCGGAGGCGACAGCCGCGTCCGGCCAGCGACTCAGTCAGCCCGGCAGTGCCAGATGCTCGTTCAGAAAGTCCAGAAAGGCGCGAATCCGAACCGCCAGCCGCTCCTGGCCGACATAAACCGCATGAATATACTCGCCATCGCCCGGGTTGAACCACGCAATACCTCCACAAGGCGTCCTTCTTCAGGTCCGCCGCGATGTGGAACCGCCCCAGCCGGGCGATCCCGCCACCCGCAGCCGCCATCTGGCGCACGACCTCGCCGGAATTCCCGAAGAACAGCCCGCTGACCGGCCGCTGCATCCCCCGTCCCTCCACGGTGAACGGCCAGCGGTCGACCGAGCGGCGGAAGCTGAAATGGAGGCAGCGATGCGCGTCGAGATCGCTCGGGTGCTGCGGCGTGCCGTGGCGCGCCAAATAGTCCGGGCTTGCGACCACTGCCATTTCGCTGCGGCCCAACTTCTTGGCGCGAAGTCGGCTGTCGCGTAGCGGCCCCACCCGAATGGCCAGGTCAGCGCGTTCCTCGACCAGGTCCACCACGGCATCCGACAGCGTCAGGTCTAAAGTAATGGCCGGATATTCTTCCTGGAAGCGCGGCAGGATGGGCACCAGGCAGTGCAGCCCGAACGGAACCGACGCATTGATCCGCAGTCGCCCGCTCGGCCCCGCCTGCCCACGCGACAGGTTGCGCTCCACCGCATCGAGTTCGGCGAGCAGGCCCGCCACTTGATCGCGATATGCCTCCCCTTCCGGCGTCGGGGCCAACGCACGGGTGGTGCGGCGGATCAGCACCAGCCCCAGCCGGGTCTCCAGCCGCGCGATACTGCGGCTCACTGCCGAGGGGGTTAGCCGCAACGCCTTCGCCGCGGCCGCGAAGCTCCCTTCGCGCGCCACCGCCAGAAACGCTTCCATCTCACCGATGCGATTGTCCAATTGATGACTCCCACGCACTTCTGAGGTGCATCATGCTCGTCTAATCACGAGCAGAGCAGGCGCCTAGCTTAAGGCAGCATCATCAACGGAGCATATCATGGATCTTCAGCTGCAAGGCCGCACCGCCGTCGTTACCGGTTCTACCGCAGGCATTGGCTTGGCAATTGCCGAACGGCTGGCTGCCGAGGGCGTGGAGGTCGTGATCTGTGGCCGCAACCAGGCCAAGCTCGACGCTGCCGCCGCGCAGGTCGGGGCGGCGGGCAAGGTTCGCGCAGTGCTGGCCGACCCGGCGACCGCCGAGGGTGCCGAGGCGTTGATCGCTGCGGCGCCCGATGCCGACATCCTGGTCAACAATCTGGGCATCTACGAAGCCAAGGCTTTCGCAGACATCACCGACGCGGACTGGCACCGGTTCTTTGAAGTGAACGTGGTGAGCGGCGCGCGGCTGGCCCGCCATTATTTCCCGCGCATACTGGAAAAGAACTGGGGCCGCGTGATCTTTATCGCCAGCGAGAGCGCGCTCGTGATCCCTGGCGAGATGATCCATTACGGCATGACCAAAACCGCCCAGCTCGCGATCGCCCGCGGCCTGGCCGAACAGACCCGCGGCACCGGGGTGACGGTGAACTCGGTCCTGCCCGGCCCGACGCGGTCGGAGGGGATCGTCGAGTTCATCCGCTCTGTGGTCGACAACAAGAATGCACCGGAGGCCGAGCGCGAGGAGGCGTTCTTCACCAAGCTAGGCCCGCTGTCGCTGATCCGCCGGCTGATAGAAGCGGAGGAAATCGCCGCGACGGTGGTGTTCCTGGCAAGCCCGCTGGCCGCAGTGACCAACGGAGCGTCGATCCGCGCCGAGGGCGGGATCGTGCCGACGATCGCTTAAGCGGCGGCTCACCGGTGGAAGGTGGATCCCTGCTATATACTGCTCTCCGGCGGAGGCCGGGGTCCAGTTAGGCTGCGCTATGAAGCAGGGGCTGTCGTCACGCCCCTTCGCGGCTGGACCCGGCCTCCGCCGGGGAATCCGACGGTCGAACGGCGGCCGCCGGCTCAGGCGGCGCTGCGCTCCCCTGCCAGGCGTTCGTCGCGATTGAAGTTCAGCGTCGCCAGCTCTGCCGCCTGAACCTCCACGCCGTCCGGCAGAGCCGGCGCCTCGACCGCCGGCCGCTCCGCCTGGCCGGGAGCGTAGCGGTCGATCATCCAAGCACAGAAATCGGCGAAGGCCTGGGGATCGCGTGCGGGGCTGGTGTGGTGCGGCGCGACGCCCAGATGGGCTGGCGTGAAGCAGAAGGTGACGGTAACCTCGAACTCCTCCAGCGCGCCCATCATGCGGTCGAACCAGTCGATTGCATTCGGGCGGAAGCTGTCGGCCCAGCTCAGCCCGGTGCGCAGTCGCTTGGTGCCGAGCCGCTTCATCCACGCGACGGCGTCGTCCAGCCGCGGGTCCTCGAAATGGAACCACTGCATCAGGCCGAGATCGGCGGCATAGCGCGAATAGACGTCGAGCGCCGGCTTGGGGGTCCCGTCCTCGCGGATCAGGCCCAGATAGAAGTGACGGTAATAGGACGATCCTTCCGCCTCGCGGTGGCGGGTCTCCGCACCCCAGCTCATCGGCAGATCGTAGAGCGAGTACCAGAAGGCGCGCGGCGCGACGCCCTTCAGCAGCTCGGCGGTACGCTCCAGGCCAAAGGCCTGGACTTCCTCGGCGCCGAACGAACTCACACCGACTTCGGTGACCCACACCGGCTTATCGGTGACCGCCTTGATCTCGGCGATCTTCTCCGGCCAGGCGGAAAGCGGCCACAGATTCCAGTCGAGCGGGAAGCCGTGCACGGCAACCGCGTCGACGGCGTCCAATGCGCCATGCGCCTCGATCTTGCGCAGCCAGTGCGGGTCGATCGGCGACATGCCGCCCAGCACGCGGGTAACGGCCGGGTTCATCGCCTGGATGGCGTTGCCGGCGAGCGTCACATGCTCGGCGAACATACGCCAGTCCGGGTCGATCTGGGGGTCCCAATGCGATTTGTTGTTGGGCTCGTTCCAGATCATCGCGGCTTCGATCATGTATTCCCCCTTGCCGGATAGACGGCCATGCCGCCGGCCCAGTCCCCATAAGGAACGGGTGCGACACGGCAAAGATAGACTTCGTGTTCGGGCTGCGCCTCGATGGTAAAGCCCGAGGCGCGCAGCATCGCCCCGCTTGCCGCCTTGTTGGGCGCCCACCAATTGGTCCAGTCGTTCGCGAACTTGCGCTCGATGAAATGCATCTTCGGATAGGCCGGATCATCGAAATAATCGGGCGGGTTGTTGGTGCCGGGAACGTGGAAGGGATGGTCCTCGGGAACCTCCAGCACGTCCTTCGAGCCCTGCTGCATGGTCTGGAACAGCATCATGTCGCCGGCGACATGCTCGCGGATCAGGTCGAGCGCCAAGAGCGGATGCCGCAGATGGTAAAGCACGCCCATGAAGATCACCAGGTCGAACGTCTCGCCCAGCGCGCCGACATCATAGACGTCGAGCTTGCGGAATTCGATGTCCTCGAAACCCAGGGTCTGCGCGACGAAGCTGGCCTGGGCCAGGTAATGGTCGTCGCTGTCGATCGCGACCACCCGGGCCGCGCCGCGCCGCTTCATCTCCATCGAATAGAAGCCCGCGTTGCAGCCGATGTCGAGCACGGTCTTGCCGGTCAGGTCGGCGGGGATCGCGTCGGCGAAGCGCGCGAACTTGAAGCGCGGATAGTCACCCAGGAAATGGTCGGGGGCCGTGGTGACGCCGTGGCCCAGGTCGATATTGTGGAACCAGGGGCCCAGCGCCTCGACCTGCGCACGCAGCTCGGCGGCGCGGTCTTCCGCGGGGTGGATCGGAGCCATGTCGTTCATCGGCAAACCTCGTTGATGCTCAAAACCCGCGCTCCCCAATCGCCCATTGCGATACGGCTGACCGAGGCGGGGTCCACGTCGAAGCGGTGGAAGTCGTCGAGCGAAAGCCCGAGCACATGCGCAAGCGCCGCGCGGATGATGTCGCAATGCGTCACCACCGCCACGCTTTCGCTGGGATGGTTGCCGGCAAGCGCCCGTAGATGCGCCACCACGCGCGCCTGCGCCGCCGCCATGCTTTCGCCGCATGGGGGCGCGGCGGTGGCGCGGCTGTCGTTCCAACGGTCCCACTCGGGATCGCCGACCAACGCCTCGAACGCGCTGCCGGTCCAGTCGCCGAAATCGATCTCGTCCAAAGCTTCGGCGACGTCGACGTCCAGCCCCCTGCCCGCCGCGATGGCAGCGGCCGTTTCGCGCGCGCGCTGCACCGGGCTCGATTGGATCGCCGCCAGATCATGAAGCCGCAGGTGATCGGCCAGTCGCTCGGCTTCGCTTATGCCCGACGACGTAAGCCCGATCCCGCCGAGCCGCCCCGACAGGATCTTCCCCAAATGCGCGTGCGACGCGTGCCGGATGAGAAATATCGTCGCCGTCACTGCGCGCAGAGGCTCCCGGTCTCGTCGTGGGAACGCGCGATGCGCTCCGGTCAGCTTCTACAAACCTACCGCCTCGCCGACGGTTCCGTTATCGGAACGATGGGCGTGGAACAAAGAAGAAGAAGAAGCATTGAGGATCGCGCGGGCGAAACGATAAAGTAAGCTCGCTAGCGCTTTGTAACCTAAATTGAATTGCTGGCAATCCCGCGTCGCGGGCGTGATCGCCGGGCGCGTCAAGACTGAATGGGGGTATAGTTGTCCGAGACCATCCTGATCACCGGCGGCGCGGGCTTTATCGGCCGCTTCGTCTCCCGGGAACTCCTCAGCCGCGGCAACAAGGTCCGCGTGCTCGACAGCCTGATCGAGCAGGTCCACGGCGCTGACGCGGCGCTGCCCGCCGACATCGCCGGCGACGTCGAGTTCATCCATGCCGACATCCGCGACGGCGAAAAGGTGGCAGCGGCGCTCAAGGGTACCGACAGCGTCATCAACCTGGCAGCCGAAGTCGGCGTCGGCCAGTCGATGTACGAAGTCGAGCGCTACACCAGCGCCAACGACGTCGGCACCGCAGTGCTGTTCGAGCGGCTGATCGACAATCCCGTGCGCCGCGTGGTCACCGCCTCCTCGATGTCGATCTATGGCGAGGGCCTGTACCGCGACGCCGACGGCAAGCTGGTCGAGAATGCCGAGCGCGGCGTCGTCAAGGACGGCCAGGCCAACTGGGAACCCACCGACGCGCAGGGCCGCCCGCTGACTCCGGTCGCCACGCCCGAATGGAAGCGCCCGAGCCTGTCGTCGATCTACGCGCTCAACAAGTACGTCCAGGAACGCACCACCCACATCATGGGCCGCCCCTACGGCATCGAAAGCGTGTGCCTGCGCCTGTTCAACGTCTATGGTCCCGGCCAGGCGCTCTCCAACCCCTATACCGGCGTGCTGGCGATCTTCGCCTCGCGCCTGCTCAACGGCCAACAGCCGATGATCTTCGAGGATGGCGAGCAGCGCCGCGACTTTGTCCATGTGACCGACGTCGCCCGCGCCTTTGCCGATGCCCTCGTCCACCCCGACGTCGTCGGCGAGACCTTCAACGTCGGCTCGGGCAACGACCGTTCGGTCACGCAAGTCGCGCAGGCGCTCGCCCAGGCGATGGGCAAGAACGACATCGAGCCCGAGATCGTCGGCAAGTCGCGCACCGGCGACATCCGCCACTGCTTCTGCGACACAAGCCTGGCCGCCGAAAAGTTCGGCTTCCAGGCACGCACCGACTTCGTCGAAGGGCTGGCCGAACTCGCCGGCTGGGTCGCCGAGCAGACGGCCGTCGACAATGTCGCCCAGGCGCGCGCCGAGCTCGAAAAGCGGGGCCTGGTCGCGTGAGCAGCGCCGTGCAGGACGACCGCCCGATCCTGATCACGGGCGGCGCGGGGTTCATCGGCTCGAACCTGGCCGACCGGCTGGCAGGCGAAGGCCACTCCGTCATCGTCTATGACGCGCTCAGCCGCCCCGGTGTCGAGAACAACCTGCGCTGGCTCCAACAGCGCCACCACAACCGGATCGAAGCCATAATCGGCGACATCCGCGACGAGGCGGCGGTCGCCCAGGCCGCGTGCCGCGCCAAGGCGGTGTTCCACCTCGCCGCACAGGTGGCGGTGACGACCAGCATGGTCGATCCGCGCGACGATTTCGAGATCAACATCCGCGGCACGCTCAACGTCCTCGACGCGCTGCGCGAGACCAGGACGCCCGTCATCTTCGCCTCGACCAACAAGGTGTACGGCGACCTGATCGACCTCGACTTCGCGCTGGAGGACGAGGCCTATGTGCCCACCGATCCGCGCATCCGCGACCATGGCATCGGCGAAGACCGCCCCCTCGACTTCCACACGCCTTATGGATGCTCGAAGGGCGCCGCCGACCAATATGTCCTCGATTATGCACGCAGCTTCGGCATCCCCACCGCCGTCATTCGGATGAGCTGCATCTACGGCCATCGCCAGATGGGCACCGAGGATCAGGGCTGGGTCGCGCATTTCCTGATCCGCGCGCTCGAAGGCAAGCCGATCACGCTGTACGGCGACGGCCACCAGGTCCGCGACATCCTCGACGTGTCCAATGCAGTGGAAGCCTATGTCCATGCCTGGCAGCGGATCGAGCAGGTTTCCGGCCGCGCCTTCAACCTGGGCGGCGGGCCGCAGAACGCCGTCAGCCTGCGCCAGCTCCTCGCCCATATCGGCGACCTGATCGGCCGCCCGGTCGAGATCGACTATTCGGACTGGCGCGCAGGCGACCAGCGCTACTTCGTGGCCGACACCCGCGCCGCCGAAGCCGCGTTCGACCTCAGCCCCAAGGTGCCGTGGCGCGACGGCGTGGCAGCACTGGCGCAGTGGCTGGCCGAGGAACGCGGCTTTACCCTGACCCCCGCGCAAGAGCCGGAACGCCTGACTGCATGAGCGGGGCAGCGCCCCTCAAGCTCCTGATGACGGCGGACGCGGTCGGCGGGGTGTGGCAATACGCCCTCGACCTGGCCGCCGCGCTCGGCCCGCACGGCGTGCAGACGACGCTCGCCGTGCTCGGCCCCTCGCCCAGCCCCGCGCAGCGCGCCGAGGCGAAGCGAGTCAAGCGCCTGACCCTGGTGGACACGCGCCTTCCGCTCGACTGGCTGTGCGACGCGCCCGAGCCGGTGCTCGCCGCGGGCGAGGCGATCGCCGCGCTTGCCGGCAAGCTCGGTGCCGACATCGTCCAGCTCAATATGCCGACGCTGGGCGCCCGCGCGAAGTTCGACGTGCCGGTGCTGGCGGTGACGCATGGCTGCGTCGCCACCTGGTGGAGCGCGGCGTTCGGGGGCGATCTCGCCCCGCAATATCGCTGGCACCGCCTGCTGATGGATGAGGGGCTGCACGCCGCCGACCTGGTCGTCGCCCCCAGCGCGGCCTATGCCGCCACGGTCGCGCGGCACTATGCCCTGGCGGAGACACCCCGCGCGATCCACAATGGCCGGCCCCCGCTCCTGCCCGCGCCCGGGCCGGCAATGCCGCAAGAGGACTTCGCCCTCACCGCCGGCCGGCTGTGGGACCGGGTCAAAGGCATTCGCACCCTCGACCGCGCCGCCGCCGCGCTATCGGTGTCGTTTCACGCCGCCGGCGCAGTGCGCGGACCGCATGGCGAGACCATCGCGCTCGAACATCTTCACGCTCTCGGGCATCTGTCGAGCGCGGCACTGGCGCTTCGCCTCGCCGCGCGCCCGGTGTTCGTCTCCGCCGCCGGCTTCGAGCCCTTCGGCCTCGCCGTGCTCGAGGCCGCGCATGCCGGCTGCCCGCTCGTGCTGTCGGACATCGACACCTTCCGCGAGCTTTGGGACGACGCCGCGCTGTTCGTCGCACCTGACGACGCGGCGGGCTATGCCGCCGGGGTCGAGACGATCCTCGCTGACCCTGCGCTGCGCCACCGCCTCGGCAGCGCCGCACGTAGCCGCGCCGCCCGCTACACGCCCGAGGCCAAGGCCGCGGCGATGGCCACCCTGTTCACCGACCTAGCCGCCAAGGCGCCTGCGAAACGAGCCGCATGAAGATCGTCTATTTCACGCATTCGCTGTCCAGCTGCTGGAATCATGGCAACGCCCATTTCCTGCGCGGGGTGCTGCGCGAGCTGATCGCGCGCGGTCATGAAGTGGCGGTGTGGGAGCCCGAAGGCGCCTGGAGCCTCCAGAACCTGGTCGCCGACCATGGCGAGGCCGGGCTCGACGCCTATCGCCAGGCCTATCCCGAGCTCAGCTCGCGCACCTACACCCCGCTCGCCCAGCTCGACCGGCTCGTCGACGGCGCCGATCTGGTGATCGTGCACGAATGGAACGACCATCATCTAGTCGCCAAACTCGGCGCCATCCGCCGGGGCGGTGCGCCGTTCACTCTGCTCTTCCACGACACCCACCACCGCGCGGTCAGCGAGCCCGCGTCGATGCAGGCCTATGACCTTGAGGATTATGACGGCGTGCTCGCGTTCGGCGAGACGCTGTCCGAGGTTTATCGCGGCTGGGGCTGGCAGGATCGCGTCTGGACCTGGCACGAGGCCGCCGACACCCGTCACTTCCATCCGCCCGCGCAGGAGCAGGACCGCCAGGGGCTGGTGTGGATCGGCAATTGGGGCGATGGCGAGCGCACCGCCGAACTGGAGGACTTCCTGTTCCGCCCCGCCCAGGAAACCGCGCTGCCGCTGGACATCTATGGCGTGCGCTATCCCGATGAGGCGAAGGCCATGCTCGCCCGCTACGGCGTGCGCTATCATGGCTGGGCGCCCAACGCCCGCGCGCCAGAGATCTTCGCCCGCCATATAGCGACCGTGCATGTGCCGCGCCGCTTCTACAGTACGATCCTGCCGGGCATTCCCACCATCCGCGTGTTCGAGGCGCTGGCCTGCGGCATCCCGCTCGTCTCCGCGCCCTGGGACGATGCCGAACATCTTTTCCGTCCCGGCCAGGACTATCTGGTCGCACGCAACGGCGCCGAGATGGCTCGCCAGCTGCGCGATCTCCAGAACGACGCGGGCCTGCGCGAGCATCTGGTCAACAGCGGCCTCGAAACCATCCTGGATCGCCACACCTGCGCACACCGCGTCGACGAATTGCTCGACATCGTCGCCACGTTGCGCCCGCA
This sequence comes from Sphingomonas sp. S2-65, assembly GCF_021513175.1. Taxonomy (NCBI): domain Bacteria; kingdom Pseudomonadati; phylum Pseudomonadota; class Alphaproteobacteria; order Sphingomonadales; family Sphingomonadaceae; genus Sphingomonas; species Sphingomonas sp. S2-65. The sequence goes on along the minus strand of NZ_CP090953.1, from coordinate 88,488 downwards.
GCAAGCCGCCACTCCCCCAAGCCATTTGAGGATCCTCGCGTGAAGATCGCCTTTTACGGCTCCAGCCTCCTGTCCTCCTACTGGAACGGCGCCGCCACCTATTATCGCGGCATCCTCAAGGCGCTCGCGAGCCACGGCCACGATATCACCTTCTACGAACCCGACGCGTTCGACCGCCAGCAGCACCGCGACATCGAACCGCCTTCCTATGCCAAGGTCGTCGTCTATCCCGCGACCACCGACGCGCTCGCCAGGGTGCTCGATGCCGGCGGCGACGCCGACGTGGTGGTGAAGGCCAGCGGCGTCGGCGTGTTCGACGCCGAGCTGATCCAGGGCATCCTGCGCCACCGCAACGCGATCCGCATCTTCTGGGACGTCGATGCCGCCGCGACGCTGGACGAGATGCGCCAAGCCGATGACCACCCGGTCCATGCCGCGCTTCGCGAGCTCGACATGGTGCTGACCTATGGCGGCGGCCCACCCGTCATCAACGCCTATGAAGGCTTCGGCGCCAAGCGCTGCATCCCTGTCTACAACGCGCTCGATCCCGAGACCCACCACCCCGCGCCGCGCAACGACCGCTTCGCCGCCGATCTCGGACTGTTGGCCAACCGCCTTCCCGACCGAGAGGCGCGGATCGAGGAATTCTTCCTGCGCGCCGCCGCGCTGCTGCCCGAGCGCAAGTTCATGCTGGGTGGCAATGGCTGGCACGATAAGGCGATGACGGACAATGTCCGCGCGATCGGCCATGTCGGCACCGCCGATCACAACGCCTTCAACTGCACCCCGAACGCGGTGCTCAACGTAGCGCGAGACTCGATGGCGAATATCGGCTTTTCGCCGGCGACCCGGGTGTTCGAGGCTGCCGGCGCCGCCGCCTGCCTGATCACCGACGCGTGGGAAGGGATCGAACAGTTCCTGAAGCCCGACGAGGAAGTGCTGGTCGCGCGCGACGGCCAGGACGTCGCCGAGCATCTCAAGGCGCTGACGCCCGAGCGCGCCCGCGCGATCGGTGACGGGGCGCTCGCCCGCGTGCTGGCCGAACACACCTATGAACTGCGCGGGCATCAGGTCCACGCGATCCTCACCGAGCAGCGCGCGCGCATGAGCGTGCCGGCATGACGATGGCAAAAAGGCTCCCTCTCCCCTTCAGGGGAGAGGGTCGGGGAGAGGGGCAAGTGCCATGCGCTACCTCCAGGCCCCTCTCCCTAACCCTCTCCCGTGAAGGGAAAAGGGAACAGGTTCGCTCCACGTCCGGAATTTTGGCATGAAGCTCGTCGTACTCGGCCTCTCGCTGTCCTCGTCCTGGGGCAATGGCCACGCCACGACATTCCGTGCGCTGCTCAAGGCGTTCGCCGCGCGCGGCCATGACATCCTGTTCCTCGAACGCGATGTCCCCTGGTACCGCAACAGCCGCGACCTGCCGAACCCGGGCTTCTGCCGCCTCGAATATTATAGCGACCTGCCCGACCTCGCCCGCTTCGAGGCCGAGATCATCGAAGCCGACGCAGTGATGGTCGGCTCCTATGTTCCCGAAGGCGTGGCGGTCGCCCGCTACGTTCAGGACCGTGCGGAAGGCGTGACCAGCTTCTACGACATCGACACGCCGGTGACGCTCGCGAAGCTGGAACGCGGCGACTTCGAATATCTCTCGCCGCAGGTCATCCCAGGCTACGACGTCTATTTCTCCTTCACCGGCGGCCCGACGCTGGATCGGCTGGAGCAGCAATACCGCTCGCCTGCCGCGCGTCCGCTTTATTGCTCGGTCGACGCCACCGCTTACCGCCCGCTCGGCGTGCCGAAGAAGTGGGACCTGTCCTATCTCGGCACCTACAGCCCCGACCGTCAGCCAACGCTCGAACGCCTGCTGATCGCGCCGGCACGCGCGCGGCCGGACCTGCGCTTCGTCGTCGCCGGCCCGCAATATCCCGACGACATTGACTGGCCGGCCAATGTCGAGCGGATCGAGCATTGCCCACCCGCCGACCATGCCGAATTCTACAGCGCGTCGCGTTTCACGCTGAACGTCACGCGCGCCGACATGATCGCGGCCGGCTGGTCGCCTTCGGTCCGCATCTTCGAAGCGTGCGCGTGCGGCACGCCGATCATCTCCGACATCTGGGACGGCATCGACACGGTGCTGGAGCCCGGCCGCGAGATCATCCTCGCGAAGACTGCCGACGATGTCCTGAGCGCCCTCGCCAGCGATGCCGACGCGCTCGGGCAAGCAGCCCGCACCCGCGTCCTCTCCGAACACACCGCCGAACACCGCGCCGCCGAACTGGAGGCGCACCTCCAGGACGCGCTGATCGAACCCCTATTGGCGACTGCCTAACGAATCCTCCCCCGGAGGGGGAGGTGGCACGCGCAGCGTGACGGAGGGGTATTCTCCTCATGTGGCATCGCCCGCGGCGATTACCCCTCCACCATGCGTTGCATGGTCCCCTTCCCCCGGAGGGGGGAGGATTTGACAAGGCCGACAGCTTCGCCATTTCCCCGGGTCGCCCGCGATGCTAGCGCGCTTCAGCCGGATGCCCCGGCAGGAGTGTTCCCGTGTCCGAGCGTTTCGAGCGTCACCGCCAGCCCTGGCGACCCGACGAGCTCCAGAAGCTGCACACCCTGGCCAAGAAGGGCATGCCGCTAAAGTCGATCGCCAAGGCGCTGACTCGCAGCGAGGAGTCCGTGAAGGAGCGTGCCAAGCTCGACGGCCTGAACATCGCCAAGCTGCGCTGAGGCGTTCCTTTCCGTGAGCGAGTATGACGCGATCGTCCTCGGCGCCGGCGCCGCCGGCCTGATGTGTGCCGCGGTCGCCGGCCAGCGGGGCCGCCGCGTGCTGCTGCTCGACCATGCCGATCGCCCGGGCAAGAAGATCCTGATCTCCGGCGGCGGGCGGTGCAACTTCACCAACCTCCACACCGCGCCCGACCGCTACCTCTCGCAAAACCCGCATTTCGCCAAGTCCGCGCTGGGCCGCTACACCGCGCAGGATTTCCTCGATCTGGTCGAGCGCCACCGCATCGCCTGGCATGAGAAGACACTCGGCCAGCTTTTCTGCGACGGTTCCGCGCGCCAGATCGTCGACATGCTGCTCGACGAATGCGACGCCGGTCAGGTGACGATCCAGACCGGCCGCCAGATCGGCGAGGTCGCGCATGCCGATGGCCGCTTTCGGCTGGGAGACGACACTGCGCCCGCGCTGGTGATCGCCACCGGTGGGCCATCGATCCCCAAGATGGGCGCCACCGGCTTCGCCTACGACCTCGCCCGCCGCTTCGGCCTCAAGGTCGTCGAGCCGCGCCCGGCGCTCGTCCCGCTCACCCTTGCGCCCGATCAGTCGCTGTTCCGCGACCTCGCCGGCGTCGCCGCTCCCGTCCGCGCCCGCGCCGGCAAGGCGAGCTTCGACGAAGCCGCGCTGTTCACCCATCGCGGCCTGTCCGGCCCCGCCATCCTCCAGGTCAGCTCCTATTGGCGCCACGGCGAGAACGTCGCGATAGACTTCCTCCCGCACTCCACCACCGGCTGGCTCGCCGCCGCCAAGCGCAGCCACCCGCGCACGACACTGCGCAAACTATTGTCGGACACGCTCCCCGGCCGCCTCGCCGAAACGCTCGCCGAACAGCTCGCGCTTCCCGGCGAACTCGCAAACTTGCCCGACCGCAAGCTGGCGGAGGCAGAACAGCGCCTCGCCGGCTGGCCTTTCCTCCCCAACGGCACCGAAGGCTTCGCCAAGGCCGAAGTCACCGTCGGCGGCATCTCCACCGCCGACCTATCGTCGCAGACAATGGAGGCGCGGAAAGTCCCCGGCCTCTACGCGATCGGCGAAGCGGTCGACGTCACCGGCTGGCTGGGTGGCTATAATTTCCAATGGGCCTGGGCCAGCGGCTGGGCGGCGGCGCAGGCGCTCTGAACCCGCCGCAATCGAAACCGCGCCTCCCGCGCTTGTCCTGAGCAACTATCCGCATCCCCGAGGTACAAAGCGCGGCGATGATCTGCTGCGGCGCATATAAAGCTTGCCCTGCACGCCCGCTGCCCCCATCTGGCGGGTTCATGCCATTCTCGACTCTCCCCCCGCTTCTCGCCGAAGCGCTCGCCGCGCGTGGTTACGCCGCGCCCACGCCCGTCCAGGCCGCCGTCCTCGAACCCGAGGCCAATGGCCGCGATCTGATCGTCTCAGCCCAGACCGGGTCGGGCAAGACCGTCGCGTTCGGCATGGCCATGGCCCCCGACCTGCTCGGTGAAGACGGCCGCGTCATTCCGACGCGCGAGCCGCACGCGCTGATCATCGCCCCCACCCGCGAGCTCGCGCTCCAGGTCAGCCGCGAGCTGATCTGGCTCTACGGCCCCACCGGTGCGCGCATCGCCACCTGCGTCGGCGGCATGGACGCCTCCAAGGAGCGCCGCCAGCTCAGCCACGGCGCGCACATCGTCGTCGGCACGCCGGGCCGCCTGCGCGACCATCTCGAACGCGGCGCGCTCGACCTCTCCTCGCTCAAGGCCGCCGTGCTCGACGAAGCCGACGAGATGCTCGACATGGGCTTCCGCGACGATCTCGAGCACATCCTCGACGCCAGCCCCAACGAGCGCCGCACGTTGCTCTTCTCGGCGACGATGCCCAAGCCCATCGTCCAGCTCGCCAAGCGCTACCAGAAGGACGCGCTGCGCATCGCCACCATCGGCGAGGATCGCGGCCATGGCGACATCGCCTACCAGGCGGTCACCGTCAGCCCCTCGGACATCGAGCACGCGGTCATCAACCTGCTGCGCTTCCATGAGGCGGAGACGGCGATGCTGTTCTGCGCCACTCGCGACAATGTCCGCCACCTCCACGCCACGCTGACCGAGCGCGGCTTCTCCGCCGTGGCGCTGTCGGGCGAGCACAGCCAGAACGAGCGCAACGCCGCGCTCCAGGCGCTGCGCGACCGCCGCGCAAGAGTCTGCGTCGCGACCGACGTCGCATCGCGCGGCATCGATCTGCCCAGTCTCACCCTTGTCGTCCATGTCGAGCTACCGCGCGATGCCGAGACCCTTCAGCACCGTTCGGGCCGCACCGGCCGCGCCGGCAAGAAGGGCACCGCCGTGCTCATCGTCCCCTTCCCGCGCCGTCGCCGGGTCGAGATGATGCTGCGCGGCGCCCGCATCAACGCCGAGTGGATTGACGTCCCGACGCCCGAGGCGATCCGCGCCCAGGACCATGAGCGCCTGCTCGCCGCTTTGCTCGCGCCGATCGAGACCGACGAGGAAGACGTCGCCCTGGCCGAGCGCCTGATGGCCGAGAAGTCGCCCCAGGAGATCGCCGCCGCTTTGGTCCACGCCCACCGCGCATCCATGCCGCAGCCCGAGGAACTCAGCGACCGCGCGCAGGGCGGCGCCCGTGACGAGGGTCAATCGGCGCATCGCCAGGGTTTCGAGGACATCGTCTGGTTCCGCATGGACATCGGCCGCAATCAGAACGCCGATCCGCGCTGGATCCTGCCGCTGATCTGCCGTCGCGGCCACATCACCAAGAACGAAGTCGGCGCGATCCGCATCGGCGCGAACGAGACTGCGTTCCAGGTGCCCCGCGCGCTTGCCGCCAAGTTCCAGGCTTCGGTCGCCCGCACTGCCAGCGAAGACGACGATGTCCGCTTCGAAGTCTCCGAAGGCCCGGTGCAGCAGGGTGGCCGCATCCAGCGCGGCGGCCCGAACCGTCCGGCCGGCGGCGCCAACCGCCCGACCGGCGGCGCGCGCGGCACCCACTCGGCCAAGCCCTATGTGCGCAAGGGCCCACCCCGCGGCCCCCGCGGCTAATCACACCCTCCGTCACCCCGGCCTTGCGCCGGGGTCCCGCTATTCGACTCACAAGAAGAAGCGGGATCCCGGCGCAAGGCCGGGATGACGAGGAAGTAAGGTTGGCCCCACGCGCAGCATTCCGGCGGGTAACAAACCCCGCGACGAACTGGAGTAACAACCAGTGACTCAACCCCGCATCCTCGTCGACGCCGATGCCTGCCCGGTAAAGGACGAGATCTACAAGGTCGCCTGGCGCCACGAAGTGCCGGTGACGATCGTCAGCAACCAGCATATCCGCGTGCCGCAGCACCCGCTCGTCGCCCGCATCGTGGTGAGCGATGCCTTCGACGCCGCCGACGACTGGATCGCGCAAGCCTCCGGCCCCGACGCGATCGTCATCACCGCCGACATCCTCCTGGCCGACCGCGCGCTCAAGGCCGGCGCCCGCGTCCTCAGCCCGACCGGCAAGCCTTTCACCACCAGCTCGATCGGCAGCGCCATCGCCACCCGCGCGATCATGGCCGACCTGCGCGCCGGCGGCGAGCAGATCGGCGGCCCCAAGCCCTTCGCAGCAGCCGACCGCTCGCGCTTCCTCCAGGCGCTCGACACCACCCTGGTAGCGCTCAAGCGCGGAACCTAGCGGCCCCTTCTACTCCCCTCCCTGCAAAGGGGGGGGCGGGGGTGGATTGGCGAGCAAAGCGAGCCATCCTGCGCAAGCCGCACAATCCGCCGTGTCGCCCGAGAGCGCGCCATGCGGAACACCCCCGACCCAGTCCGGCGGCATATTTCCCAGCGGGACTCCCGCCCTCGCCCGAAAACGGGGCGCTCCGGATATAGCTGAAAGCCTCTGCGCCCAATCCAGGCCCCCGCACGTTCCCGCATCGAAGACGACCCACAGGAGCAGCGATGACGACCTACCCCCTTAGTGAACCGGCAACGATCTACGCTGCCGAAGGCGATGGCGGCTCCGATCCCAGCGTGGTCGGAAAAGGAACCTTGGCGGAGTGCGCCGACACCGTCGCCGGCCTGGCGCCGGACAAACAAAAGACGATCTCCATCCAGATGGATGCTCTCGACCTTCGCTTCGACCCGCAGGAGGTCGGCGAACTCTTGCGGTTCCTGGATGAGGAAAGTGCCGGTCTTTCGAACAACGAGATCGCGGAGATCAAAACGTCCGAGCAGTGAGCCGTCGTTGAGCCGCATCCCAGAAGGCCCGCAACAGTGCCTCTGAAGCGGGGTAGATAGCGCCTGCAACCTCGCCGGCACTCCCCCGAGTGCCGGCTCGTGACCTCAAGGCTGCGGGTTCCAGCCGGCATTCCCGTTCCACTGGGCAAACACCTTGGCGCGGGTATTGACCGCCGAAAGATCCGCGCCGCTCGTGGCATAGCGCGTCTCGCGTCCAGCAAGCGGCATCGGGGCTCCGGCCGCAGTCAGCGAACCGCTTTCACGCCAACCTTCGCTCGACCTGGGCAAGAGGTTGGGGATCGGATTGATGAACCAGCCCGCCGGCGCGATATGGTCGCCCATCCTCACGCCGATGAATGCGACGTTGTCGCAATACTGGTTGGCGTTCCCCGGCGATCCGCCGCCCAGTGCCAGCATGGTGGTGCAATAGCCCTGCGCCTGAGTCACGCCCCCCGAGCGCGCGAGGTAGGTCGCCTGGTTCGGCACCCCGCTCGCGGCCGTGAGCGACCCGCCCAACACCACGAAGCCGGGATACCCCTTCGCGGAGCGCGCCTGAAAGATATACCCTCCCGAAGTCTGCGTCGCAGTATCCACGACGGTGCGGATCTCCGTATTTTCGATCAGCATCGCGTAAGGGTAGCCCCAGACGAAGTCGACATCGCCGGCCACCAGGCTGTTGTAGAGCCACACCCAGCCCTTCATCTGAAGCGTGTCCTGTGTCCCGATGAAGTTCATGTCGGTGCCGACGAACCGCGAGCCGTTCAGGTTCGCGGAGTTGAAGTATATGACCTCTGCCTGGCTGTTCTGCGTCGCGTCCTTCACATGTGTGTTGGTCATCGTGAAGTTGCTCACCTTGAGCAGGTCGCCGCCCTCGATGAGGAAGACCGCCCTTCCACCACCCAAAGCAAGCCGGTTGCCGAGCGTCGCGACACCACCGATGTTGCTGAAGGTCGTGTTCGGCGTGGCACGGCTACCCCCCGTCCCTGGGTTGAAGGCTTCCCAATTGTTGTTCTGCACGATCGTTCCCGCGCGGCTCTCGCCGACGATCGTTAGATTGCTGACGTTGCGCAGGAAAAGCTGCTCGTCATAGGTGCCGTTCTTGATCGTGATCGTCTTGGCGGCCGCCGCGCCGGCGCAGGACAGGCAGCCCGTGGCCATCACGTGATCCAACGCGCCCTGCACCGATCGGAAATCGGCGGGCCCGTCGTCGTCCACGACGATGCTGGTGGTGGAAGTCGGTGCAGCCTTGGTCCGGAACGTCCACTCGCTCGTGCCGGCGATACCGGGGAAGCTGCCCGCGCCGCGGAAAGGTCCGTTGAACACCGACTGATCGATCTGCACATAATATGCGGTGTCATATGCCAGCACGTTGTCGTGCAGCTTGATGGTCACGGTGTTTCCGGACACCCGAACCGGGCGATAATAGGTGTAGCGATATTGCGTAAGGCTGGGCACGCCGTTGCCGATCTTGTCGATCTCGGTGTTCGGGGCGCCAATCGCGCCTTGCGTCTCGCCGCCGGCGACGACGACATTCGCCGAAGTGTCGATCCTGTCGACCAGCGTTCCGTCGCTCCGATACACGCGGATGGACCCGCTCCCCGTTATTACCGGGCTTCCATCGAAGGTGAGCTTGAGCAGCGTGTCCTTGTACGCGGCGGCCTCTCCGGCAACGGGCAAGAGGCCCGAAGTTATTGCCGTCGGGGGCGGCGTTGGGTTCGACGCCGAAGGTGGCGCCTCGATTTCCCCGTCGCCGCTGTCGCCGCACGCGGCCAGCATCAGGATCAATGCAAGGCTCGATACCCCGGCACGCACCTTCATCGCACTCTCCCCATGTTCATGGTCGGGTTGGCCCGATCCATAGTGGACACCATCGTGATACCGGTGTCAGATATAGTCAATATGTTGTTGTTCGGGGTCGTTGGTGGTGAGTTCACGCGGCCCGTCCTGATTTGGACAGGCAAGCTCGTCTTATTTCCTTCATGTGCTGCTTTTCTGCCCGGCACGGATTGATCGTCGGCGTTCCCATCACGGTTGCTCTCCTGGCGCCCCCTTCTTAAGCTCCACTAAAATCACTCGGGGGCTCCATGCACAGACTGAACACCATCTTCCTCGCCGGCACCCTCCTGTCCGGCGCGCTCGCCGCCCCCGTCCATGCGCAGACCGTCCACGAGGCCTCGGTCCGCGGCCATGTCGAAGTGCTGGCCGGCCCCGGCCTGCGTGGGCGCGAAAGCGCCAGCGCTGACGAGGCTGCCGCCGCCGCCTTCGTCGGGGCGATGTTCCGCGGCTATGGCCTCCACACCGCGCCCGGCATGACCGGCTACACCCAGACCGCCGACATCGTCGTGCGCAAGCTCACCGGCCCCGCGCTGCTCACCGCCAATGGCGCGCCCGTCGCCGCGCCGCTGCTGATCGCCTCCGCGGGTCAGCCGGTCACGGGCAAGCTGACCGTGTTCGCCGGCACCGACCCGGCAAAGGTCCCCGCCGCCGACGTGGTGATCGTCACCGATACCAGCGTGAACCCGCTGCGCGTCGCCGGCTCGCTCGATCCGGCCAAGGTCAAGCTGGTCATCGTCCGCGCCACGCCGGACGTGCAGGCTTATTTCCAGCGCATCGGCGGCGCCCCACGCCTGCCGCGAAGCTTCAAGGGCGAGGCACCCAATCCCCGCACCACCGTGGTCGCACTGGCCGACGCCGCCTTCGATGCGCTCGCGCAGCGTCCCGACGCCGACATCGCGCTCACGCTGCCCGGCCTGGTCGAGGAGCCGCGCGTGACCACCAATGCCATCGGCTGGCTGCCCGGCACCGATCCGGCGGCGGGCGTGCTGCTGCTCTCGGCCCATCTCGACCATTTCGGCGTCCGCCCCGACGGCAAGATCATGTACGGCGCCAATGACGACGCCTCGGGTACCGCCGCGGTGATCGAGCTGGCCAAGGCGCTCGCCCAGGGCAAGAGGATGCGCCGCGGCGTGCTCTTCGTCGCCTATGGCAGCGAGGAAGCAGGCGGCTTCGGTGCCCGGAAATTCATCCAGAACCCACCTGTGCCGCTCGAGCAGATCGTCGCCAATCTCGAGATCGAGATGATCGGCCAGCAGGATCCCAAGCTCCCCGCCGGCACGATGATGATGACCGGCTTCGACCGCTCGACCTTCGGCGAGACGCTCAAGGCACACGGCGCGCTGGTGACCAGCGATCCCTATCCCGAGCAGAACTTCTTCCAGCGCTCGGACAATTACGCGCTCGCCGAAAAGGGCATCGTTGCGCACACCGTCTCGGGCTGGGCGGTGGTCCCAACCTATCACACGCCCGAGGACACGGTGGACCGCCTCGACCTCCCCTTCATGACTCGCGCCATCCAGTCACTGGTCGCGCCGCTGCGCAGCCTGGCCAACAGCCGCGCCAAGCCCGAATGGAAGCCCGGCGGCAAGCCCACCGCGGAATGAATCAACTCCTCCCCTGAAAGGGGAGGTGGCAGCCCGCAGGGCTGACGGAGGGGTATCCCCCGCTTCGGCACGGTACCCCCGCGCCCAGGGGACACCCCCCGTCGCGCTTACGCACGCCACCTCCCCTTGCCGGGCAGGATCGAGGTTTCAGCCTCCAGTTCCCCGGCGAAGGCCGGGGCCCGGTGGCAATGCCGTCGAAGTGGCATAACGTCATCGCCAGTGCATGGAAGCTGGGCCCGGCCTTTGCCGGGGCCAGACGTTCGACTCCACCCAGGGAAGCTAGCGCAGCCCACAGGGGTTCCCAACCACGCCCCGCTGCGTCAGGAAGCCGCCATGCCCGACACCCCCCTCCCCGCGCCGCCCGCCGGCCTGCTCGACGGCGCCAGCCTGTTCCTCGACTTCGACGGCACGCTGGTGGAACTCGCCGAGCGTCCGGACGCCGTCGCCGTAGACGATGGCCTGCGCGCCCTCATGCGCCGCCTGGCGCAGCGGCTCGATGGCCGTGTCGCCATCGTCAGCGGGCGCCCGGCCGGGCAGGTCCAGGCGCTGTTCGGCGATGACGGCATGACCGTGGTCGGCAGCCACGGCATGGAGTTCCGCTGGCACGACGGTCGCGTCCGTGTCGCCGACCGGCCCGAAGGGCTCGCCCAGGCGCTCGCCGCGATGCACGCGCTGGCCGACCGCACGCCGGGCATGCTGGTCGAGGACAAGCCGCTTGGCGCCGCGCTTCATTTCCGCATGGCGCCGGGTGCCGAGGCGGACGCCCAGGCACTCGCCACCGAATTGGCGGCACGCCACAACCTCCACCTCCAGCCCGGCAAGATGATGGTCGAAGTCCGCGCGGCGGGCGGGGACAAGGGCGCGGCGATCCGCACCTTGATGTCGGAACCCGAACTCGCCTCCACGCGTCCCCTGTTCATGGGAGACGATCACACGGACGAGCCCGGCTTCGAAGCCGCCGCGGCTCTGGGTGGCGCCGGGATCCTCATCGGCGCTCCCCGTCCGACCAACGCCATCTATCGATTGAACGATGTCCAGGCGACGCTCGCCTGGCTCGAAGCCGCCTGTGGGAGTGCTGCATGACGACCAACCTCGACCTTTGGCCGATCGGCAATTGCCAGGTCAGCGCGCTGATCGACCGCGCCGGCCGTTTCGTGTGGGGCTGCGTCCCGCGCGTAGATGGCGATCCGATGTTCTCGGCGCTGGTCGGCGGGCCCGATACTGCGGCGCAGGATGCCAAGGGGCTATGGGCGATCGACCTTGAGGACTGCGTCTCGACCGAGCAGCATTATGTGCGCAACACCCCCATCCTGGTGACGCGGCACACCGATTCTGCTGGGAACAGCATCGAAATCGTCGATTTCTGCCCTTATTTTCGGCGCGACAACCGCACCTACCGCCCTGTGGCCTATGCGCGCATCGTTCGGCCGGTCTCGGGCAGCCCGCGCATCCGCATCCGCCTGCGTCCGTCATGCGGCTGGGGAGATAGCTGTGGTCAGCGGATCGGCGGGTCGAACCATATTCGCTATACGATGGAGGCACTTACCATGCGCCTCACCACCACCGCGCCGGTCGGCGTGGTGCATGAGGAACGCCTCTTCCGCCTCGAACGCCCCCTCCATTTCTTCCTGGGGCCCGACGAAAGCTTCAGCGGAGAACTAGCCTCCAGCGTCAACGAGATGCTCGCAAACACCACCCACGAATGGCAGGAATGGGTCAGAGGTTTGGCCATCCCCCTGGAGTGGCAGGACGTCGTTATCCGCTCCGCGATCACCCTAAAGCTCTGCCAGCACGAGGAAACCGGCGCGATCGTCGCCGCGCTCACCACCTCGATCCCCGAACATGCCGGGTCGGAGCGTAACTGGGACTATCGCTACTGCTGGATCCGCGACGCCTATTACACCGTCCAGGCACTTAACCGCCTCGGTGCGCTCGATGTCCTCGAAGGCTATCTCGTCTACCTCCGCAACATCGTCGACAGCGCCAGGGGCGGCCACATCCAGCCGCTCTACGGCGTGCTCGGCGAAGCGACGCTGGAAGAAGGCTTTGCCGAAAAGCTCCCCGGCTATCGCGGCATGGGTCCGGTCCGCGTCGGCAATCAGGCCTATGAGCAGATCCAGCACGACGCTTATGGCCAGATCATCCTGTCCAACGTCCAGGCCTTCTTCGACCAGCGCCTGTTCCGCATGTCCGGCATCGAGGACTTCGAGGCGCTCGAACGCGTCGGCGAGCGCGCCTGGGACAATTACGACCAGCCCGACGCCGGGCTGTGGGAGCTGCGCACCCGCCAGAGCGTCCATACGTATTCCTCGGCAATGTGCTGGGCGGCGTGCGACCGGCTCGCCAATGCCGCGCACGTCCTCGGCCGCGAGGATCGCCGCGCCTTCTGGCAGGATCGTGCCGACCATATCCGCCACCACATCGAAACCGCCGCCTGGCGGGAAGACACTCGCCGCATGTCCGCCACTTTCTCAGGCGACGATCTCGACGCCAGCCTGATCCAGCTGCTCGACCTGCGCTTTCTCTCCCCCGACGACCAGCGCTTCAAGGACACGCTGACCGCAGTCGAGGCCGGGCTGCGACGCGGCTCGCACATGCTGCGCTACGATACCGAAGACGATTTCGGCCTGCCCGAGACTGCCTTCAACGTCTGCACCTTCTGGCTGATCGAGGCACTGCACTTCACCGGCCGCAGCGCCGACGCGCGCGCCCTGTTCGAAGAGATGCTCGCTCGCCGCACCGCCGCCGGGCTGCTCTCAGAAGACATCGATCCGGTCACCTACGAGCTCTGGGGCAATTATCCCCAGACCTATTCGCTGGTCGGCATGATCAACTGCGCCGTCCTGCTCAGCAAACCCTGGAGCGCCATCCGTTGAGCCGCCTGATCGTCATTTCCAATCGTGTAAGTGCCCCCACCGGTTCGCATTCGGGCGCCCAGGGCGGCCTCGCCGTCGCGCTGCAATCCGCGCTCAAGGAAATGGGCGGCATCTGGTTCGGCTGGTCGGGCGAGCAGACCGACGCCTTCACCGGCCAGGTCAACCTCCACCGCGGCGACGGCTACACCACCGCCACCGTCGACCTCGAGGAACAGGATATCGAGGAATACTATAACGGCTACGCCAACCGGACATTGTGGCCGCTCTTCCACTATCGCATCGATCTGGCCGAATATGAGCGCGGCTTCGCCGGCGGCTATCAGCGCGCCAACGAGCGTTTCGCAGAGACCGTCCGCCCGCTGATCGAGGAAGAAGACGCGGTCTGGATCCAGGATTATCACATGATCCCGCTCGGCCAGGAGCTGCGCAACCGCGGCTGCGCGAACCGGATCGGCTTCTTCCTGCACACTCCCTGGCCGCCCCGCCGCCTGCTCGGCACGCTTCCCGAAGCCGCCGAGCTGGTCGAGACGATGTTCGCCTACGACCTGATCGGCTTCCACACCGACGAATGGCTCCAATCCTTCTGCGACTTCGCCCGGCTCGACATGGGTGCGGAGCTCGAAGAGGGCGGCGTGATTCGCTACAAGGGCCGCAGCGTTCGAGTGCTCGTTTGCCCGATCGGCATCGACGCGCGGGAGTTCCGCGAGCTGTCCGCCAGCGACACCGCTCGCGACACCTTTCAACAGATGGAGCTAAGCGCCACCGGCCGCGCGATGATCGTTGGCGTCGATCGCCTGGATTATTCAAAGGGCCTCGAAGAGCGCTTCCTCGGCTATCAACGCTTCCTCCGCGAACATCCGGAAGAGCGCAAGGAAGTGTTCTTGCTCCAGATCGCCCCGCCCTCGCGCGCGGCGGTGGAAAGCTACCAGCGCATCCGCAACGCGCTCGAAACGCTGTCGGGCAAGATCAACGGCGAGCATGCCGATCTCGACTGGGTCCCGATCCGCTACGTCAACCAGGGGTATCCGCGCGACGTGCTCGCCGGCGTGTACCGCGCCAGCAAGATCGGTCTGGTCACTCCCTTGCGCGACGGCATGAACCTGGTCGCCAAGGAATATGTCGCCGCACAGGACCCGGAGGACCCCGGCGTCCTGATCCTCTCCCGCTTCGCCGGCGCCGCCGACCAGATGCCCGACGCCGTGCTGGTGAACCCGCACAGCGCCGAGGAAATCTCCGACGCGATCCTCCAGGCGCTGCGCATGCCCCGCGCCGAACGCATCCGCCGCTGGCGCGCGATGATGGAGGGGATCGAGCGCGAGGACGTGCTGTGGTGGCGCAAGCGGTTTACGGACGCGCTACTGGAAGTACCGCTAGCCGATCCGGAAGCAGAGGACGCTACCGTCTAGCTGCGCGCAGTCCAGCGATGCCGAGCGCCAGACGCTGGCCCGAACGACTATGCTGTGAGGTGCATGACCCCACCAAGGTGCGGGCAGGCTGTCCAGTGCCGCTATTCGCGCGCCTCCAGCTCAGCCTTAGATCCTCGCATCGCGCAGGGCCTCCAATTCCGCCAGTCTAATCGGATCGTCGGAGGCGAGCTCCTCTTCGAGATAGAAGTAGTATGCTATGTTGCGCACCACTTCTTGCACCTCGCCGCTGCACTCCCCGGCGACCACAGCAAAAGCGTCGATCAACTCGCGAAGGAACCCTTTGTCCAAGGCCTGAAGATCGCCTGCCAGAACCTCCATCATCTCGACGGCATCGTCGGGGTCCAAGACATCGTCGTCGGTCAACTCAAGAAACACTACAAAATCGGCGATTATTTGCGCAATTTGAAGAGCTATCATGGCTTGACCTCCTGTGACATCGATGTTGGAGCGGCCTCATGCCTTAGGCGGCGAGCGGAAGCGCTGCACAACCTCTGACGAGCTGGTGCTGCATCAACTCCGTAGTTGAGCGAGCAGTTATCCCGTTCGCCGGGCTGTAGTGGTAGGCGTTCAATCCTCCTCCGCGTCTCGCTGCGCCTCCAGTTCGGCCAGCTTCGCCGGATCGTCGGCTGCCAGCGCTTCCTCAAGATAGAAGTCGTGAGCCAGATTGCGGACCAGCCGCTGCGCCTCGCCCCTGTACTCCGGAGCTATCACAGCGAACGCGTCGACGAGTTCGCGGAGAAAAGGCTTGTCGAGCGCCTGCAGGCCTCCCCCTAGCGCTTCAATCATCTGGACGGCCGTATCGGGATCGAGATTTTCGTCATCCGTAAGGTCAAGAAACAAAGACATATTCGCGATGATACGCGCGACTTGGATGGCGATCATGATTTTACCACCCTCTCTCGATGTTGTTTGCCCTAGGCCTCCTGTACAACGTGACCGCACGACCTCGTTCTAGGGCTACAATTCGTACCGAGGCCCATCACCCTCAGCCAACAGAGGCGGATACACAATCCGCTTGGTACCAAAATAGCTCTGGACCACCCGATCGCGCCGCTCGAACGAGTCCTCTTCACGATCGATTTCTTCAGGATAGGTAAAGGCCACGTCGAACTTTCCGTCGCGCACAACATATTCGATCTCTTCCCACCGATCGTCACTGTCCTGCGCTTCCCAGAGATCGAGCAAGGCGTCGCCCAATTCTCTGAGGTCGGGGTCTCGATATAGGATGTGGTCAGAGAGATTCTTGAATATCGATGGGGCGACGAAGTTTTGGCCGACCTCTGCATAGAGCAGCGTTCCATCGAGCGGATACTCTTTGTCCCTTGCCAGCAAGTGACCGATCGTGGTGAGCAGGCGCTCAGTTTCATCGTCTGCCATGCAGCTTCTCCGTTCGCTCGTTGGGCATTTTGATGCTCCTCTTCTGGCATTTGATCGTGAAGCTGACGTCTATTAGCCCAATCGTCCTCGAGCACACGATAGCGGCCGCGGTTGAAATTGGTTTCGGGCGAAGTGGTTGAAGGCATCCTTCGGCCCGTCGAAGCGCGCCGCTATATAGTGCCCGCCGTCGTCGCTCGCACGACGGTCTTCACCGCCTGCCTTCGCCTGGTTCGTGGCTGAACGGGCCGGCATATCGCTGTCCGATAGCACGCCCGACACTCGTCTCGTCCGGCCACGAGCGTCGATTTCATAGGTGTAGCCGTTGCGCACGACGATAGTACGATGCTCGGTTTTGCCATCGCCACCCCTCTTGTCGGAAAGGCTCGCAGATCCACCTGCATGGTCGCGACGCTCCGGCTGGGTTGAAGGTCTGGATGCAGAGTAATCCGCTTGCGCTGGCGCGTCCCAACTTCCGCTTGCACCTCCACCCCCGACACTCCCGCCGCCCCCACGAAAGTCATTGTGACCAAGCGGACCGTTGGTTGGCCTACCAGCCGAGCTTGTCGGGTTATTGGGACGGCCTGAGCCGCCGATGGCTTCCGCGGGGCCACCGCATTGACGGGCAAGTTTCCGCAGATACCCTGAGCAGCGCGCGAAGGTGAGCGGCTTCAAAGCGGAGATCGACGCCGAAGAGTGGCTCATATCGGAGGTCTCGCACAGGATCAGCAACGGTTCTTCAACAGATCTCAGCTTGGAAGCAGTTTCCAGCCACACACACCGCTAAATCAGCCTCGCGGGTTTAGAATTGGCGCGATCTTCTTTTCAGCATTACATCGTGCCTGACGAAGCGGTCGGAGCAACAGTGTGGTCTTCACGATAGTCGACATCCCCAAGGTTATGCGTACGAAGGGCTGGATCATCGCGGCAGCGCTGATGGAGCGGTGGTTCCACCGATCTGCAAGGATCATGTCGCTCAAGGAGAAAGAGGGCACGATTCCACCAGGGGACCTGGAGGAAAAGCTGGTCACCATGGCTTGGGCGATGAAGTTCACCCGCGCCCGCGACGCTCGAGATGAACTGATCAAAACATGGTCGTTGCCAGAAAGGATGGAGAGGTCTCGCCCGCATCTCGAAAACCAGCTGCGCCAATGGCAGAGCAAGGTGCCCGGCGGCCGCCCGTTTCGCTTCGGCGACCTGAGCGCGCGTGCAGCGGTGGTGGATGTTACCTGTCAGGTGAACATCCAGAAGATCCCCTCTTCCGCCTGGACGCCCATCGACAGCTTCTACGCAGCCATCGGCGCTGCGTCGGTCAAACTGGCGGTATCCGGATTGGTCACGCCTGGTGCGAATGGACAGATGCGCTTGGCCATTGATGAGATCGGCGTGTACCTGCGGGACACCTATGACTTCAACGGAGATCAGATGCTCGGGCAATGGGGGCCGAATGGGGTTACCAAGGCCAACGTGCTGGAGCCTAGCATCCCCATTGCACAGGACGATGTGACCAGCATCGCTGGCTGGAAGCCAGCGGAAAGCTTGAAGCTGTTCAGCGTGAACAATACGGATTTCTCCCGCTATCGCACCCGCTTTGCCAAAGGCGGCGATTTCGTGATCTTCAGCGATATCGAACGCCAGAAGCTTCCCAAGCCAATCATCGTGGATTTCTCGTGATGCCGATCAGCAAGAAGATGAAACTGGCGATCATCGGCACACTCGCCGTCGCGATCGTCGCCGTTCCCCTGGGCACCTATCTGGCATCAGGGGACGAGACACTCGATGCGGAAACGTCTCCCGACGGCCGCTACAAGTTGGAAGTCCGCAGCGCCACGCGATGGCAGGTGGTCACCCATTCCATTGCCGACCAGCTGGTATATGCCCGCCTTCATCTACCGAGCGGAAAGAAGGTCGACTCCTCCCCGTTCGATGCGAGTGGAGTCGGTCCCACTTTGTGGACGAAAGATGGGGGCGTGCAGATCGGCACCACGGCGATCTACGAGCCTCAGAACGAACGATGGTCGGTTGAGTGGTAGCGTAGTTTACCTTGCCACTAAAGAGCGGAGCCTGCTGATCTTCAGCCGCAAGGGGGCCGGCGTGTCTTTCACCGGCGGCACCCCCCTCGCTTGCCCCTTCCCCGCCGAGGAAGCGAGACCCGCCGTTTCGGCATAAAGGCAGGCGGAGCGCCGGGCCCGGGAGACCGCTGGCCACCCCATCGAAGGCCCGAGAACGCCTCGACCGCAGTAAGGCGCCTAGACCTCGTCGGCTTCGGTCGCGTCCGCAAGCTCCGTCTCCTGCTCCGGCGACTTCACCTCTGAGGACACGCCAATCTCCGACACGGTCGGAGTCTCCTTGAACACGTACTGCGCGAAAGCTTTCGCTCAAGCAACGCGGCTACCTCTATCTGGTGCAGCCCGCGCTACGGCGTTAGCATAGGTCACCACGTGCGGGTTGATGTGAGATCGATCCTCAGCGTCCACACGAAGCGCTGCATCAACTTCCTCACCAAGGGCTATTATCCTGCTTGCAAGGCCGTCTATCACCGCCTGATCCAACGGCAGACGCTCCACTCTGGCAGCAAATGCCATGAACATGGTGTAGAAGTCTGACGCTCACTACCTCAACAGGGATCCGAGGCTCGCCGAAGCAGCCCTCCGAAAGCTCGAAACGGGCTGATTTTCAAATTGAACTTCAAACCGGGCCATTCCCGCCCCGGAATCTCAACCAAGATCGCCGGGAATTCGGTTTCAAATTAATCGCTTAAAATGGTGCCCCGAGAGAGACTCGAACTCCCGACCTTTGGTTTAGGAAACCACTGCTCTGTCCTGCTGAGCTATCGGGGCACGCCGCCGCTGGTAAAGAGCCCGGCGGCAGGAATCAATTGCAAGCCTCGGGCGGGATCACCGGCAATGGCAGCGCCGCGACCGGAACGCCTTCCTCGATCAGTTCCTTCGCCTCCGCCACCGTCGCCTGGCCGTGGATCGGCGCGACGGGCATTTCGCCGAGGTGCATCGCCCGCGCCGCATCGGCAAAGCCGGTGCCTACCCATTGTGACTTCTCGAGCAGCTTGGCCTGCGCTGCCGCTAGCGCGCCGATCATCACCTTCATCGCCTCGGGCGAAGGCGCGTGGGCGGGTACAGCGCCAGCTGGCGCGTGCACGACGTCCGCTCGCCGATTCCCCTTCGCGCCGACGTTCGGCGCCATCACCGCCTTGGCCACCTCCCGGTCTCCGCACAGCGGACATTCCACCAGCCCGGCTGCGCGTTGTTCCTCATAGGCTGCGCTGGAGCCGAACCATGCTTCGAACACATGCGCAGCGCTGCACCTCAGGTCGAAGACGATCACGATCCCGTCACCGGCCCGATCGTGCGCCGGTGCTGCAGCACCGGTACGCGCGTACGAGCCTCGCGCTGCCGCTCCCCATCGAGTTCGACCAGAGCCAGCCCTGCGGTATCGCCCATGTCGAGCAGCACCTCGCCCCATGGGTCGACCGCCAGGCTATGGCCATAAGTGGCGCGGCCATCCTCATGCTCGCCGGTCTGCGCCGCCGCGACCACGAACGCCGCCGCCTCGATCGCCCGGGCACGTAGCAGCACATGCCAATGCGCCGCCCCGGTCGGGCGCGTGAATGCCGCAGGTACCGCAAACAGCGTCGCGCCGGCGTCGCTCAAGGTGCGGAACAGGTCGGGGAAGCGCAGGTCATAGCAGATCGCCAGCCCCAGCCTGCCGAGCGGCGTGTCCACCAGCACCGGCCCCTCGCCGGCGGCATAGCGGTCCGATTCCCGCCAACGCTCGCCGCTCGCCAGGTCGACATCGAACAAGTGCATCTTGTCGTAGCGCGCGCGAATAGCGCCGACATCGTCGATCACGAACCCGCGATTGGCCAGCTTCCCATCGGCGCGGACGATCGCCAGGCTGCCGAGATGCACCCAGATGCCGTGCCGCGCCGCCGCCTCGCACACGCTCGCCAGCACGCGATCGTCCTCCTCGCGCACCAGCGATCCCGCCGCCCGGTCGCGGTCGCTGTCGAGCAGCCCCGACATCTCCGGCGTGAACAGCATCGCGGCACCGCCGGCGGCAGCCTGCGCGACGCCTTCCTCTAGGGTGCGCGCATTCGCGGCGGGGTCGATCCCGCTCGTCATCTGCAGCAGTGCGGCCTTCATGCGGCGAGCAGGGGATCCAGTCCGCCTTGCCGATCCAGCGCGGCGAGGTCGTCCGACCCGCCGATGTGACGCCCGTCGATGAATATCTGGGGCACGGTGGTGCGGCCATTGGCGCGCTGGATCATCTCCTCGCGCTTCGGCCCGCCCATGCTGATATCGGTCTCTTCGAAGTCGGCACCCTTTGCGCGAAGAAGTCCCTTCGCGCGCGTGCAATAGGGGCAGAAGGCCTTGGTGTAGATTTCGATTTTCGCCATGATCTTCCTGACGTGTGTTCCCTCCGGGCGCTTGTCAATCCGCGCCCTCGATATCCAGAACGCGCGCCCAGCACAGAAGGATCACCTTCGCCGCCCCGCCGCGCTTGAGCACGCGGCTACAGGCTTCGGCGGTGGCACCGCTGGTGTGAACGTCGTCGACCAGTACAATCGTTCTGCCCCGCAGCTTTGCCCTGGCGTCCGGCCCGAGCGCGAAAGCGCCTGCGACTGCCCTTACCCGCCCCTTCGCGCCGAGCCCGCGTAGCACCGGCGTCGCCTTTACTCGGCGAAGCAGGTCGACTTCTACCGGCGTGCCTTGCACCCGGCTCAGGGAGCGCGCGATCAGCGCAGCCTGGTTGTACCCTCGGCTCCATATCCGCCAACGATGCAGCGGCACCGGCACCAGCATCTCGACATCCCCCGGCATCAGCCGCGCCATTGCCCGCGCCATCGTCTCCGCGCATCCAAGCCGCCCGCCATATTTAAGCTTCAGCGCCACGCCGCGCGCGACGTTGCCATAGGCTACCGCCGCGCGCACTCCATCATGTGCCGGCGGGTCGGCCATGCACGCCCCGCACAGCGCCTCCGCACCCCGATCATACTCGAACGGCAGGTGACAGAGCGCACACCAGGGCGGACCCAGAAAGCTCAGGCTGGACCAGCAAGTGACGCAGAAACGGTGATCCTCCGCCGTCACTTGCCCGCAGCCGGGACAACGCGGCGGCAGCGCGAAATCGGCAAGTCGGGCCAGCGGGGTGAGCAGCGCCATGACGCCCTTGTCGCGGGCGGTCGCGGGCTGCACAAGCGCCCTGTGTCCGACTCCGAAATCTTCGCCCGCGCCACCCGCCGCCGCCGCCGGGACCGTGCCGCAGCCGCCTATCCGGACTTCTCGTTCGTGCGCCAGCACATGCTGGACGGGCTTGTCGAACGGCTTGAGGGCGTGCAGCGCGACTTCCGTGATGTGCTCGACCTCGGCAGCTTTGCCGGCGACCTGACCTTGCCTGGCAAGCGGGTCGCCCGCCTCGACAGCGGCTTCGGCTTTGCCCGAGCCGCGGGCGGCGTGCAGGCCGACGAGGATCGCCTGCCTTTCGCCGATGCGAGCTTCGACCTGGTCATCTCGGCCGGGGTGCTCGACCAAGTCAACGATGTCCCCGGCGCGCTTGTCCTGGCCCGCCGCGTGCTGCGCCCGGACGGTTTGTTCCTCGGCGCCTTTTTGGGCGCCGGTACGCTTTCAACGCTCCGCGCTTCGATGTTCGCTGCCGAGGCAGATCGCCCGGCGGCACGCTTCCACCCGCAGATCGAGGTGCGATCCGCGGGCGATTTGCTCGGCCGCGCCGGTTTCACCCTGCCGGTCGCGGATGTCGAGACACTGAACGTGCGCTATGGCGGCATCGCCAACCTGCTACGCGACCTGCGCGGCATGGCCGCCACCAACCTGCTTCCCGACGCACGTCCGCTTACCCGCGAAACGCTCGCCCGCGCCGCCCATGCCTTTGCTGAGCGCGCCGATCCGGACGGCCGCACCGCCGAGAAGTTCGAGATCGTCTATCTTACCGGCTGGGCGCCGGACCCGTCCCAGCCCAAGCCTGCCCGCCGCGGCAGCGCCACCACCTCACTGGCTCAGGCGCTGAAAGGGCCGGGCGCAAGCTAGACCAATCGCTCCAGCGCGGCGACCAACGGAACGTCCGCGGGTGGCATGGCGAGCGCGCGCAACGCGCTCGGATGCACCCATTGCAGCGCCTCGGCATGCTGCGCGATAGGCGCGCCGCGCCATGTTCGAACCAGATATAGAAGCAGCAGCAGGTGCCTGGCGCCGAGGCCTTCGCTCGCAAAGGCGCACGGCTTCAAGTCGGCGGCTTCCACGGCGATCCCCAGTTCCTCCTCCAGTTCGCGCGCCAATGCCGTTTCCGGAACTTCGCCGGCTTCCACCTTGCCACCGGGAAACTCCCACAGCCCGGCCATAGGCGTACCGGCTGGGCGGCGCTGGACGAGCACCCGCCCTTCAGGATCGATCATCGCGGCGGCGACGACCAGCAACAAGTCCGACTTGCTAAGCACTTGGTAACCCCGCTCTTCTAATTGGAACCTGTCCAGTGCGAGAGAATGAAGCGCGATGCGAGCCTTGGTGCGAAATTTGCGGTTCCTGCTCCGCGATCCAAAGGCTGCGACAGCCATAGAATATGGCTTGATCCTGGCGCTTATCGTGCTCGCGATCATGGCATCGCTGGTCCTGTTGGGCACCACCACCACCGACATCTGGAACAATGTCAGCACGAAGGTCGTCAGCGTCACGCCCGCTTAAGGTTACGCAACCGTAACCTGTTGCATTAGCTAAGTGTTTACCGGTTCTCGCTATTGCGGCTGTGCCGATCCGGAAATCGGAGCGGCCGGGTAAATGAAGCTTCCTTTTGAACGTTGGAGACCGGTATGCAGAAGATCCGCAATTTCATCAAGAATTCCAAGGGCGCGACCGCGATTGAGTACGGCCTGATCGCCGCTCTGATCGCCGTTGCTGCCATCGCCGCGATGCAGGGCCTCGGCAACTCGCTGAAGGGCACGTTCAACAACGTGTCGGGCACGATGACCGCCGCGTCGGGCACCGCTAGCTAAGCTTCGAACGAAGTTGGAAACGGGCGGCGGAACCTTGGTTCCGCCGCCTTTTTCTGTTCAGCCGACGCGTCCCATCGCCAGGAACTTGGCCCGCCGCGCTTGCCGCAGCCCTTCCGGCGAGACGCCGTCCAGACTCTCCAGCGCCGTTTCGATCGCATCGCCCAGCGCCATTACTGCCTCGCCCGGCGCACGATGCGCGCCGCCCAGAGGCTCGGCCACGATCTGGTCGATCACACCCAATTCCTTCAGGTGCTGCGCGGTCACCTTCATCGCTTCGGCGGCATCGGCGGCCTTGTCGGCGGTGCGCCACAGGATCGACGCACAACCTTCAGGCGAGATCACCGAATAGACCGCGTGCTCCATCATCAGCACCTGGTTGCCGGCCGCCAGTGCCACCGCGCCGCCCGAGCCGCCCTCGCCGAGCACCGCTGAGATCAGCGGCACGCCCAAATTGAGGCATTGCTCGGTCGACCGGGCAATCGCTTCGGCCTGGCCGCGCTCCTCGGCCTGCACGCCCGGGAACGCGCCGGAGGTGTCGACCAGCGTCACCACCGGCAGCCGGAACTTGTCGGCCAGCCGCATCAGCCGGATCGCCTTGCGGTATCCTTCGGGCTTGCCCATTCCGAAATTGTGCTTGAGCCG
Organism: Sphingomonas sp. S2-65; assembly: GCF_021513175.1. Classification (NCBI taxonomy): domain Bacteria; kingdom Pseudomonadati; phylum Pseudomonadota; class Alphaproteobacteria; order Sphingomonadales; family Sphingomonadaceae; genus Sphingomonas; species Sphingomonas sp. S2-65. Next base: position 64,754 of record NZ_CP090953.1, on the reverse strand, counting down.
GCTCGCGGTGTCGTCGCCCTTCTCATGGCCGATCACCATCACCCGGCGTCCACGGAAGCGGCCCAGCCCGCCGATGATCGCATTGTCGTCGGCAAAGGCGCGGTCGCCGCCCAGCGGCATGAAGTCGTCGATCAGGCCGGCGACATAATGCTTGAAGTGGGGACGCTCGGGATGCCGCGCGACCTGGGTCTTCTGCCACGGCGTCAGCCTGGCATAGGTATCCTGCAGCAGCCGGTCGGACTTGTCCTGGAGCGGCCCGATCTCCGCGTCGATATTCACCTCGCCGCCTTCGGCGGTGCGGCGCAGCTCGTCGATACGGGTCTGCAGCTCTGCGATCGGTTTCTCGAAATCGAGGAAGGTTGCCATCAGGCGCGCAATTCCATGTTGTTGTGAGCGTGTCCTTAGCCGCTCGCCCCGGCATTGTCGAAGGGGCGCGGCACGGCCGTTCGCGGACGGAACGGTGTGTCTGGCACTATGCCCGGCCAGGCTTCGCGTCAACGCGCGCCTCACTTAGCGCTTCCCCCAGCGGATGCCGCGCATTCACCAGCTCGACCAGCCGGCGGCTGTCGACAAGGGTATAGATTTCAGTCGTGGCGATGTCGGCATGCCCTAGCATCGCCTGGAGCGCGCGCAGATCAGCGCCACCCTCCAGCAGGTGCGTGGCGAACGCATGTCGCAGCACGTGCGGACTGACTCGGTCGGGCGGAATCCCCGCCAACCCGGCCAGCGCCTGGATCAACTGGAACAGCCGCACGCGCGACAGATGCCCCTTCCCCGATGGGAACAGCCACGCGCTTGCCGCCGGTACCTTGTCCCGCCACGCAGCCACTGCCGCGCGCGCCCGGTCGGAGATCGGCACCAGCCGCTCGCGCCCGCCTTTGCCCTTCAGGATCAGGTATGGCCGATCCGGCGCCACTGCGTTGCGCGGCAGCGACACCAACTCGGTGGCGCGCAGCCCCGACCCGTATAACAGCTCCACCAGCGCCAGCAGCCGCAGGTCGAGCGGATCGGCCGGCTCGCGCGCCATCCGCTCGGCGACAGCCGCAAACAGTCGCTCGACGTCGCCCGCGGTCAGCACCTTGGGCAGCGGCCGAACCGACCCCGGCCGCGGCAGCGCCTGCCCTGGATCGTCCGCCCGGAACCCTTCGTCCGCCAGGAAAGAGAAGAACCGTCGCAGCGCTGCCGACTTGCGCGCCACCGTGGAGGACGCCAGCGCCTGCCACGCGCCGGCGAGCCGCTCCAGCTCGGCCGCGCCGGCCACGCTCAACCCGCCACCCAGCGCATGCGATGCCAGCCGCAAGTCGGTGCCATAGGCCGCAATCGTGTTGCCCGCGGCTCCGGCTTCAGCGCGCAGCATCTCGAGGAACCGGTCGATCAGCGCGCGATCGTCCGAACCGCTCAAGCCCGGCTGACCGCCTCGACGGCGATCATCCGCGCATAATTGACCATCCCCGCCGCGCGCAGCGACGCGACGACATGGAACAGCGCCTCGGGCGTCACCCAGTCCCAATTGGGCGACTGCATGCCTACCGCCGCCAGCAGCACCACCATGCCGGTGTCGCCGCGTTGTCCTGCCTCGTCGATCGCCCGCGTCCAGGCATTGCTGCCCCCGATTGCCACGTCCAGCTCGGCGGCGGCACTCTGCGCGTCGGCAGGGCTCATCCGCCCCAATCCAGCCAGCCCGGCGAGCAGCATCTGCCCCTTGCGGCGCGAAGCGGTATTGCCGAACCCCTCCACATCGCCCGACGATACCGCGCCCGCACCGGCCGGATCGGCCAGCGTCAGCAACGCCCATCCTTCGCTGCCCGGGGTCACGGCAGTTCGCCACTCCATCGCCGCGCCGTCCAGCCCAGCCGAGAGCATCGACGCGACCAGACGGTCCGCCTCGCCCAGTTTCGCATCGGCCGGCACCCACGCCGCAGCCCGCGCCGTCAGGATCAGCCGGGCATAGCGGGTGCGCGGCGTTTCCGCGTCGTCCCACAGCGCCCGTAATGCCTTCACCCGCGCACTCGCGCTGGTGTCGGTATAGGCCACGCGCAGGTTGCGCGCGACACCCGCCACCTCAGGCGCCGCATCCGCGCCCTGCTCGATCTCGCTATACAGGTCGACCAGCCCGGCGTTGGAGAACACTCCCGCGGTCGCCGCCAGCTCGGCTGCCGGCGCGCGCTGCGCCGCGTCGATATTGGGGGCCAGCGCCTGCCAGTAGCGCACGTTCGGGCCAGCGCTCCGGTACAACCAGGCCGGCACTTCGACTCGCGTCGCCGTCGCCAGGCCCCAGCGCCACGCCGTGAGCTGGGGCACCCCGGCCCACTCGATCGTCACCGCGCGCCGCCCCTGCGCGCCGGTGCCCAGCACCTTTTCGGCGAGCAGCGTATCGATGTCGCCCTGGCTCGTTCTCCAACGCGCCTGGCGCAGCAATTGCCCGGCTTCGGTCGGCTTGCCGGCAAGCCCCGCGCACATGGCGCGCGCCAATGCCCATCCGCGCTGCGGGATCGCCGCCGCACCCTTGTCGACCACCGGACACAATGCCGCAGGGTCGCCATTGGCCATCGCCGCCTGCATCGCGATCTCGTACAGCGGCGCGGTATAGTTGTCGGTGTCGACATCCTCGACCACGCTGCGCGCCGCGACCGCTTCGCCCATGCGCAGCAGCACCCAGGCGCGCTCCGCCGCGAAATCGGCACCGTTGATGTCGGCGGGCGTGTCGACCGGCGACATCAGCGCGCGCCGCAACAGGATCGATGCCCAGCGCGACGCCACCGGCGCGTCCAGCCGCCGCATCAGCGTCTGGAGATATTTGCCGCTCGCCTGGCCGAACGCGTCCGCCGGAAACGCCTCGTTCCCCGCAGCGGTCGCGCCAACCTTGGCCAGCGAGTGCCGCGCGAACTCGGGCAGCTCATATTTAGACCAGTCGATCTCCGCCGCATCGACCGCGTCCGCAGCCGCAACATTGGCGATCGGCGAATCGCCTGACGTCGCCGGCTCTGCCGGCAGGGGTTGCACGATCTCCGCGGGCCGCGGCGCGCCCGGCGCTGCCGGTGCCGAGCTCGGCGTGGGTGCAGGCGTCGGCGCGGGCTCGTCGAACCCGGGTGGCAACAGCGACTCCGGCCGGTCCTGCTGGCCTTGCGCCGGAACCGCCACCCCCGCGAGCAGCACCGCCGCCAGTGCGGCGGCGCGCGACCGCTTACTTGGTGAGGTTTTCAAGCGGGACTACCTTTTCCATGCGGACCGGCTCCTTCTCGGCGGTGCGGCCGGCCAGGAAGAACAGGCCTCCGACCACAATGACCAGGACGACAAGTAGAGCGACGAGCGAACGCGACATGAAAACAGTCCGTGACTTGAATAATCCGCGGGCCTTTTGCCCGAGACCCGCCCTCGCTGTATAGCCCCCGCCAGGATGTTACAAACCGAGGCGCATACCCTTCGCTGGAATGGCAAGCCGATCGTGCTGATCGGGCTGATGGGAGCCGGCAAGACGACGGTCGGCCGGCGGCTGGCGCAGCGCATGCGCCTGCCCTTCGTCGATGCCGATGTCGAGATCGAGACCGCCGCTGGAATGACCATCGCCGACATCTTCGAACGGTTTGGCGAGCCGCATTTCCGCGATGGCGAGCGCCGCGTGATCGCTCGGCTGATCGACGGCACGCCAAAGGTGATCGCCACCGGCGGCGGCGCGTTCCTCAATGAACAGACCCGCCGGCTGATCCTCGAACAGGCCACCGCGATCTGGCTGGACGCCGACCCCGACGTCCTGGCCGACCGAGTGAAGCGCCGCGACACGCGTCCGCTGCTGCGCGGCAAGGACCCCCGGGCCGTGCTCACCGAACTGGCGCGCGTGCGAAATCCCTTCTACGCGCTTGCGCCGATCCACATCCCCAGCATAGCCGCGCCGCACGAAGCCACCGTCGACGCCATCCTGAAGGCCATCCAACCTTGACCACCATCCCCGTGGCGCTCGGCGAGCGCAGCTATGACGTGCGTATCGAGGCCGGGCTGCTCGCCCGCGCCGGCGACATCCTCGCGCCGCTCGCCAAGGGCCGGCGCATGCCGATCGTCACCGACGCCAATGTCGGTTCCCATCTCGCCACCCTCCAGGCCAGCCTCACCGCCGCCGGCATCGCCAGCGAAGCCATCGTCCTGCCGCCGGGCGAAGCCACCAAGAGCTGGGCCCAGCTCGAGGCGCTTACCGATCGCCTGCTCGAGCTCGGTGTCGAACGCAGCGACCATGTCATCGCGCTTGGCGGCGGGGTGATCGGCGACCTGGTCGGCTTCGCCACCGCCATCCTCAAGCGCGGCTGCCGCTTCGTCCAGATCCCCACCACGCTGCTCGCCCAAGTCGATTCGTCGGTCGGCGGCAAGACCGCGATCAACAGCCGCGCCGGCAAGAACCTGGTTGGCGCCTTTCATCAGCCCGCACTGGTCCTGATCGACCCGCAGGTGCTCGACACGCTGCCCATCCGCGAACTGCGCGCCGGCTATGCCGAAGTGGTAAAATACGGCCTGATCGACGACTATGCCTTCTTCGAATGGTGTGAAGCCAATGCCGCCGCGCTGCTCGCCGGCGATCCCGAAGCCCGCAGCCACGCCATCGCCCATTCGGTCGGCGCGAAAGCCCGCATCGTCGCCGCGGACGAACGCGAACTCAGCGGCACCCGCGCGCTGCTCAACCTGGGCCACACCTTCGGCCACGCGCTGGAAGCCGAGACCGGCTTCTCCACCAAGCTCCTCCACGGCGAAGGCGTTGCCGCCGGCACCGCGCTGGCCTTCGCCTTCTCCGCCCGCCAGGGCCTCTGCTCCCAGCAAGACGCCGAACGCGTCGCCACGCACCTGCGCGCGGTGGGCCTTCCCGACGGCCTCAAGGCTGCCAACATAACCGCCAGCGGCGCCCGGCTGGTCGAACACATGCTCCACGACAAGAAGATGGCCGCCGGCACCCTGCCCTTCCTGCTCGCCTGCGGCATCGGCGAGGTGTTCCTCGACAAGACGGTGGACCTCAAGGACGTCGAAGCGTTCCTGGACGAACAACCCCGCTAACTTTCCCCGTCATCCCGGCCTTGAGCCGGGATCCCGCTTCTTCTGCCCAACGAAGGCAGCACGGCTCCAATTCAGAGCGGCTCCGGCAACAACCGCTCGACCGCGTCCAGCCGCGCACAGGTCAGCTCCGCATGCACCCGTCGCAGCTGCGCGCGCATCGCCTCGATCTCGGCGGCAAGTTCGGCCAGGTCCAGCGACAACGCCGTCATCGCCGCGGCTCTCTCGATGTCGGGACCGTTCATCGTGCCTGCCTCCTACTCCGCCTCAACGCGCGCCAGGCAAAGTGGATGCAGCGCAGGCCTCCTGTCCACGCACATCCGTGGTAAACGCGTGAACCCCTGCATCCGGCCTGCGTTCACCACGCCATGTCCGAACCCCGCACCATCGGCTGGCTGCTCGACGACCTCGACCGCGCCGCGCTGCTGATCCGCTTCCCGCCGATCTGGCCCGACGTCGTCGCCCATCACGTCACTCTCGCATCAAAAGTAACCGACCAGATCCCGACCGCGACAACCGGCGAGATCGTCGGCCAGGTCGATGACGGCCAAGGCCTCCAAGCCCTCGTCGTCGCGATCGGCGGCACCACCGACCGCCCCGACGGCAGCACCTATCACATCACCTGGTCGCTGGACCGGGAGCGCGGCCGCCGCGCCGTCGAAAGCAACGACGTCCTGCGCGAACAAGGCTGGCACCGCATTGAGCCAATCCCCATCACCCTGATCCCAAGCAACCTCTAAAAAATCCTCCCCGGAACGGGGAGGGGGACCATGCGAAGCATGGTGGAGGGGGCCCTCCACCAGCGACACGCCTGTGGCCCACCCGTCCCCGCCCGGAGGATTGAACGTCTCATTGCCCTCCCCCGGCAACCCGCTTACCGATACGCGCCATGCGCATCCTCCTCCCCGCCCTCGCTGCCCTGATGACCACCACCGCCCCGGCAGCCCTCGCCCAGCAGGCGAAGCCCGCCCCGATCCTAACCACGCCCGAGGCGAAGGACGTCTGGACTCACGCCCAGCCCGAAGTCGCCCGCGTCACTCATGTCGCGCTCGACCTCACCGCCGATTTCGCGCGAAAGACGATGCGCGGCACCGCGACTCTCGACGTCCTCGCCGCCCGCAACGCCAAACAGATCGTCCTCGATGTCGACGATCTCGCAATCGCCGCGATCACCGATCCCGCCGGCACACCGCTGGCCTACACGGTCGGCCAGGACGATCCCGAACTCGGCCAGGCGCTCACCATCCAGCTGAACGGCGCCAGGCGCATCCACATCCGCTACGAGACCAAGCCCGGCGCCTCCGCGCTGCAATGGCTCCCGCCTCAACTCACCGCCGGCAGGGCCAAGCCGTATCTGTTCAGCCAGGGCCAGCCGATCAACAACCGCAGCTGGATTCCGACGCAGGACAGCCCCGGCATCCGCCAGACCTGGGACGCCCGGATCACCGTTCCCGCCGACCTCGTCGCGGTGATGAGTGGCGAGCGCGTCGACGGCGCCAAGGGCCAGCCTGCGGGGGCCGGCATGCACAGCTTCCGCTTCCGCATGGACAAGCCGGTGCCGCCCTATCTCATCGCGATGGCGGTGGGCGACCTCGCCTTCAAGGCTACGGGCAAGCGCTCCGGCGTCTGGACCGAGCCGAGCCAGCTCGACGCCGCCGCGTCCGAAGTCGGCGACGTCGAAAAGATGATCGACGCGGCGGCGGCATTGTACGGCCCCTATCGCTGGGGCCGCTACGACATGCTGGTCCTGCCGCCTTCCTTCCCGTTCGGGGGCATGGAAAACCCCACCCTCACCTTCCTGACACCCACGATCATCACCGGTGACCGCTCGAACACCGACGTCGTCGCCCACGAACTCGCGCATAGCTGGTCGGGCAATCTCGTCACCAACGCCACTTGGTCGGACAGCTGGCTCAACGAGGGGTTCACCACCTATTTCGAGAACCGCATCATGGAGGCGGTTTACGGCGCCGAGCGTGCCGCGATGTACGCCGACCTCGACTGGGACGGTCTCCAAAGCGACATCAAGGATGCCGGCGGCGCCCAGGCACCGACAACCCGCCTTCACGGCGATCCCGGCGCGACCTTCGGCCAGCTCGACTATTTCAAGGGCTCGACCTTCCTGCGCACCGTCGAACAGGCAGTCGGCCGCCTGCGGTTCGACGCCTATCTGCGCTCCTATTTCGATCGTCACGCTTTCCAGCCACAGACCACTGCAGGCTTCCTCGCCGACCTGCGCGCAAACCTGATCAAGGGCGACAAGGCGCTCGAAGCCAAGCTTCAGCTCGACCGCTGGGCCTATCAGCCCGGCCTCCCCGACAATGCCGTGCATGTGCAGTCACCGACGCTCGCTCGGATCGATGCCAAGCTCGCGGCAGTGAATGCCGGCGGCCCTATCTCCGCCGTCCAGCCCCAGGGTTGGAGCACCCAGCAATGGATGCGCTTCCTCAATGGCCTGCCCCGCCAGCAGACTCCTGCCCGCCTCAGGGAGCTCGACGAGACGCTGGGCCTCGGCAAGTCCAACAACGCCTATGTCCGCTCGGCGTGGGCGGAACTCGCCATCGCCAACCGCTACGATCCCGCGCTGCCCTCGATCCGCGCCTTCGTGAACAGCGTGGGCCGCGGCCTGCTCATTCGCCCGATCTACGAAGGTCTGATGAAGCAAGGCGAATGGGGCCAGCCGATCGCCCGCCGGTTCTTCGCCGAAGCTCGCAACACCTACCATCCCGCTACGGCGGCCGGCGTCGCAAAGATCGTCGGCACGAACTGAATGCCGGTCAGCCGGCGCGGATCCGCGTCTGCGCCGGCTCTGCCTTGTGCTCGATAGCGCTGGGCACGAGCCGCAACCGGTCGGAAGAAGGCGCGGCGACCATCGCCGCGTCAACCTCCTGGCGGCTTAGCCCGAACGCCTCCAGCGTATAGCGGTGCCCGCCAAGCTTGCGATGCGCCGGCTGCGCCATATAGCGCGCCATCCGCTGCTCAACCGCAGGCGTGAGTGCCATGCCAAGCGCACGATACACCCGCTGCATCTCGCCCGCCCAATCCGCATTCATTGTGTCGAAGTCGACATCCACCTGCGGCACATCCGCCCGCGCCCGCGCCGCCCGCATTCGCCGCTGGCGCAGCGCGATCTTGCGCAGCCACTCGCGCCCGATCCAGTCACGGTCGACCGCATCCGACTGCATCCGCATTTGGCTGTGCACGAGCGACGCCGAAGACGCGACCAGCGCCGCCGCAGGCCTGTCGAGGCACACCAGCCGCGCGTCGGGGAACACTTCCAGGAGAGCCCCCAAGTCCTGGGTCAGTTGCGGCACCTTCAATATCCATGGCCGGTCGCCGCGCTCGCCGCGCAGCCACGCAATGGACTGCAACAGCCGCTTGAACTCGGTATAGACCGGTACGGCGTCCATCGCCTCCCCGGCCGCGGCGAAGCTCGGCACCCGCCACTGCGCCTCGAACGCCGATCCGAAGATCGAGACGTTGTGCAGGCCTATCTCCTCGTCGGGCTGGCACGTGCCGGTGGGATGGATGATGCCGAACTCCGGGTTCAGCCAATGCGCACAGCGCAGCCCTATCCAGCCGCGCAGCATGCGATCGTCAATGCGACCCAGGCGCGCGCCGGGCAGCGGATTCCAGCTTTCGAAGAAGCGGGTATGCGCCAGCCGCGGGTCACAGGCGAGCAGCCGCTGCATTCGCGTACTTCCCGATCGCATTTGCCCCAGCACGACGATCGGTGCCGGTATCGGTATGTCGAGTATCTCGGGGTGGCGCTGCCATAAGGTGTGGGCTCGCGCGCGATTGGCAAGCGCCGCGACCAGCTGCCCATATGCGATCACCTTGCCCAGCGGCGTCAGCGCTGCCTCTTCGTGCAGGGCGTGCAGCAGCAGCTCCAGCCGCTCGCGCCATCCTGGCTCGGCGCCCAGATCCTGCAACCCCGTCCGCGCGCGCGCGGCGCCGATCAGCGCATCGGGCTCCAGCACCGGTCGCGACAGCCAGCCTTTGCTCCAGGCCTTCTCGAGTAGCGCGTTGACGCGAGGCGCCGCGGAGGAACTTGGTGCGATCGCGTCATTGGGCATGGTGGGAGAACCCACCAGCCCTGTAATCGTGCCGATAGCCTCAATAGATTGAGGTATTTAGCGCGCGGCCTTCGTCTTGGTGTAAGGCACGAAGTCCCCGAGCAACACGAAACCTCGCGGGAACCGCGACCCACGGTCGATCAGGTTCACCGCTTCGCCGCGGCAAAGCTGCGAGCCGACCGTTCGCGTCACCAGGATCGAGTCATCGTCAAGCGACTCGGCGCCCGAGCTGGGCTGGTTGACGTACAGCTTGCCACCCACCCGGTAAACGATCGCCCGCCCAGGGACGACTTCGCTCGACCGCGACAGGTTCAGGCTGATGCAACTGACCGGCTTGCCTGCGGTCCGGCCCGCAAGCAGTTTCTGCATTTGCACGTCGGGATTGTCGCGAGGCGCGGCAACGGCAGGCGCCGCGATCACCGCGGAGCCGATCAGGAAGGTCTTCAGGATGTTTCGCATGACACGTCCTTTGCAACACTGCAGCTGAACGTTTGCTGACCCACAGAGGCTCCGTGGATCGTGCTGCCTTGCGGGGACGTCGATGCGGGCGCGGTCAGCCGCGGCCGATCAGCCGCTGCGCGATCCGGTCCGCTACTTCGCTCTCCGGATCGCCGGTGCGTGCGCTTTCGTCCCACACCTCGGCAAGCCGCACCGGGATCTTCTCGACGCGGGTGTCCACCTCGGCGCGGTCGCCCTGGCCTAGATACTCCAGCCCGACATTGATGATGCCGCCAGCGTTGATCACATAATCGGGCGCATACAGGATGCCGCGGTCGTGCAGCCTGTGGCCGTCCTGGCGGGTCGCCAGCTGGTTGTTGGCGCCACCGGCGACCACCTTGCACTTCAGCGCGGCGATCGACTGTTCGGTCAGGATCGCGCCCAGCGCGCACGGGCTCAGCACGTCGGTGTCGAGCGTCAGGATCTCGTCGGCGTCCACGGCCTCGGCACCCAGTTCGGCTGCCAGCGCTTTGGCACGCTCGGCATGAACATCGGCCAGCACCAGCTTGGCGCCATCCGCCGCCAGCAGCCGGGCAAGCCCGCCGCCGACCGACCCAACGCCCTGGATCGCCACGCGTACGCCAGCCATCGAGTCCGCACTCAGGCCGCGCTTGGCCGCAGCCTTCACGCCCAGATAGACGCCGCGCGCAGTCACCGGCCCCGGATCGCCGCCGGCGCTGCCCGCGGCCACGGGCAGGCCCGACACATGCTTGGTCTGGGTAGCCACGACCTTCATCCGCGCTTCGGACATGCCGACATCCTCGGCCGTCACGTAGCGGCCCTGGAGCGATTCCACCGCGCGCCCGAACGCCTCAAGCTGTGCGGTGGTGATCTCGGCCCCCGGCTTGTCGGCCAGCACGACGCCCTTGCCCCCGCCCATCGGCAGGTTGGCCATCGCGTTCTTGTAGCTCATGCCGCGCGAAAGCCGCAGCGCGTCGGTGATCGCCGCGTCCGAATTCGCGTAATGCCAGAAGCGCACGCCGCCGGCTGCCGGTCCAAGCGCCGTGGAATGCACCGCGATGATCGCGCTCAGCCCCGACTCGCGGTCGCTGAAGAGGTGCAGACCCTCATGGTCGTCGAAGTCGGGAAAGCCCCAATCGGTCAGCACAATCACTATCCAGACTGTGAGTGGATGGGGCGACCGACGGGACTTGAACCCGCAACTTCCGGCATCACAAGCCGGCGCTCTAACCAATTGAACTACGGTCGCCGTGGAGGTTGGCCGCTTAGCGGGGCGTTTCGCCGAACGCAAGATAGTTGCCGCGATTCATTCGCGCGAAATCCGCACCGCCGCGTCGGCGGCGATCACTCCGTCGCGCGCCAAAGTCCGCGCCGCGGAGGCCAAATTGGGCATCGCCAGAAACGCGTGCCGCGCCAGCAGCGGAGCATCCGCCCCGTCATAGATCAGCCGCCGCATCGCCGGATCGGCTTCCAACCCTTCGAAGACGCTGATCTCGCCCGCGGTCCCGCTATTACCACATGCCGCGCACCCGGGCGCCGACCACAGGATCGCACCCGGATCGAGCCCCAGCAGCGCCGACAATGAGCCATAGGCCTGTTCGGGCCGTCGGCAGGCGCCGCACAGGCGCGCCGTGACGCGCTGGGCGATCACCAGCCGCAACATCGCCGCGAAGGCAAACCGGTCCGGCGCGAGCCGGCGCAAACTCGCCAGCGTCGAGATCGCGTCGCCACCCTCGCTCGTCGCCACGCCCAGCCCCTGCTCGGCGGCTTCCAAAGCATGCCCCAGCGTGTCGCGGTCGTGGATCGCGCCGAGCACCGTTACGCCGTGCTTTGCAAGCATGGCGACGCTCCGATCCACGCCCGATCCGGTCACGACGATCAGCCCGAACCGCTTGGCGCAGCTGCGCGCCAGCGCGCGGCGCAACGCCGGCGCCATGCCCGGCCATGCGCCGGCTTCCACCGAAGTGGCAGCGTCTTTCGCTTCCAGCTCGATCCCACTGGTCATGTGCCAGAGGTGCCGCACCATTGTGACGCCGAGCTTGCACTTTTGTGACGAGCGGCACCGCCAAGCCTTTGCTGGTCTTCCAACCGCGGATTTGGCAGGATGCCGCCCATGCAAACCGCCGCCGCGACCGCATCGTCCATCGTCCCAACTCCGGGCTCGGGATACCCCGGCGAACCCGTCATCGCCCGGCTGCTGTCGCAGCAGGGCATCCAGCGCGTGCCCAGCCCCAAGGTCGCGATGTTCATCGTCCGGAACTTCCTCAGCCCCGACGCCTGTCAGCAGCTGATGCGCCAGATCGATGCCCGCCGCCGCCCGTCGACGATCGCCGACGCCAATGGCGACAACGCCTTCCGCACCAGCGAGACCTGCGACCTCGATCCCGAGGATCCCGCCGCCGCCGACCTCAAGCAGCGGATCGTCGCGCTCACCGGCCTCGCCCCCCGCCATGGCGAGCCGATGCAGGGCCAGCGCTATGCCGTCGGCCAGGAGTTCAAGGCGCACACCGACTATTTCGAGCCGAACGGCCAGGATTTCGAACGCTTCTGCGCGGTATCGGGCCAGCGCACCTGGACGGTGATGCTCTACCTCAACGACGTGGAAGCCGGCGGCGCGACCCGCTTCAAGGCGATCGACAAGATTGTCCAGCCCGAAGCCGGCAAGCTGCTCGCCTGGAACAATCTGCGCCCCAATGGCACCCCCAATCCATCCACGCTCCACCACGCGATGAAGGTGCGCGCCGGCACCAAATACGTCATCACCCAGTGGTTCCGCGAGCGGCCCTGGGCCTAGGCGCAACGAAAAAGGGGCTCCGGAACCGGTGTTCCGAAGCCCCCTATTCCGCCGGCGCGCCGGGGACTTAGAAGGTGGTGCTCAGCCCCAGGGTGAACACCCGGCCCAGATCGTACTTGTTGATATAGACCACGTTGCCGCCCTCGAAGGTCTGGCGTTCGTTGAACTTGGTGCGCGTCAGGTTGCGGCCTTCCAGCTTCAGCTCGAACTGACCGCCGCCGACCTGGAAGCCCTGGCGGGCGACGATGTCGAAGCGGATGCCGGGGCGCTCGATGATGTCGGGCTGGAAGCCCTGCCCCGACAGCAGCGACGGGCCGCGATTGGTCACGCGGTCGCTGGCATAGTTGAACAGGAAGGTCAGCTGCGACAGGCGATCGGTGTCCTCAATCCCCAGCTGCAGGTTCACCAGATGGTCCGACTGCCCGGTAAGCGGCGCGCCGTCGCGGAACTGGAGGTTGGCCGGGCCGAAGCCGGTCGCGCAACCACCCAGCGTCTGGTTCAGCACGTTGGGAGCGCAGGTCTCGTCCGCGGTGATCTCGGACTTGGTATAGGTGTAGTTCGCGATCGCCAGCAGGCGCCGCGACGAGAAGAAGTCGCCGCCCAGCGATGCCAGCGCGAAATACTTCTGCAGCTCGACTTCGGCACCGTAGAGCTTCGCCTTGGGCAGGTTGGTGAAGCCGGTCTGGAGCCGGTCGTCGGCGCCGGTGTAGAAGCCGACCTGCTCGATGGGGTTCTCGAGCCGCTTGTAGAAGCCCGCCAGGGTGAAGCGCTGGTCACGCGCGAAGAACCACTCGAGGCGGCCTTCGAAATTGTACAGCTCGGTATCCCGAAGCAGCGGGTTGCCGAAGAACAGGCGGTCCGAGTCCGGATCGCGGAACTGCTGCGGCGCGAGTTCACGGAACTGCGGGCGCGAGATCGTCTTGGCCGCGCTCGCGCGCAGCTGCAGGTCCGGCGCGAAGTTCCAGGTCAGGGTTAGGGCCGGCAGCCAATAATCGTTGTTCAGCTGCGTCGTGGCGGTGCCGATCGGCGTAACCGACTGCTCACCCTTTTCATAACGCACACCGCCGACCGCGCGGAGGCCGTCGAACGGCTGCACTTCGGCCTGCACATAGCCGGCATGCGTGGTGAGCTTGGCGTCATACGCATAGGCGCCCAAGGGGGTGCTGAACTGAAGCTGCAGCGTGCAGGCGCCGGTGCCCGCCTGCGGGCAGGCGTTGTTCACGACGTCGGGGCTCAGCAGATAGTCCGGGCGCAGCAGGTTGTATGGGTATCCCGGCGCCGTACCGCCACCCGAGCTGGTCTGGTAGTTGAACTGGAGCCGCCGCGAGAAACGCTCGGTGTCCGAATAATAATAGCCGGCCGACAGCGTGCCCACATCGCGGATCTTGTACGAAACGTCGGCCTGGCCGGTCCACAGATCCTCGTTCAGGTCCGAGAAGATGATCGACGCGAACGGCGAGAAGCGCTGCGTGACCTGATAGGCGCCGTTGCACTGGAAGCCGGTCGTGCCGTTGCCGCCGTCATAGTTGATCGGCAGGCCCGTGGTCGTGCGGTCGGAGCAGAGATAGTCGAACTGGCGCTCATAAGGCGCGTCGCGCTTGGAGTTGGCGTAGGCGCCGCGCAGATCGATGTTGAGCCCGTCGATCGGGCGCAGCTCGGCAACCGCCTGCGATTCGAACAGCTGGCGCTGGAACCAGTTGGTATTCTGCTGGAAGCGCAGGCCGCTGGCGTTGTTGTACACTTCGGCCGCGGAACCGCGCGCCTGCTTCAGCACGTCGCGGATATAGACGTTGGTCCAGCGCAGCGTGTTCTCGCCGAACTTGTAGCCCAGGCCAAGCAGCGCATTGCCGACGATGCGGTTGTCGGTCAGCAGCGTGCGGAAATCGTTGCGGATCGTGCCGGTGTCGGTGACCGAATCCTGCTGGATCGCCGAACGCGTGCGGAAGGTATTGCTGTAGCCGACCGAGGTGATGATGCCGAGCTGGTCGCTGCCGATGTCGATTGCCGTGCCGGTGCTCAGCTCGCCCGACCAGTTGGCCGGCAGCTGCTGGTTGCGCTGGAGCAACGTGGTCGAGGCGTTCGAAAGCTGGAGCAGCTGTTCGGCCGGGATGATCCCCGTGCCATCGGGCGCATTGCGGATGAAGCCCGGCACGCGGCGGGTGCCGTCGTCGAAGCCCAGCCAGTCGGTATCGCCACCATAATAGGTATAGCCAAGCTCGCTGGTGGTCGCGTCGTCCGCGGAGATCGAGCCGCCGACCGTCACGAAATTCTTCTCGGGAATGGCCTTGGTCGTGAGGTTGATCACGCCGCCGCCGAACTCACCGGGATAATTGACCGAATAGGTCTTCTGGACGAGCGCCGAACCCACGATCGTCGTCGGGAAGATGTCGAGCGGCACCGAGCGGCGCAGCGGTTCGGGGCTCGGCAACGGCGAGCCGTTCAGCAGCGACGAGGAATAACGGTCGCCGAGGCCACGGACATAGACGAAGCCGCCCCCGACGACGCTCAGGCCGGTGACGCGAGTAAGCGCGCCGGCGATGTCGCCTTCGCCGGTGCGGGCGATGTCGGCGGTGGACAGAACGGACACGATCTGGGGCGTCGCGCGAACCACGTTCGGGATGTGGCGGCCGGTCACGACGATTTCTTCGCCAGCCAGCGGGTCGATGCCAGGCGCAGAAATTTCCGGCGAGGCCTGCTCGCTCTGCGGATCCGTGGCGCCTGCGTCATCCGCGGCGGCATCCGCAGGGTTGCTGGTCTGCGGCGGAGCGGCCGGTGCGGGCGCGGCGGTTCCTCCGGCAGTCTGGGCGAGCACGGCCGGCGAAACCAGCTGCGTGGTCAGGAAAAGAAGCGTGGCAAAGGCGGGGCGTCGCTGCATGGCCGTGTCATCCAGTCAGGTAATAGGAGCAATGCCGGGGCGGCGGATCGCGCCGCCCCGGCAAGGGGTACAGGTGCGCGGCGCCTTAACGGCCCTGGCAGCTGAAGTAGATCGAGTTGAACACCGGCGGGCCCTGATCGGAGATCGCCGGGTTGGCCGGACGGATCGTGGTGGGCACGCCGCCCGGGGCTTCCTGGGCGATCATGTTGACGCAGGCGCTGCCCGACGGACTCTTCACCACACCGTTGACGAAGGTCATGTCGGCACCGCCGCGCAGACGGATCGCCGCCGGAGCATTGGTCGCCGTCTGGATGAAGGTGAAGTTGGCGTAGCGGCCCCAGGTGCGCGGGATCAAGTCTTCGGCACCGTTCGAGTCGATCTCGGTTGCGAACGAGTCGGCAGTCGCGCCGGACACCTTCTGTGCCGCAACCATGAACTGCATGAACCCGCGCCAGCCATTGTCGACGTCGAAGCCGTCATCGTCCGCGCCGGTCACCGCGATGTACTTCACGTTGGTCGTGCCGCCGAAGATCTCGATGCCGTCATCCGCCGAGTTGTGGCTCTGGATGTGGTCGAGCACGGTGCCCGAACCGGTTGCACCCAGCGTCAGGCCCTGCAGCTCGTTGCCGTCCGAAATCGCGATGCCGCTGTAGCGGATCTGGACATAGGACATCTGGCCGCTGCTGTCGGCTTCGTTGGTGCCGCCATAGAAGCGCTGCGTCACGCCTTCGATCGCCTGCTGGCACGGGGTCGGGTTGGCACCACCGGTGCCGGTCGCGCAGATCGCGGTGGTCGAGCGGCCGAGCAGGATGATGCCGCCCCACTGGCCCTGGGTCACGTCGCTGACGCCGTTCGAAACCAGGTTCTGCTGCGAGGTGAAGACGATCGGCGCATCGCGCGTGCCGACGGCCTGGATCTTTGAGCCGCGGTTGACGAGCAGCAGGTCGTTGGTGGCCTCGCTGGCATCGGCTGCGATCACGACGCCGGCAGCGATCGTCAGCGTGACGCCCGCGCCACCGGTTGCGCCGAGATCCGCGCCGACTTCGGTCTGACCGCGCAGACGGTAGAACACGCCAGCGATCTTTGGCAGCGTCAGGTCGGCAGTGATGTTGGTCGGCAGGCGGCAAGCGCGGAAGCCGGTGTTGGTGGTGCCCACGGTGAGAACACCATCGTCGATCGTGCCGGTCGGGCAGGCCGCGGTCGCGCCGCCGCTACCCACGGCAGGTACTGCCGAGCAGGCCGCGCTGGTGCCGCCAAAGTTCGCGCTGGTCGAATTGCAGGTCCAGCCCTGGAACGACGTATCGGTCGGGCCATTGAGCGCGCCGACGAAGTTGGTGCTGGTGAAGAAGGGGTTGATCGTCGAAGGATCGAGCGCGGTCGTCAGCGAAGTGGCCGAGACCGGGTACACGCCGTTCAGGCTGGCGCCGGTGCCGTTCACATTGTTGTTGGTGCCGGCGTTGACGATCGCGAGCTGCTGGTCGGCGGTGATGGTCACGGCCGGAGTGCCCTGCGCCGTGGCCGCAGCGAACTGCGCGGCGGTGATCGGCGCGGTCGGCGTCGGCGTGGCCGTCGGCGTGGGAGTCGGGGTCGGCTGAACGATCACGACCTCGCCTGCGCCCGGAGATGCCACGTTGTCGGCGCCGTTGCAGGCGGAAAGGGCCGCGGAGGCGGCTGTCGTCAGTAGGATGAGGCCGTAGCGCTTGAAGCTCGCCATCGCGGAATAACTCCCGGTCGTATCGTTGCGGATCCGGACGCGCGGCGATTGAATGTCGATACCCCCTATCGCGCCCAAGAGCGGCGTTAGGCGCGCTACATGACTCGCTCGTTATGGTAGCGAGACGATTTGGCGACAGTCAGATGTCGATTGTGTGACAGTCGCAGCGCGGCGAAACGTGCCTCGGCTCAGCTAGCGCGCGCTGTCGTCCATGCCAGCCACAGCCATCCCAGGATCAACCCGGCGCCCCCGATCGGCGTCACCGCGCCCAGCCAGCGCGGCTGGCCCAGCGCCATCGCGTACAGCGTACCGGCAAAGATCAGCGCCCCGCCCAGAAACAGCCAGGCCGGTCCACGCGCGCCCATCTGTGCCGCTATCAGCGCCGCGACCGCGTGCACCATCTGGTACTGCGCGCCGGTCTTCAGCCACTCGGCCGCGTCGCCCTGCGCGCCATGCGCGCCGAACGCGCCCGCCGCCACCGCGAGCGCGCCGGAAAGCGCCGCCAGTACCGCAATCGGATTCATTTCCGCTCCAGATCGCTCAGCATCGCCGCTGCCTGCCCCGCCTGACTGAACATCGAATCGCGCGCGGCATACAGGTCGCCGGTATCGCGCTGGATCTTCAGCCGCTCGTAATCGCGGCGGCGATATTCGCCTTCGGTCTTGTCGATCTCGCTCCCGTCGACGCCGACCGCCTGCATCGCACGTCTGGCCATCACGATCGCGCTTTCCAGCACCTCGCGCACCGCGCCGGCAATCGGCGCGCCCTTCATCTTCATCACCGATCGCCGGTCATACGCGCGCACGAAGATCGTCGCGTCGGGGAAGGCGTGGTGCAGCCCTTCGAGCTTTTCGGTGTCGAGCCCGTCGCCATCCTGGCAGAACAGCAGCAGCTCGGCATCCGCCGCCCCGGCCTGCCGCAACAGGTCGATGCGGGTGCCGTCGCCATAATAGACCTTCATGCCGAAATCGCCGGCTGTCTGGATCATCTCGACATCGGTGTCGACGATCGTCACCGGAATGCCCTGCCCGATCAGCATCTGCGCCACTGTCTGGCCGAACCGGCCATAGCCGACCACCACTGCGTTGCTGCCATCCTGGCGCGGAGCGTCCAGTCCTTCGGAGCTCGGCGCCGGCTCGGCCCGCAGCCGCTTGGTTGCCATCATCACGAACGGCGTCGTCGCCATCGACAGCGTCACGATCGCGCCGAAGATGCTCGCGGCCTGCGGCTCCACCAGCAGCGCCCGCTGCGCCTGCGCGAACAGCACGAAGCCGAACTCGCCGCCCTGGCTCAGCAGGATGCCCAGCGCGAACGCCTGGCGCCGCTTCATCCCGAACACCAGCCCCAGCGCCATGATCAGCCCGGCCTTGGCCGCGATCAGCGCCAGCGCCATGCCCGCCACGAAGAACGGCCGCTCGGCGATCGCATGCAGGTCCAGCGCCATGCCCACCGCCAGGAAGAACAGCCCCAGCAGGATCGCGCGGAACGGTTCGACATCGGCCTCCAGCTCGTGCCGGTAGGGCGAGTCCGCCAGCATCACGCCGGCGATGAACGCGCCCAGCGCCGCCGACAGCCCCAGTGCCTCCATCACCGCCGCGCTGGCGATCACCGCGAACAGCCCGGCGAAGACGAACATCTCGCGCTCGCCCAGATTGCCGATCAGCCGGAACAGCGGCCGCAGCAGGAAGCGCCCCGCCAGGATCAGCCCGACCACCGCCAGCACCGTATACAGCGCCAGCTGCCACCCCGGCGGCCCGTTCTGGTCGGCCGGGTTGCGCGACATCGCCGCGACGATCGTGATCAGCGGCACGATCGACAGGTCCTGGAACAACAGGATCGCAAAGGCGCGCTCGCCGAAATCGGTGCGCAGCCGCCCCGCCGACTGCAGCAGCGGCAGCACCTGCGCGGTCGACGACAGCGCCAGCGGCAGTCCCAGCGCCAATGCCGCGCCCGGCGAGAAGCGCGTCGCCACCCACACCAACGCCGCGAGCACCAGCCCGCAAATCGTGACCTGCAACAGCCCCAGCCCGAAGATGTCGCGCCGCATCCGCCACAGCCGCGACGGGCTCAGCTCCAGCCCGACCAGGAACAGCAGCAGCGCGATGCCCAGCTCGGCGATGCCCATCTTGGCCTCGGCGTCACCCACCAGCCCCAGAACCTGCGGCCCGACCACCGCGCCGGCGACCAGGAAGCCCAGCGTGGCACCCAGCCCGAGCCTGCGGAACAACAGCACGAAGACCAGGGCGAAGCCAAGCAGCGGCGCGCCGTCGTGGAGCAGCGAGATGCCGGCATTTTCCTCCATCAGCCGCGCGCCTGCTCGGCGGCTTCGGCCGCGGCTTCGAACGCCAGCCGGATCGAGGCGTGGCGCCCGCGATGCGGCAGCGCCGGCGCGAATATCTCCATTCCGGGCCAGTCCGGCGGCACGTCGCGCTCGCCCGCCAGCCAGGCAGTCAGCTCGTCGCGCGCCTGCGCCAGTTGGGCGGCGCTACGCCCGACGACATGCGCGCCCATCAGCGAGGCGGACGCCTGCCCCAGCGCACAGGCCCGCACCAGCATCCCCACCGCCGAAATCTGGCCTTCGGCGTCAACCATAACGTCAACCGTCACGCGGCTGCCGCACACCGGCGAGCGTTTCTCCACGCTCCCCATCGGCTCGGCCAATCGCTCGTCAAAGGGAACGGACGCGGCAAGCCGCAGGATCTCGGTGTTGTAGAGCGGCGCATTCATGCCGGCAGACTTAGGCAAGATGACCGCCCGGCGCCATCGCTTTGCGCGCGCCCCGCCTCACTCCTGGCTATGGCTTGCATTCTCCAGCCCGTCCCGCCGGGTCTTGCCGAACACCGGCTCCCCGCGCCGCCGCCGGTCGACGATCTCGGCGATACCCGCGCTGGTCCGGTCCAGGATCGGGTAAGTCGCAGACCCGGTGATCCACGCCGGCCGGCTCGACTTGCCGCCGCCCACGGTGTCGAACACCAGCACCACCAGCAGGAACGCGACGCTGACCAGCACCAGCCCCTTCAGCGCGCCGAAGCCGAAGCCCAGCGCCCGGTCGATCGGTCCCAGGAAGCTGTCGCGCGTCCGACCGCCGATCGACCGCGCGATCAGCCGCCCGCCGAAATAGGTCGCCCCACCCAGCAGCGCGAACGCCAGTACCGCCCCGCCCTGCACCGTGCCGACCGCACTCGCCAGCACCTGCGACAAGGGCCCGTGAAACAGCTTGAGCGCCAGCACGACCAGCAGCCAGGCGAGCAGCGCCAGCACCTCGGTCACGAAACCGCGGATAAACCCGAGCACCCCCGCCCCGCCGATCGCCAGCAGCACGATGATATCCAAACCGGTCAACGCCATGAAAACCCTCCGGCCGCCCCTCTAGCGCAGGACGGGCCGCCCGCGAAAGCGGAGATCCTTTGCCGCGCATGCACGTTGTACCCGTGATATCTACAGGAGCGGACCATGCCCGACGACGAGAAGATCAGCGAAGGCCCCAACGAGCGCCCCAGGAACGAAAGCATCGCCGGCACCGGCCCCGGCATCCCCGACGAGGCGCTTGCCCCCGGCGAAGACCTCCCCGACACGCCGACCGACGAGGAGATCGCGCGGATCGCCGAAAAGCTCGGCGCCCCCATTCCCGACGGCGGCCGCTAGCGCTTCTCCGCCGCCAGCGTGTGCGCCACCAGCGCATTGGCGTGGCCATGCCCCATGCCGTGATCGTTCTTCAGCATCGCGACGAGGTCCATGTGCTTGGCCGGCAGGTGGGTGCGCACCAGCGCCTGCCAGTCGGCGATCGGCCGGCCATATTTCTTCTCGATCGAGGGGAAATAGGATGCGGGTCCTTTTGTCGGTTCGTTGGCCATCTCGAGTCAGGCTCCCCAAAGTGCGGCGGCGCATAGTCCGTCGTGCGCCGCGCAACTGCAAGGGCGCGCCTGAGCGCCGCTTTGCCGTGGCGATCGTCGCACGATAAGGGCGCGACACGCTGGAGGAATCGCCATGATCGTTCGAGTTCTCGCCCTGCTCGCCGCTTCGGTGCTGGCGGCGGCGCCCTTGCCGGCGCTGACTCCGATCCGCCTCCAGCCTGGCGTGAACCCCGTCCCCGACATCGCCGGCGATGGTCAGAGCGGCAGCATCTCGCTCGATTGGCGCGAGAACGGCAATGCCTGGGGGTACGACATCTTCATGGTGCGCGTCGGCGGGTCGATCGCCACGATCGGCGGCAAGGACCTGATCACCGATCAGCCGCATACCGGCGAGGATGCCATCCGCGCGGTGCGCTTCGCCCGCGGCACGCATGCGGGAAAATCGACCACCTTCGCGCTGGTCGCGGACCGCGCGGTCGGCGAAGCCGTGCCCGACCCGGCGGCGACGACGATCTCGATCTATGCGCTGGTGGCGAACGACGAAGGCTTCGGAACGCCTTACCAGTTCGTCAAGGTCGAGGAGCGGCATGCCAAGCGGCGCTACTGCAACGCACACAACGCGCTGCTCACCGAGCTTAGCTTCCCGCTCCCCAAAAGCTTTGACGGGGTTCGATCACCCGACGGCTGCTGAGGCGCCGGTCCTTTACCGCCCGAGCAGATGCTCGACAAAGCCGCCCAAATTGCGGAAGCCCGCCACCTTCAGTCCGCCGGCGTCCGGCTGCGACGACGGCGCCAGCGCCCGGCCGAACCCCAGCTTGGCCGCCTCGCGACAGCGTAGCGCGCCATGGGCCACCGGCCGCACTTCGCCGGAAAGCGCGATCTCGCCGAACGCAACCGCATCCGCCGGAACCGGCCGCTCGGACAGCGCCGATACCAACGCCGCCGCAACCGCAAGGTCGGCGGCAGGGTCCTGCACCCGGTACCCGCCAGCGATGTTGAGATACACTTCGCTCGCCGAGAAGCTCAGTCCGCACCGCGCCTCCAGCACCGCCAGGATCATCGCCAGCCGCCCGCTGTCCCATCCGACCACCGCCCGCCTGGGCGTCGCCCCACTCGCCAGCCGCACCACCAGCGCCTGGATCTCGATCAGCACTGGACGCGTGCCTTCCAGCGCGGGGAACACCACCGTCCCGGTCACGCTCTCGTCACGCTGCGTCAGGAACAGCGACGACGGGTTCGACACTTCCTCCAGCCCTTCGGACTGCATCGCGAACACGCCGATCTCGTCGGTGCCCCCGAAGCGGTTCTTCACTGCGCGAAGGATGCGATATTGATGGCTGCGCTCGCCTTCGAAGGCGAGCACCGTATCGACCATGTGCTCGAGCACGCGCGGGCCGGCGATCGATCCGTCCTTGGTTACGTGCCCGACCAGCACCAGCGCGGTGCCGCGCTCCTTGGCGAAGCGGATCAGCTCGCCCGAGGCAGCGCGCACCTGGCTCACCGTGCCCGGCGCGCCCTCGATCAGGTCGGAATGCATCGTCTGGATCGAGTCGATGATCAGCAGCGCGGGCGGCGTCCCATGCCCCAGCGTGGTCAGGATGTCGCGGACCGACGTCGCCGCGGCCAGCTGCACCGGCGCATCGCCGAGCCCCAGCCGCCGCGCCCGCAGCCGCACCTGATCGGACGCTTCCTCGCCCGAGACATAGGCGACGTGCCGCCCCGCCTTGGCCAGCTTCGCCGCCGCCTGGAGCAGCAGCGTCGACTTGCCGATACCCGGGTCGCCGCCGATCAATGTCGCGCTCGCCTCCACGAAGCCGCCGCCCAGCGCCCGGTCCAACTCGGCGATCCCGGTCGCCATCCGTTCGGGCAGCGCAACGTCGGTGTCCAGCCCGGTCAGCTGGATCGCACGCCCCCCGGACTGCAAATTATGCCGTGCCTGGAACGGCGTCACCACTCCGCCGGCATCCTCCAGCAGCGTGTTCCACTCGGAGCAGTCGCCGCATTGCCCCGCCCATTGCGACGTCACCGACCCGCAGGACTGACAGACATAACGTTTCTTCGGCTTGGCCATCGCCACACGCTAGCGGAGGAACAGGACGGGAACAACCCCATATGCAAGGGTGCGGTGCCGGCGGAGCCGCGCAGCACCGCGGAGCGCGTCAGAACCGCTCGCCCACCATTTCCTCGCTCTTGGCCCACAATGCCTTCGCGCGCTCCGGGTCCAGCGCATAGGGACGCACTCCGCCGCGCAGCCCTTCGCCCTCTACCGTCTCGGCAACGTGGCAATCCTCGCAGTACCGGCCGCCGACTTCCTCGGCGGGCGCCACCACGGCGGCCCAGACCGAAGTCGCCGCGCCTTCCGGGATCGACTTGAAGCGATAGGGCGGCAGCCCCGCGGCGGCATGCGCCACCTCCAGCGACTGGACCAGCGCCGCCATGTCCTCGGCGCTCATGTGCCGCCCGAGCTCGGTGTTGATCCCGCCCGGATGCACCGCCGCCGCGCGGATGCCCCGGTCGCGGTGCCGCCGGTCGAACTCAACCGCGAACAGCGCATTGGCGGTCTTGGACCGGCCATAAGCCACGAACTCGGCATAGGGCGTATGCTCGAAATTCGGGTCCTCCAGGTCGACATCGGAAAAGCGGTGCCCCGCCGACGACAGGCTGACCACTCGCCCTTCCGGCCTCAGCAACGACGCGATCCGGTTCACCAGCACGAAGTGGCCAAGATGGTTGGTGCCGAACTGCGTCTCGAACCCGTCCTCGGTCCGGCCGAACGGCGGCGCCATTACTCCGGCATTTGCGATGATGACGTCGAACGTACGCCCATCGGCTAGCAGCGCATCGGCACAGGCGCGGACGCTGTTCAGCGACGCGAGGTCGAGCTGAACCAGTTCCAGGCTGCCGCCCGACGCCGTCGCCGCGTCGCGCGCCGCGCCGGTCGCCCGCTCGGCCTTGGCCAGGTCGCGCGCGGCGCCGACCACATCCGCGCCATGCGCCACCAGGACACGCGCCGTTTCCACGCCCAGCCCGGCCGACGCGCCGGTCACCAGGAAGCGCCTGCCGCGCAGGTCCAGCCCGTCGAGTACATCGTGAGTGGTCGAGCTCGCCCCGAAAATCTTGGTCATGATGATCTCCCGCAGAGCCCCATGCTCCGCTTGTCAGAAGATGCGGTTCCGCCTGTCGGAACCCGCGCCCGTTTGGATCGACTTCTTGCCTGATCGTCTCACCTCTTGCGGTCCCGCCAAGCTGGGCCGATCTGTATTGCATGCACGAAGAACTCAGCCGGCTCCGCGGTCTCGTCCTGCGCCATATTCAGCTGGGCACCCAGCACACGATCCCCGGCGCCCGCTTCCACAGCGCCACGGCGCCGACCGCGCCGGTTTCGGGCGTGTACGAACCGATGCTGTGTGTGGTGCTTCAGGGCGCAAAGCACGTCACGATCGGCGACCGGACGATGCGCTACGATCCATCCTCTTATTTCGTGGCGTCGGTGGAGCTGCCCGCCGCCGGCTGGATCACCGAGGCGAGCCCGGAGCACCCCTATGTGGCGCTCGGCATCACCATCGACCGTGCCATGCTCACCGATCTGATCGCGCAGGTGCCGGTCCAGCCCGACGCCGCCACCGCCGGTTTCGCAGTGAACGCAGTGACGCCGCAGCTGCTCGGCTCGGTCGCGCGTCTGCTCGATCTGCTCGATAACCCCGGCGATGCGCCCGTTCTCGCGCCGATGCTCCACCGCGAGATACTCTATCGGCTACTCCAGTGCGAAACCGGCAGCACCCTGTGCCAGATCGCGCGCGCCGACAGCCGGCTGTCTCAGGTGCAGCGTGCGATCGCGTGGATTCGCGACAACTATGACGCGCCGCTCAGCGTCGATGCGCTCGCTACCCTGGCGGGCATGAGCAAGGCCTCCCTACACCGCCACTTCAAGGCAGCGACTGCGATGAGCCCGCTCCAGTACCAGAAGCAGCTACGCCTTGAGGCCGCGCGCCGCTTGCTAGTCGGCCATACCGATGCCCAGCGCGCCGCGCATCACGTCGGCTATGAAAGCGCGTCGCAGTTCAGCCGGGAATATGCGCGAATGTTCGGCCTGCCGCCGGCCCGCGATGCCGAACGGCTCAGGAGCGGGCAGCTTCCGCTCGCGACCGCTCAGGTCCTGGGCTGACCGGTCCGGCATACCCCTCGAAGCGTCACGTGCGGCGCCGGCCGGCCCCGACTGAAGCCCGCTTCGTTGTCGTTTGCCGCCGCTCTCGCGGCCCCCGCCAATGCGCCTTCCCAGGCGCGCCAATCCATCACGTCCATCTCACACCCCCCGGCGCTCGCTGAAGCATGGAAGGTCCCATGCGAATGCGGCAGGCTCGTGGCACGGGCCGCCGGCTGCCAAACTTGCCGGTTCCCCCCACCCCGGCTAAGCCGCCGCGATGCAGCCATCCGACCTTCGTGTCGCGCTCTTCAGCGGCAACTACAACTATGTCCGCGACGGTGCGAACCAGGCGCTGAACTTCCTCGCGGGCCATCTGCTGTCGCAGGGCGTGACGCTCAGGGTCTATTCGCCGACGACCGACAGGCCGGCGTTCGAGCCGACGGGCGAACTGGTCAGCGTCCCGGCGCTTCCGGTGCCCGGTGGCCGCAGCGAATATCGCTTCGCCTGGCGGCTTCCCGCCGAGACCCGCCGCGACCTGGCGGCGTTCGCCCCCAACATCGTCCATGTCTCTTCACCCGAGGTGCTCGGCCACCGCGCCGTAAGCTGGGCACGCGACAACGGCATCGCCAGCATCGCCTCGCTCCACACCCGGTTCGAGACCTATCCCCAATATTACGGCATCGGCTTTCTGGCGCCGTTGATGATCAAAGGGCTCACCCGCTTCTACAACCGTGTCGACCAAGTGGTGACCCCAGGCCAGTCGACTGCCGACTTGCTGCGCGGATGGGGGGTGACCACGCCGATCCGCACCTGGTCGCGCGGGGTTGACCATGTCCGCTTCAATCCCGATCGCCGCGACTTGGCCTGGCGCCGGTCGCTCGGCGTCCGCGACGACGAGTTCGCGGTCGGGTTCCTGGGGCGGCTGGTGCTCGAAAAGGGCCTCGACATCTTCGCCGACGTCTGCGCCGCGCTGCGCGCCAGCGGCGTGCCGCACAAGGTGCTGGTGATTGGCGACGGACCCGCACGCGACTGGTTCGCGGAGCGCGTGCCCGACGCCGCCTTTGCCGGGTTCCAGCGCGGTGACGATCTCGGCCGCGCGGTCGCGTCGATGGACGTGCTGTTCAACCCCTCGGTCACCGAAACCTTCGGCAATGTCACCCTGGAAGCGATGGCTGCCGGCGTTCCCGTGGTCGCCGCCCGCGCGACCGGCGCCGTCGACCTGATCGATGAAGGGGTGACGGGCTTCCTCGTGCCGCCACGCGACGTCCAAGCCTATGCCGGCGCGATCGCCCGCCTGATCCACGACCCCGCGCTTTACCGTGCCCAGTCGCAGGCCGGCCACGCCAAGTCGCAGGCCTATCGCTGGGACGCGATCAACCAGGTCGTGCTCGACACCTATCTCGCCATGCTCGCCGCCAGGGACCCTTCCCCCGCCCCGCTTCGTTGACCGGCTCCCATCCGGAGACGCACGATGCCCCAGGATCCCGACGACCAGGCCCCCGACGATCAGACCGAAGAGCTGGAAAAGGCCCAGGAAGATGCCGCCGAGCAGCGCGAGGAAAATGGCGGCTATCAATAACCTGGCGATAACCTGGGTGGGTTGACGCTGCACTGCAGCATTGCCACCTGCGGGGCATGCACGACCTGACCCGCTCCCCCGACGCTCCCGCGGCCGCGCGCCATCCCGCGCTGGTCCATTTCGCGTTGGCGATGGGCGGCTTCGCGATCGGCACCACGGAATTCGCGACGATGAGCCTCCTGCCCTATTTCGCACCGGGGCTGGGCATCGACGAGCCGACCGCCGGGCACGTCATCAGTGCCTATGCGCTCGGCGTGGTGGTCGGCGCGCCGCTGCTGGCGGTGCTCGGCGCGAAGCTCTCGCGGCGCGTGCTGCTGATCCTGCTGATGGCGAGCTTCGCCCTGTTCAACGGCCTCAGCGCGCTCGCGCCCAGCTATCCGCTGATGCTGCTGTTCCGCTTCCTCAGCGGCCTGCCCCACGGCGCCTATTTCGGCATCGCCTCGCTGGTCGCCGCCTCGCTCGTCCCCACCGACCAGCGCTCCCAGGCGGTCGGCCGCGTCCTGCTGGGCCTCACCGTCGCCACGGTGATCGGCGTGCCGCTGGCCAACTGGATGGGCCAGGCGATCGGCTGGCGCTGGGGCTTCGCGCTGGTCGCGGTGCTCGCGCTGCTCACCGTCGTGCTGGTCTGGTGCCTCGCCCCCCAGGACAAGCCCGCGCGCGGCACCAGCCCGCTGCGCGAACTCGGCGCCCTAGGCAACGGCAGGGTGTGGCTCACGCTGGGCATCGGCGCGATCGGCTTCGGCGGCATGTTCTGCGTCTACACCTATGTCGCCTCGACCTTGCTCGAGGTGACCAAGGTCTCCCCCGGCATGATCCCGGTAGCGCTCGGCGTGTTCGGCCTGGGCATGACCGCGGGCAACATCATCGCCCCGCGCTATGCCGACCGCGCGCTGATGCCCACCGCCGCCGCGCTGCTGGTCGGCAGCGCCGTCGCGCTGGCGCTCTACCCGCTCGCCGCCGGCACTTTCTGGCTGCTCTGCCTCGACGTGTTCGCGATCGGCTTCGGCGGCGCGCTCGGCCCGGTGCTCCAGACCCGCCTCATGGACGTCGCGGGAGACGCCCAGGCGCTCGCCGCCGCGCTCAACCATTCGGCCTTCAACACCGCCAACGCGCTTGGTCCCTGGCTCGGCGGACTGGCGATCGCCGCGGGCTGGGGCTGGGCCTCGACCGGCTATGTCGGCGCGGCGCTGGCGCTTGGCGGGCTCGCCATTCTCGGCCTGACGGTGCTGGACGAGCGCCGGCGGGCCCGCGCCTGACCGCGCTCAGCCCGCCCGCCGCTCGATCAGCCGCACCGCCTCGTCGGCCAGCTCCATCAGCCCCTCGCGCTGATCGGCATCCAGCCCGCCGGGGCGCGGCGCGGTGTCGATCACGCACAGGCTGCCCAGCGCCACCCGCGCCGAGGTGATCAGCGGATAGCCGGCATAGAAGCGGATCCGCGGCCCGCCGAGCACCAGCGACATCCGCGCGGTACGCGGATCGGCGGCAAGATCCTCGATCTGGAACAGATAGCCCTGGCGGATCGCGATCGCGCACACCGACGTCTCCAGCGGCGTCTCGCACTCCTCGATGCCGACCCGCGCCTTGAACCACTGCCGCTCCGCATCGATCAGGCTGATCAGCGCGATCGGCGTGTCGCACAGCGTGCGCGCCTGCTCGACCAGCGCGTCGAAATCGGCCTCCGTCCCGGTATCGAGTATCCGATAGCGGTGCAGCGCCGCCAGCCTGGCACCTTCCAACGCGACCGTTTCCATCTTCATCGTTCCGCCTCGCCGGGTGCGCCTGTTCGCCGAACAGGGATAGTGAAGTCCGTTTCCTTTAAACCGTTGATCTTGTTTACGAGAAGTTACCGGCAGCGATGCCGTGGCGCGAAAACGCCTGACCGGGCGATCTGTCGACTTTCCCCAATCAACTGCCGCGCACCTGTGATACGCGACGGTGGCCAGCGGCGACGCTGGACGGTTTCGCTGTCGAGTTACGCCTTTGTCCTCTGATCGACTTTCGTCCGCCGCCTTCTTCGTTCCAGGCGGCACCGTCATGGGCACCCTGATCCAGGATCATGCCTGGCAGTCCACGCCGCTCGGGCCGATCGAGGCCTGGCCCGAACAGCTGCGGGCGATGGCCGGCATGATCCTGTGCGCCAACCAGCCGATGTTCGTCGTCTGGGGGCCGGAGCGCACGCTTCTCTACAACGATGCCTATGCCGAGATCCTGAAGGCCAAGCACCCGGCCGCCCTCGGCCGCGATTTCCTCGACGCCTGGGCGGAGATCCGGGGCGACCTCGCTCCGATCGTTGCCGAAGCCTATGCCGGCAACGCCGTCTACATGCGCGACATCCTGTTGATGATGGAACGGCGCGGCGCGGTGGAGGAAGCCCATTTCACTTTCTCCTACACGCCGCTGCACAGCGTCGCCGGCGTGGTTCGGGGCTTTTTGTGCGCGTGCATCGAAACCACCGGCGAGGTGGAAGCGGAATCCCTGCGCCAACAGCGCGAAGAGCGCCTGCGCCTGATCCTCGACAGCGCGACCGATTACGCCATCCTCACCAGCGACGCCGACCGTCGGATCACCAGCTGGTCCAAGGGTGCCGAGATCGCCTTTGGCTGGCGCGAGCAGGATGCGATCGGCCGGCTCACCGACGATCTCTATCTTCCCGAGGACCGCGCAGCCGGCGCGCCTGCCCAAGAGCAGCAGGAGCCGCAGCAGACCGGCTTCGCGCCGAACATTCGCTGGCATCAGCGCGCCGACGGATCGCGGGTCTTCATGAACGGCTCGGTGCACCCGCTCGGGACCGGCGGCGATGGCGGCCTGCTCAAGATCGCCCGCAATGAAACCGAGCAGCGCCGCCACGCTGACGAACTTGCCCGCACCCGCGCCGAACTCGTCACCAGCGAAGAGCGCTTCCGGGCACTGATCGCGGCATCCACGGCAGCGGTCTGGACGACCGACCCCACCGGCAACGTCATCGAGGATTCGCCAAGCTGGCGTGCATTCACCGGGCAGACCGTCGATGAATGGATGGGCATTGGCTGGTTGGACGCGGTTCACCCCGCGGACCGCGAACGCGCCACGGGGAAGTGGCAAGAGTCGGTCGCGCACGGCACCGAGTTCGCTACCGAGTTCCGCCTGCGCCATGCCGCTTCCGACAGCTGGCGCTGGACCCGCGTGCGGGCGGTGCCGCTACGGAACAAGGCGGACGAAATCGTCGAATGGGTCGGCATGAACGTCGACATCGACGAACAGAAGCATGCCGAGATGGCGGTGGCGGAGTCCGAGGCGCGGTTCCGCAACATGGCGGACCATGCGCCGGTGATGATGTGGGTGACCGACCCCAGCGGTTATTGCACCTATCTCAATCGGGCCTGGTACGAGTTCACCGGCCAGAGCGAGGAGGAGGCGCAGGGCTATGGCTGGCTCGACGCGACACACCCCGAAGACGAGCCGGCAGCCGAGAAGATGTTCGTCGACTCCAACGCGGTCCGAAGTCGGTTCCGCGTGGAATATCGGCTCCGCCAACATGACGGCACCTATCGCTGGGCGATTGATGCCGCGGCGCCACGCTTCGGCGAGGATGGCGCGTATCTGGGCTATGTCGGCTCGGTCATCGACATCACCGAACGCCGCGAGGCCGAGGAGCGGCTCCAGCAGCTCAACCACTGGCTGGAGGAACGCGTGCACGCCCGCACCGCCGAGCTCGTCCAGGCTCAGGATGCGCTGCGGCAAAGCCAGAAGATGGAGGCGATCGGCCAGCTGACCGGCGGAGTCGCGCACGACTTCAACAATCTGCTGACCGTCATACGGTCCTCCGCGGATCTGCTGCGCCGCGACAACGTGGCCGAGGTCAAGAAGAAGCGTTATATCGACGCGATCGCCGACACCGCCGACCGCGCGGCCAAGCTTACCGGCCAGCTGCTCGCCTTTTCGCGGCGGCAGGCGCTCAAGGCCGAGGTATTCGACGTCCCCGAACGGCTGCGAATCATCGGCGACATGCTGGGCACCGCCGTCGGGCCGCGCATCACCCTCAACGTTCTTCCCTTTTGCGACCCCTGCTTCGTCGATGCCGATCCGGGCCAGTTCGAGACCTCGATCGTCAATCTCGCGGTCAACGCACGCGATGCGATGAACGGCGAAGGCGTGCTGACCATCCGGGTGGAGGTTGCTGATGCCCTTCCGACCGTGCGGGGCCAGGCAGGCGCGAAGGGCCCGTTCGTCGCGATCTCGGTGGAGGACCAGGGTCCCGGAATCGCGCCCGAGATCATCGATCGCATCTTCGAACCGTTTTTCACCACCAAGGGAGTGGGCCGCGGCACCGGGCTTGGGCTGTCCCAGGTCTACGGCTTCACCAAGCAGTCGGGGGGCGAGATAACGGTTCACAGCGAACCCGGACAGCCCACCGTGTTCACCATGTACCTTCCCAAGACGGAGGCCCCGGCCGAGGCAGTCGACCAGCAGCCGGCGGGCGAGACGCCGGACGGCGGCGGGCACATCCTCCTGGTCGAGGACAATGTCCAGGTCGGCGAATTCGCCACGCATCTGCTGCGCGACCTCGGCTACCAGGTTACCCATGCAGTGAACGCCGATGCGGCGATCGCGTGCCTGGAGCAGCCGCAGGCGATCGCGTTCGACCTGGTATTTTCCGACGTGATCATGCCGGGGCGCAGCGGGCTCGAACTCGCCCGCGAGATCCAGACACGCTGGCCCGAACTTCCGGTCGTGCTCACCAGCGGCTACAGCCATGTGCTCGCGGAGGACGCCCGGCACGGTTTCCCGTTGCTGCAAAAGCCTTATTCGGCAGAGGACCTTGCCCGCATGCTGCGACAGGTCCTCGCTCGGTCGCGGCAGTTGAACGCCCAAGACTGAGCGCACCCGGTTCGGCCCTTCACCCCCGCGCCGCAGGACCAGGCAGAGGCGCAAGCTGCAGGGCATGGTAAAGCGGTTGTGCGATGCTGCCGCACGCGCTCCGCGGCGGCATGCCCGCGTGCCGACCGGAATTCGCGGACGTGACGATGCCGGGCGAACCTTCGGCCGCCTGAAGGGTTACATCATTCCCATCCCCACCCGGCGGAGCTCGCATGCCTATTTGCCTTTTCCGCCGCGCCACCTGATCGGGATGGAAAGCTTCGAATTCCTCGTACTGCTGCTGTTCGTCGCGGCGATGCTGCTCGCCGGTTCCAGCAGGATCGGGGTTCCCTATCCCACCTTGCTCAGCCTCGTCGGGGTGGGCGTCGCGCTTACCCCGTTCGCCCCCGACATCGGCATCGATCCGAAGCTGGCGCTTGCGGTCTTCATCGCTCCCGCGCTGCTCGACGCCGCCTTCGACACGTCGCCACGCGAGCTCAAGAAGCTCTGGGCGCCGCTGCTCGCGCTTGCGGTCGGCGCGGTGGTGATGACCGCGACCGTCGTCGCGCTGCTCGGCTGGTATTGGATCGGCCTGCCCTTCGCCGCCGCCTTCGCGCTCGGGGCGATCGTCGCGCCGCCAGATGCGGCCGCGTCCACCGCCATCCTCAACCAGGTGCGCTTTTCCCGGCGTTCCACGCTGGTGCTTCAGGGGGAGAGCCTGCTCAACGACGCCAGCGCGCTGTTGCTGTTCGGCGTAGCCACTGCAGCGGTCGCCGGCTGGCACGAAGAGGGTGAAGTCTGGACCCTGGCGCTCGCCGCGCCCGGCGGGATCGCGATCGGGCTTGTGCTCTCCTGGGGCTATTCCAAGTTCTCGCGGCTGTTCTCGGGCACGCACTCCGCGACGATCATCGAATTCACCGGCACCTTCGGGGTGTGGATCATCGCCGAACGCCTGCACATGTCGCCGGTGCTCGCGGTGGTCGCCTTCGCGATGCTGACGGCGCACTACGCCCCGGGCCGCCAGTCTGCGCGCGACCGGGTGCAGTCCTATGCGGTCTGGGCGGCGGCGGTGTTCGTGCTGAACGTCATCGCCTTCCTGCTGATGGGAACCCAGGTACGCGCCATCCTCGGCGCGCTGTCACCCAGCGAATTGCCCCGCGCGCTCGGTTTCGCAGCGGTGGTGGTCGTTGCGGTGATCGTCGTGCGGCTGGTCTGTGTCTTGGGGTACCGTGCGCTCACCGGCTGGTTGTGGACACGCTTCCAGCCTGCTTGGCTGACCGAGCCGCCCCCCTGGAAGCTCTCGGTGCTGGTATCCTGGTGCGGCATGCGCGGCTTGCTGACGCTCGCCACCTCCTTTGCCCTTCCCGCCACTTTCCCCGGCCGCGACTATATCGTGCTTGCCGCCTTTGCCGTGGTTCTCGGCACGCTCGTCCTGCAGGGACTGACGCTGCGCCCGCTGATGCGGCTGTTCGAAGCCGAAGCGCCGGCCAGCGAACTGGCCGGCGAGCTTGGCGACGCGCGCCGTGCCATGCTCGACGCCGGATTGGAAGCGACGGCGCGGGAGCCCGACGACGTCGCGCGGATGCTCCGCACCAAGCTGGAGGCCGCCCGCGCCGTCAGCCGGTCGGACGATGACCCACAAGGCGCCACGCCGTTCGACACGGGTCTCGCGCATGTCGTCCATGCGCAGCGCCGCCGCCTCATCGCGATGCGCCAGGACGGCAGCATCGCCGAGGACGTGTTCGACCGGCTTCAGGAGGAGCTGGACTGGCTCGAACTCGCCGCCCGCCCCAATCGCGAGATCGAAGTGCGCGAGGCCTGAGCCTTACTGCCAGTCGTATTGCAGCTCGCCCTGGCGGAACGCGAAGCGGTCAAGGTGACGCTGCACCACCTCCTTTAGCCCTTCCAATTGCTCGGACGATGACGCGTCGATCCGCAGGTCGAGCCCGTCCTCCACGGCATTGAAGGTCACAACGGCATCGCCGGGGTAATCGGCGCCGCGCACGTCCTTGGGGAAGATCACCGTGCCGTTCTCGGGGGTGAACTCGACTTGCAGATTGTGCGACCAGTGCTTGCACAGCTGCTGAAGGTAGCGGCTGGCGTTTTCGGTCGGCACCAGCGCCGAAGCGGTCGCGGTCGTGATCGTCATGCGCTCAACTCCTCGGGGAAGCGGCGGTGCAGGCCCGCCGCTTCCATTCCTTGCCCTCGCGGCCTCAAAGCCGCTCGATCTTGCGCGCCGCCTCGTCGAGGATGCCGGCAACGTCGTGCAGCATGTCGGGATCGACCTCCGCGGCGGCAAGGCGCTCGCGCAGCACCGCGTGCAGATTGCCCATCGCGCGCCGCACCGGGCCGCCGCTCGCGCGCGCCGCCATCGACCCCAGCTCGGCCAGCCGCGCGAACAGCGCCTCCACTTCTGCCTGGCGCTCTGCCAGATGGGCGCGGCCCGTTTCGGTGATCGCGAACTGCTTCTTGGCACCTTCGGCCTTCGCCTCTTCGATGAGGTTCATCTCGTCGAGCAGGGTGAGCGTGGGGTAGATCACCCCGGGGCTCGGCGCATAGGCGCCGCCGGAGCGTTCCTCGATCTCGCGGATCAGGTCGTAGCCGTGGCGCGGCGCTTCCTCGATGAGCTTGAGCAGCAGCAGCCGCAGTTCGCCGCCGTCGAACATCCGCCGCCGGCCGCGTCCGCCGCCGCCGCCGCCTTCGCGGCCGTCATGCATGCCCCAGCCGCCGCCGAAGCCGCCGCCAAAGCCGCCGCGCCCCCAGCCGCCGCCTCCTGGCCCGCCGAAGCGCCCAGGGTGGCCGTGATGATGGTGATGATGATGTCGCATCTGAAATCCTTATCTAGCGAGTCATGATGCGTCTAAGATATATCTTTCCGCGGTTTACACAAGCCCTCTCCGCGGCACTTTTGTAAACTTCCACCCACAACCCTATCTCACCCCAATGGCCGACCTTTTCGCCAGCCACGACTCCGCCCCCGCCGAGCAAGCCACCACCGGCCCGCTCGCCGATCGCCTGCGCCCCCAGCAGCTCGACGAAGTCGTCGGCCAGGAACATCTCACCGGTCCCGACGGCGCGATCGGCCGCATGGTCGCCGCCGGCCGCCTCAGCTCGATCATCCTCTGGGGACCGCCCGGCACCGGCAAGACTACGATCGCCCGCCTCCTCGCCGACGCCGTCGGCCTCCGCTTCGTCGCGATCTCGGCCGTCTTCTCCGGCGTCGCCGATCTCAAAAAGGTCTTCGCCGAGTCCAAGGAACACGCCCGCATCGGCCGCAAGACGCTGCTCTTCGTGGACGAGATCCACCGCTTCAACCGCGCCCAGCAGGACGGCTTCCTCCCTTATGTCGAGGACGGCACGGTCACGCTGGTCGGCGCCACGACCGAGAACCCGTCGTTCGAGCTCAACGCAGCGCTTCTCAGCCGCGCCCAGGTCCTGATCCTCCACCGGCTCGATCACCGCGCCTTATGCAAGCTGCTCGACCGCGCCGAAGCACTCGAAGAACGGCCGCTTCCGCTCACGCCCGAGGCGCGCGACGCGCTGGTCGCCAGCGCCGATGGCGACGGCCGCTTTCTGCTGAACCAGGCCGAGACGCTGTTCTCGGTGCAATTCGACGTAGCGCTCGACTCCGCGGCCCTCGGTGCATTCCTGCAGCGCCGCGTCGCAGTCTACGACAAGGACCGCGAAGGGCATTACAACCTCATCTCGGCGCTTCACAAATCGATCCGGGGGAGCGATCCGCAGGCAGCTCTCTACTATCTCGCCCGGATGCTTACCGCTGGCGAGGAGCCGCTATACCTGCTGCGTCGTCTCACCCGCGCAGCGGTAGAGGACATCGGCCTTGCCGACCCGCAAGCCCTGGTCCAGTGCATCGCCGCCAAGGACACTTACGACTTCCTGGGCAGTCCCGAAGGCGAACTAGCCATCGCTCAGGCCTGCCTTTACCTCGCGACCGCGCCCAAATCGAACGCCGCCTACGCCGCGCAGAAAGCCGCATGGCGCGCCGCCAAGGAAACCGGGTCGCTGATGCCCCCGCAGAACATCCTCAATGCCCCAACCAAACTCATGAAGCAGATCGGCTATGGGAAAGGCTATCAGTACGATCACGATACCGAGAACGGCTTCTCGGGTGCCAACTACTGGCCTGAGGAAATGGCCCCGCAGACCTTCTACACACCGACCGACCGCGGCATGGAGAAGCGGATTGCCGAGCGTATGGCCTGGTGGGACCAGATGCGCGCGCAGCGGAGCGATGTGTGATCGGGAGCAAGCGTGTCCCTTCACGCTCGGAACTGATCCGTACGTTCTGGCGAACCGATTGCCACACCAGTGCCCGATGCTGCTGGCCCGCTACGGCAGGCCGTTTAGTGAGCGGATCGAACGCCACACGCATCGCGTCTCTTAGGATCGCACCAAGGTGCGGCGTCTCGCAGCAGGAATGGAAGTCTGCCCCTGAACTTCACTGACTTCATCGCGATCGACTGGTCTGGCCAGGCTGTCGAGCGCCCCAAGGGACTGGCCGTAGCCCATGCTCGTGCTGGAACTGCGGCGCCGGTGTTGATCGACCGGCCGTGGTCCCGAGGAGACATCCTTGGTTGGCTAGAACAACTGGCACATCGCCGCGTTCGCGCACTGATCGGACTAGACTTGTCGCCCGCCTTTCCGTTCGAGGACGAAGGCGCCTACTTCCCAGGCTGGAACAGCTCTCCGCCCGATGGTCCTTCGCTTTGGGGCCTGGTCGATGCGCTCTCTAGCGGTGACCCGCACCTGGCGGCCACCAGCTTCGTGTCGCACCCGGAGGCGCGCCGACATTTCCGCCAGCGCGGCGACTGCGGCGACCTGTTCCCGCCAGGTCGCGGCCGCTTCCGTATATGCGAACACGGCCAGGAGTTGCTTCGCCTTTCACCCTACAGCTGCTTCAATCTGGTGGGTGCGAGCCAGGTGGGCAAATCCAGCCTGACCGGCATGCGCGTGCTTCACCGGCTGCGCGGAACGCTTGGCTTGTGGCCGTTCGATCCCGTTCCCGCGAAAGGTCCGCTGCTGGTCGAGATTTACACCGCTTTGCCCGCCCGGCTTGCAGGCATGCGCAAAGGCACGTCCAAGATCCGCGATCCTCAGTCGCTTGACACTCTGCTCGACGCATTCGGCTCCGAGCCTCACCAGCCGCTTCCGCGCTACGATGACCACGCTACGGACGCGATCCTATCTGCTGCCTGGCTGCGCTATGCGGCGCCCGATCCCGGATTGTGGTCTCCAGCGACACTGACTCCCGAACTCGCCCGAACCGAAGGCTGGACCTTCGGCGTTCCCTAAGCTGCGAGGAGCACGCGATCTTCTGAGCCAGGAAACGAAACGCCACGCACCAGCGTATATGCCCGTGCGCGCCGATGGCGAGCAAGCAAAGCGGAGAAACACATGGCACGATCGGCGGAGAAGCGCGGCAAGGATGAAACTGCCGCAGCAGAAAAGAAGGTCAAGAAGACCGGCAAGCCCGCTGGCGGCGCGCGCGGCGGCATCACCGCTCCCGTGACTCCCTCCCCCGAGCTGGCAGAGATCGTCGGCAAGGACGATCTCCCGCGGAGCGAGGTTGTCAGCAAGATGTGGGAATATATCAAGAAGCACGATCTGCAGGACGAAAAGGATCGCCGTCAGATCAACGCAGACGACAATCTCGCCAAGATATTCGGGAAGAAGTCCGCGAGCATGTTCGAGATGAACAAGTTCCTGAGCGCGCATCTAAAAGCGGTGAAGAGCTAAGGAGACTCGCCTTCGCCGGCAACGCTAGCCCCGCCGTCCGGCGAGGCCCGGATGCCCAGGTCTTCGGAAGGTTTGTCCGCCCGAAGCCGTGCCTTCGCAGGAAGATTTCTGTGCTACCCGCCTTGACCACGGCGGGCGCACATAGCACAGGCCGGCGACCGGCTCATACGCTGAGACCGGTATTGGCACGCCGGATTAGCTCAGCTGGTAGAGCAGCGGTTTTGTAAACCGAAGGTCGCGGGTTCGATTCCTGCATCCGGCACCACCTTCGAAACCCCTCTGGTTGGGCGTCGTTTCGGCCGGCTCAAGCATTCTGATGGGATGGCCGAGGCAATTGAAGAGCGTACGCTGCGAGGCTTGTGTCGGCGCGCCTGGAAAGCTTGTTCGTGGCTGCGGTGCGGCACGATGCCCAACCCCACGCCCAGCCCCTTCGATCATGAAAACTACTTCAGTCGTTTGAAGAAGCTCTGGTCGAAAGTGGTGCTCCAAGCGCTCCCTGCTCGGAATCGCCGTAGAACCGGTCGAGATAATGTCCGGCAAGCAGGTAATGCGCACGTACTGCCGCAGGGTGGGCAGCAGTCTGCGCCATCTTCAGTTCAGCTTCGGCCCGGTCGTAAAAGTAGCTATCCTCTTTCGTTGCCATCGACGTTCCCCGTTCACATGGCCCTGATATACCACAGGAACACCCCCGTCCTTCAACCACGTTGATGGGCCAACCGCCGGACGTGCTTACGGCGCGCTTCGTCGCAAAGCTATCGGGCGGCGCTCACCACGCCGCCCGAGCTTACGTCAGAAGTTGACGTTCACCGAAGCGAGCAGCTTTCGTCCCGACTTGTACACGCCGCGAGGCAACTCCGGCGTGTTGGCATAAGCGTAATACTGACTGTCGGTGAGGTTCATGCCCGACAGAGTAAGACCGATTTGCGGAGTGAAGTTATAGGTCGCCGACACGTCGACATTGGCCGTGTCACGGACATACATGTCATCGCCGCGATCGATGCCGGTGAAATAGCTCGACCGCCAAGTGTACGTGCCCCGGATCGACACCGGCCCTGTCTCGAAGAACGGACTGAAGCTCACCTGGTGTTTGGAATTGTACGGCAGGTCCGCAGCGTCCTGGCCATGCCCATCCGAGTAGGTGTAGTTCGCCAGCACGCCAAAACCGTATGGCAGGTTCTGCTGATACGCTACGGCAAAGCCTTTCACCTCCGCGTCGCCAGCGTTGTACGGCCGGCTGATCTGATAGGTAGTAACCGCGTTCTGAGACTGGTTGAAATAGCGCTCAGGCGCGGTCTGCTGAAGGATGTAATTGCCGATGTCCTTGTAGAAGACCTCGGCCGCCAAAATCGCGCGCGGCGAGAAATACCATTCGAGCGATGCGTTGAAGTTGTTCGAGCGATAGGGCTCGAGGTCGGGATTGCCGCCGCCTCCCGTCAGGATCTGATCGGAAAGCCAGAAATAATTGGTCAGATCGGCATAATTCGGCCGGGCGATGACCTGCGCTGCCGCGAGGCGGAGGATGACGTCCCGTCGCACATCCACCGCCACGTTCACGCTCGGCAGCACATTTTCATAGGTCTTGTTTGTGGTCTGCCATGTCCAGTTCGCCTGGGCGTTGCACGGCGTTCCAGGGTTGCAGACAAAGCCCGCACTTTCGGTCGAGGTGCGGACGTAACGGGCGCCGAAATTGCCCCGCACGGTCCCGGTATCGAAGTTCGCCTGTCCATAGGCGGCATGGATATCCTCGCTGACGTCCCAGTTGCCGGCGGTGAACTCGGCCGCGGCGAACTCGGAAG
The DNA here is from genome assembly GCF_021513175.1 of Sphingomonas sp. S2-65. NCBI lineage: Bacteria > Pseudomonadati > Pseudomonadota > Alphaproteobacteria > Sphingomonadales > Sphingomonadaceae > Sphingomonas > Sphingomonas sp. S2-65. Next base: position 25,839 of record NZ_CP090953.1, on the reverse strand, counting down.
GCACCGGGAAGGGTGCGCCCGCCGCAAGCCACTGTCCGCTCGACACATAGTCGACCATCGCTCCGCCATCGATCTTGAAGCGGCCGGCCATCTGATCGTTCACGCCGTCGAAGCCGCTGAGATAATTGTCCTTCACTCGCGAAGGTTCAAACAGGGACGCCGCCGCCGCGACGCCGGCTACGGTCACGCCGCGATAGCGTTGTCCGGTTTCGTGGCGTCGGAACTTGTATCCGAATTGAATGCGCTTCAACGCGCCGTCGAAATCGAACCCCAGGTCGGCCTGGGCATAGCGCTCCTTGTCTGTCGTCGGCTTTTCCACCAGGTTGCCGCTCCAGCCAGGATCGGTGGCAAACGCCGCCGGGTTACCAAGCACGTCGGTGGTGTAAGCGATGGTGCCGGGCTTGCCCGGAGCACCGCTGATGTCGACGGTGTAATCGGCCCAATTCAGAAACTCGAGAAACACCTGGCGCTTCGTGCCACCATCGGCATCGGAAAGGCCGCCCTCGACATTCAGGTCCCAGCCGGTGCCTTCCCAGCCGAGCTGGGCGTGCCACGTGTCCGAGTTCATCGAAGCAAGCCGGTACTGCGCATCTAGCACCGAAAGCGCATTGTCGAACGTCGCTTGGCGGACGATGCCGTTCTCGACCGTGAGCCCGGTTAGCGCATTCGCGCTGTTCCAGACATTGCCGGGAAACGCATACATCGACTGGTTGAAGTTATCGTAATCGGCCTCGATCCGCAGCCAGTCGACTGTCAGCGTGAGCTCCGGCACAGGCTTCCATTGCGCCGTCGCCGAATAGGTCAGGCGTTCACGTGCCTGTTCGAAATAGGAAGTCCCGAACGCATTCGGGAACACCGCATCGGGGTTGGCCCGCAACGTCGTTGCGCAGGTGCCGACACATGCGGGCGGCAGCGCCGTGGCCCCGCTTCCCCTCGGCAATAGCGAACTGATCCCACCATCGTTTGCGCCAGACCAGAAATCCGCGCTGATCGTGCCGTAAGACTCAAGGCCGTCGCGCCGCAAGCGATCCTTGGTACGCTGAAACGAGGCGAGCAAGCCGATCGTCCCGCCCTCGTTGCGCCAGCTGACCAGCATGGAGCCTTGGACATCGCCTTTCTCGGAGCGGTCGTTGTACAGGTAACCCAGAGTTCCCGCGACGGTGAACGGCTTCAGGTCGAGCGGCCGCCGCGTGTTCACGTTGACCGTTCCGCCGATCGAACCTTCGTCGATACGCGGTTCCGGTGACTTGAACACGTCTACGCGTCCGACAAGCTGCGGCGCCAGCAGCGCATAGTTGAAGGTCCGCCCAGGCGAGTCGAGAATGAACCAGTCCGCCGACGCCACCGTCTGGCCGTTGAGTAGCGTCCTGTTGAGCGCCGGATCGGTGCCGAGGATCGATACCTTTTCGCCTTGACCGAACTGTCGGTCCACAGTCACGCCTGGGACGAGCGTCAGCGCCTCCGCCACATTGGTGTTGGGAAATTTTCCGACATCCTCGGCCGAAACCGAATCCACGATTGCATTGGCGTTGCGTTTCGTCGCGATCGCCGCGGCAAGCGACGCGCGATAGCCCGTGACAACGACATCCTCGCCATCATTTGCGTCGGCAGCTGCTTGTGCTTCTGCCGCGGCCTGCGCGTCCGCGGTCACATCGCTGGTCTGTGCATGTGCCGTGCTAGACAGCAGCGCAATCCCACTTGCCGTGCCGACAAGAAGAGCCCGAATTCTCATGACCCCGTCCCCTTTAGCTATTCAGCAGCATGCCATTATTGAACCAGTTGCGTGCCAATATGCATACCATCCGGCAGTGTCATAGAACCGTCAAGTCAGATTCTTTCGTCGCCGCCCTGCAGAGAGCCATCATTGTTGCAGTGGCGTGGTACTACATTGGTAGATTCATAGTGGCAGCTGAGCTTCATCCTTAGAAAACAGCCCACTTTATCCGCAGTGTATTCGCCCGATTTTCGTCCGTGGCAGGAGTTTTTATCCCTGAGTTCGTTGTATTTGTCAGTTACGAGCGTCACGAAGGGCCCGTTGTCTAACGTCGACAGGATGCCGCTGCCTTGAACTCGCGCCAAGATCAGCCGATTGGAATCGGCACGGATGCCGCACATGGGCGCGGAAAGTGCGCCGGCACGATGCGGCCGGGCTCCAGCGTTGGGCGTGCCAAGCAACAGGCGTCAGGACGCGGCACAAACCTCCCAACTTGACTGAGTGCTCATCAAGTGGTGCGTTCACAAAAACGAGTGACGGGCTCCCACGCGCGGCGGAAGCCCGTTTGGCAAGTTAAAGGTCGATGGAGATCGACGCCTTGTAGGTCCGCGGTGTCCCCTGAAGAAGCGAGGTGACGCTCGACGGGTCGTAAGCGGACGCCCAGTAGCGCTTGTTCGCCACGTTATCGACGTTGAAGCGGAAGGTTAGCGGACGCTCCCCGACAATGGCGACATACCGCGCGCCCAGATCGAACCGCGTCCAACCGTCCAGTTCCAGCGTGTTGGCCGTGTTCACCTGCTGCTCGCCGGTGTTCACGACGCGGCCCGTAAGCGTCAGCGCAGGTACGAACGGCAGATCCCATTCGATGTTGGCGTTGACGGTATATTCCGGCACGCCAACCGCGCGATTACCCTCCAGGACCGTGCCGGTGTCACGCAGTTTGGCTTCGGTGAGCGAGGCTCCCGCGATCACTCGCAGCCCCTTCACCGGCTCGCCGTCGACACTGAACTCGAGCCCCCGGTTGCGCTGCTTACCGAGCAACACGAAGCGGCGGAGCGTTGCGCTGCCTTCGACTGCCTCAGTCCCGGTAGCGGGCCGGTCGGCTTGAAACACCGCGAGCGTGGCGTTGAAGCGTCCCAGGTTGAGCTTGGCACCGGCCTCATATTGCGTCGTCTTGACCGGCGCGAATACCTCGCCCGAATTGATGAGGAGCGCGTCGATCGGAGCAGTGGGGCCCTGCTGAAGCCCCTCCATGCGATTGGCGTAGAGCGACAGCCCGGCGAGCGGCTTCACCACGACGCCGGCGATCGGCGTCACTGCGCTTTCCTGATAAGTATTGGTCAGTTGATTGGTGGCGGTGGCATAGCTTTCGACTCGCAGATCCTGCAGCCGCAGACCGCCGGTAACCAGCACGCGGTCGTCGAACAGGCCGATCGTGTCCGACGCGAAGAGGCTGCTCAGGCGCACCTTGCTGACCGGTCCTGGATTGTCCAGGTCGCCGGCGGGGTTCCACGTCGCCACGGTCGATGGCGGGATCGCCACGCTGGGCGTGTCGTACAAGTTGGTCGCGAAGCCGTTGAGGAAGTCATAGCCGTTGCGATTGACCTGACGGCTGTGCGAGCCACCGAAGTTGACCTGGTGGCTCATGCCGAAACCGTTCAGCTTTACGCGGATGCCCGCCGTCGCCGCTTCGTTATTGTCGGTGCGGGGCACATAGAGACCGCTGCCGGTCGCGGCGCCGGTCGCTGCATCGGTCAGAGTGATGCCGTCATAGATGCCGTCTTCGGATCCGTCGCGCGCCCCCAGCGTCGCATAGAACGTCGCATTGTCGGTCAGGTCGTATTCGCCATGCAGCACGCCGAAGATGTCGCGCAGCGTGGAGTAGGACCAGGGCTGGAAATAGTTCGCGTCTGCCGCGGGCACTTCCGGGATCACGGTGAGCGAGCCCAGCCGCACCTTCTGACGCAGGTTGCGCACCTGAACGCGCTGATAGGCGAGGTCCAGTGCGAGACGCGCGCGATCGCTGCGCCAGTCGAGCCCAACGCCGAGCACTGCCGAGCGGCGGAACTCGTCATCGACGGCCACGTCGCCGCCGCGGTATGCACCATTGATCCGCACGCCGAAATCGCCGTTGCTCCCGAAACGGCGGCTGACGTCGAAGCTGCCGCCGAAATGCGCGCCACCGCCATAATTGCCAGTCACTCGTGTGAGCGGTACCTCGCCAGCACGCTTGAGCTCCAAATTGACGCTGCCGCCCAGTCCGGTGCCACTGGGTGCAGCACCGTTCAGGAAACCGCTCGCGCCACTCAACACCTGGACCTGCCCGTACAGCTCGGGCGCGACCAGCTGGCGCGGCGTGATACCATAAAGACCGTTCAGCCCGACATCGTCGCTGTAGAGCGGGAAGCCGCGTATGATGAACACCTCGGCCGCATTGCCATAGCCGAAGCTGGTGCGGATCGACGGATCATTCTCCAACACCTGGCCAAGGGTCTGCGGCTGCTGGTTCAGAATCAGCGCCTCTCCATAGCTCTTCATCGCGAACGGGACGTTCTCCGCCGCCTGATCGCCTAGCACGCTGAGGCGGCCACCATGCTCAACCTGCGTCTGGTTCGCGCGCTGCGCAGTCACCAGTATCTCCTCGGGGGTTTCCGCATCCTGCGCCCAGGCCGGCGCGGAACCGGCAAGCGCGGTTGCGGCGAGCAGCCAGCCGGACAGGCGCGATGAAGTCGTGATCATATGCTTCCCTTTCTCAGGCGCTTGGCCGCGCCCCATTTTTTTCGTGAATCTAGCGACGCCGCGCGCGCATCGCCCAGGCGACGGCCGCGATCGGCGCGGACAGCAGCACCCAGGACACCAGGTCGGGCCAGCCTTGATCGACCAGTGCGACCACAAGACCAACGACACTGAGCATCGCCAGCAGCAGCGGGATCGCGAAGATCGCCCGTAACGACTGGTTGCGGGCGCGGCCAATCGCCTTGGTCATTTCACGGCTACCGGCGTCCAGGCGCCGCCGCTCTCGACTTCGCGCACGCGGGCGTCCAGCGGCGTACGGCGCTTGCCAAGCCACAGATACAGACCCGAGCCGAGCACCAGGATCGTGAACAGGTCGAGCACCGCCCACAGGATCTTGAGCGGCAGGCCGCCATAGTCGCCGAAGTGCAACGGACGCGAGAGCGACAACGCCTTGAAGTACCAAGGCATCGGGCGCGCGTCGGTGAGCGTGCCGGTCTGCGCATCGATCAATGCGGTGGTCAGCAGTCGCTCGGTAAGCGGCGTCGCCCCCTGAAAGAACACCGCATAATGATGCTTGGAACTGAACTTGCCGCCCGGAAACGCGATGAACTGCGGGTTCATGCCCGGGATCGCCCGCCGCGCCTCGGCCATCGCCTTGTCGAGCGAGCCGTAGCGCGCGGGCGAAAGCGGCGCGCGGCCGGCATAGGCGGCCGTCATCGCGCTGAGTTCGCTGCTCTGCCAAAGCTTGGTGATTGGATCGACCAGCGCGTTGATGACCCCGGTCAGCCCCACGACGGTCATCCAGGCGAGCGCGCAGATGCCGACCAGATTGTGATAATCGAGCCACTTCACGCGCTTGGAACGGCTGACCCGCAGAGTGCCGAACGCCAGCTTGCGCATGAAAGGGGTGTACAGAACCGTTCCCGACACCAGAGCCGCGACGAAGAGCACGCCCATGGCGCCGAGAAACAGCATGCCGGGCAGCCCCAGGAACAGGTCGGTATGCAGTTGCAGCATGAAGCCCATGAAGCCGCCGCCCTCGGCCGGCTCGGCCCCGATCGGCCTTCCAGTTGCGCGATCGAACTGCTGCAACGTCATCTTCGCGGCGGGTGCGTCCGGCGCCGGCCCCGTGGTGATCGTCATCAGCGCATTGTCGTTCGAGAACGCCATGAACAGCGGCACTTCACTCGGACGCGCCCCCAGTGCTTTGGCAAGCATCGCGTCCAGCGGCCGGAGCCCCGGCCCTTGACCCGATGAGGCTTGACGGCTGATCGTGGCGTTCGGGCCGTCGCCCGTCGCAGCCTCGATCTCGTCATGGAAGATCAGCGGCAAGCCAGTGATGCACAGCATCAGCAGAAACGCCGTGCAGACGAGGCTCGTCCACTTGTGGACCAGATACCAGCTACGGACCGACGTGCGAGTCATGCCGGGGCATTATTGCGAATGCGTCTCAGAAGCTAGCACTATTCCTATCGCGCAAGCGCGTGAAAGCTGTGGCCTGCCGACCACAGCTCTTTCAGCACCGATGTTGCGGAAGATGGTGCCCCTGGCCGGACTCGAACCAGCATGCCTTGCGGCAACCGATTTTGAGTCGGTCGCGTCTACCAATTTCGCCACAGGGGCAGCGAGCGGGTGTGGCTAGACGATGCGCGCGCCGCCTGCAAGCGGGTGTTGCGCGTTCAACTGGCCGGAGCGCGCCGGCGATAGCTAAGCGCCTCCGCGACATGAATACGTGTCACATGATCCGCCCCGGCCAGGTCCGCGATGGTCCGGCTGGTACGCAGCACCCGCGTATAGCCCCGCGCGGACAAGCGCATCGCCTCCGCTGCCTGGGCCAGCAGCTTGCGCCCGGCTTCGTCCGGCGTCGCGACCGCCATGAGCGCGTCGCCATCGGCTTCGGCATTGGTCCGCGCGGGCGTGCCGGCGTAACGCGCCGTCTGAAGCGCACGCGCCGCCGCGACGCGTGCCGCGACGTGCTCCGATCCTTCGGCCGGCGGCGGCAACACCAGGTCGGCAGCGGTGACCGGCTGCACCTCGACGTGCAGATCGATGCGGTCGAGCAGCGGGCCGGAAACCTTGGCCTGGTAATCCGCCGCGCATCTCGGCGCCCGTGCGCATGCCAGCGCCGGATCGCCAAGATGTCCGCACCGGCACGGGTTCATCGCGGCCATTAACTGCACGCGCGCCGGAAAGGTGACATGGGCGTTGGCACGGGCAACGCTCACCACGCCGGCTTCGAGCGGCTGACGCAGTGAGTCGAGCACCGCCCGCTGAAACTCGGGCAGCTCGTCCAGGAACAGCACGCCAAGATGGGCGAGGCTCACCTCGCCAGGCTTCACCTTCAGCCCGCCGCCGGTCAGCGCCGCCATCGACGCGGAATGGTGGGGACTGCGAAAAGGCCGGGTCCGCGTCAGCCGGCCGCCCTGCAACGTCCCTGCCACCGACGCGACCATCGACACCTCCAGCGCCTCTGCCGCATCCAGCGGCGGCAGGATGCCGGGCAGGCAGGAGGCGAGCAACGACTTGCCCGCACCGGGCGGACCGCACATCAGCATGTTGTGCCCGCCAGCCGCGGCGATCTCCAGCGCACGTTTGGCGGTCTCCTGCCCCTTCACCTGACGCAGGTCGGGGCCATGCGCCGGAGTCTCCGCTTCTCCGGGAAGCGGCATCGCCAGCAGCTGCTGGCCCTTGAAGTGATTGAGCAGTCCGATCAGGTCGGGCGCGGCGACCACCTCGATCTGCCCTGCCCATGCGGCCTCGGATCCCTGCACCGCCGGGCAGACCAGCCCCTTGCCGATCTCCGACGCGTGCAGCGCGGCCAGCAGCACGCCCGGGCTGGGCGCGATCCGTCCGTCCAGCGCGAGCTCGCCGACTACAACATAGCCGGCGAGCGTCTCGGCATCGACGACGCCCATCGCCCCGAGCAGCGCCAACGCGATCGGCAAATCGAAATGCGATCCTTCCTTGGGCAGGTCAGCCGGCGACAGGTTCAGCACGATGTGCTTGGGCGGCAGCGCCAGCCCGATCGCCGCCATCGCCGCGCGCACCCGCTCGCGGCTTTCCGCCACCGCCTTGTCCGGCAGCCCGACCACGACGAACTTGGGCAGCCCGGCGACGAGGTTGCACTGCACCTCCACCGCTCGCGCTTCGAGCCCCAGATAGGCCACCGTCGAAACGCTCGCGACCAAAGCCCGCCTCCCCTTAAGCAGGCAGACCATAGCGGCTTTTGTCCATTGTGGAACGCTTCCCTCCGATATGGATAAACATGGCGTGCCTTGCAGCAGCAACACAGGGCTCCCACATCGCGTTTATGCCCCGGACACACCAGCGCAGCCCGGCCATCCGCACCACCCTGGTAGTGCTCGGCTTCGTCCTGATGGCGGTCGCGCCGGTGCTGGGCGTCCTCCCCGGGCCCGGCGGCATCTTCGTGTTCGCTGGCGGCCTGGTTCTCGTGCTACGCAACGCGACCTGGGCACGACGCAAGTTCGCCAGGCTGAAGCGCCGCTATCCGCGCCTGGGGCGCTATTGCGACATGGCGCTTCGCCGCACCAGCTTCCGCCGCCGCGAACGACGCCGGCGAGAGGCGCTGGCGGCGCAGGAGGCACATTGACTCAGGGCACGCCCCCCATTAAGGGCACCCGACACGCGGCCGCCCCAGTGGTGGCCCTTTTACATTCTAGATACTCGAGGATGAGCGATGAAGCGGACCTTTCAGCCGAGCAACCTGGTGCGTGCGCGCCGGCACGGCTTCCGCAGCCGGATGGCGACCGTGGGTGGCCGCAACGTGATCCGCGCCCGCCGCAACCGCGGCCGCAAGAAGCTGTCGGCGTAACTGCCGTAGCCGTTTCGCGGCTCACGCAGCGCAAAGACTATCTCGCCGCGAATGCGGGCAAACGGGCGCCCATGCCCGCTTTCGTCCTTCTCGTGCGCGAACGGAATGATGCCGATCCGGCTATCCGGGTCGGCATTACCGTTTCCAAGAAGGTCGGCAACGCAGTCATTCGCAACCGGATGAAGCGGCGCTTTCGTGCGCTGATCCGCGACGTGCTGCCGACGGCCGGTATTTCCGGCGCCGATCATGTTCTTATCGGCCGCCACAGCGGCATCGAGCGCGACTACGACGCGCTCAAGGCGGAGCTTGCCAAGGCGCTCGGCAAGGTGAAGCGGTGAACGACGCCGGCAAAGAGGGCGTGATCGCCCGCATACTCATCCTCATCGCCCGTGGCTGGCAGCTGGGGCCTTCCGTGATCCTGCCGCCCAGCTGCCGGTACCAACCCAGCTGTTCGGCCTATGCAATCGAGGCGCTTCGCCGCTATGGCGCGCTTAAGGGCAGCTGGCTCGCGCTTCGGCGCATCGGGCGTTGCCATCCATGGGGCGGGCACGGCTATGATCCCGTGCCATGACGGTTTTTCCGGGGACTGATCGGTGAAAGACGACAAGAAGAATTTTCTGATCTTCGCGGTGCTGGCCGCGCTGATCCTGTTCGGCTGGCCCAAGATCCAGCACTGGATCTTCCCGCAGCAGAACCCCGCGCCGACGCAGATCGAAGGCGGCAAGACCAAGGTCGTGCCGCAGCCCGGCGCCGACCCCACGGCCGATTCGCCGCAGGCGCTGCGCGACCGCCAGATCGTCCTGGCCGAAAGTCCTCGGGTGCAGATCGAGACTCCGGCGCTCCGCGGGTCGATCAACCTCAAGGGGGCCCGTCTCGACGATCTCGTCCTTGCGAAATATGACGAGACCGTCGCGAAGAACTCGCCGCCGATCCGCCTGCTCTCTCCGGGCGGCGCCACTGGCGCGTATTACGCGCAGTTTGGCTGGCAAGGGGCCGGTGCCCAGGCGCCGGGTCCCGACACGGTGTGGCAGGCAAGCGGCACCAAGCTCACCCCCACCACTCCCGTCACGTTGACGGCGTCCAACGCCACCAGCCAGATCTTCCGGATCGAGCTGTCGGTGGACGAGAACTACATGTTCGGCATCCGCCAGACCGTTGCCAATACCGGCAGCGCCCCGGTGTCGGTCACGCCGTACGCGCTCGTCTCGCGCGCAAGCCGCTCGACCGATGCCGATCAATGGGCCGCGCATGTCGGGCCCGTCGCAGTCGCGGACGGTGCTGCCAACTATATCAACTGGAAGGACATCGAGAGCACGCCGGAGCAGCTCGCCACCACCGGCGGCTGGGTCGGCTATTCGGACCATTACTGGCTGACAGCGCTCGTCCCCGATCAGCGCGTGCCGGTGCAGCTTCAGCACCGCGGCAATGCTGCTCAGTCCTATCAGGCCGATTATCAGCTCGCCCAGCCGCTCAGCCTGCAGCCGGGCCAGAAGATCAGCTATTCCAGCCGCTTCTTCGCCGGCGCGAAGGAAGTGAAGCTGCTTGAGGCGTATCAGGACAAACTCGGCATCGTGCAGTTCGACCGCGCGATCGATTGGGGCTGGTTCGGCGTCATCGAACAGCCGATCTTCTATTATCTCGATTGGCTGTTCCGCCTCGTCGGCAATTTCGGTGTCGCGATCATCCTGCTGACGATCACCATCCGCGCGCTGCTGTTCCCGATCGCGCAGAAGCAGTTCGCCTCGATGGCGAAGATGCGGGCGATCCAGCCGAAGATGAAGGCTATTCAGGATCGTCACAAGGAGGACAAGCAGCGTCAGCAGCAGGAAATCCTGAAACTGTACAAGGACGAAAAGGCAAACCCGGTCGCCGGGTGCCTGCCGATGCTCCTCCAGATCCCAATCATGTTCGCACTGTATAAGGTTCTGCTGCTCACCATCGAGATGCGGCACCAGAGCTTCTTCGGGTGGATCAAGGATCTTTCCGCGCCGGATCCGCTCACGCCGCTGAACCTTTTCGGCCTGCTGGACTTCACCCCGCCGCATTTCATCGCGATTGGCGTGATTCCGATCGTTTTGGGGATCTCGATGTATTTCCAGTTCAAGCTGAATCCGACCTCCACCGATGAGGTGCAGAAGCAGATCATGATGATCATGCCCTGGATGATGATGTTCCTGATGGCGCCGTTTGCAGTCGGCCTTCAGGTCTATTGGATCACGTCGAACGTACTCACGATCCTGCAGCAGCAATGGCTGTATTCGCGTCACCCGGCGTTGAAACAGCAGCCGGCGCCTTCGAAACGCTAGACTTCTGGCGCGGCAATTCGGTCAGTGCCTCGCTGATGCCCCAAAGACGTCCCGCACTGGCCGCATCGCGCGCGGCCGGTGCGGGACGTGTCTCTTTCATACCTTCGAAATAGCGCCCGCTCACGCCGGCAAGCGTGGGATCGGTGGCTAGCCGGATCACAGCGCGTGCTGCAGTGGCCGGGCGCTTCGAAAAGGGCCAGGCAAGCGCGCGCATCAACGGCGCCTCACGCAATATGCCGGTGGTCACGCCACCTGGATGCAGCGCATTGACGCTCAGCGCCGGCGCTCGGCGGGCCAACTCAACCGCGAACATCACATTGGCCAGCTTGCTCTGCGCATAGGCGCGGATCATCCCGTAGCCGTGCTCGAGGTTGAGGTCGTCCCACGCGATCTCTCCGGCGCGGTGCATGGCGGAAGACACGATCACGACGCGCGGATCGGCGCGTTCGGCCAGCATCGGCATCAGCTCGCGCGTCAGCAGGAAATGCCCTAGGTGATTGACGCCGAACTGCCTCTCGTGACCATCTTGAGTACGTTCGCGGTTTCGCGTGATCACACCGGCATTGTTGATCAACACGTCGAGGCGCCCGAACCGGCTTTGGCACTCCGCCGCGAAGCTCCGGACCGAAGCCGCCGAACCGAGATCCAGCGGCATGGCCTGCACGGCACCGGATACACCCCTGTGCACTAGGGCGTCGATGGCGGGCTGCGCCGCTTCGGGATGGCGAGACGCGGCGATGACGGTGTGGCCTTGTTCCGCCAGCATCTGGACGGCCGCCCACCCCAGTCCTCGCGTGCCCCCAGTGACGATGCAGACACGCTGATCCATCGCCCCTGCCATCAATGGGCGAGGAAACGATGGACGGCCTGCCGCAGCCCACCGCAATTCGAGTTCATCCCATAGGCGACTAGGCGCTCTACTTCGTCCTCGTCGGCCGCGCCCCGAAGCGCCGAGCGCAGCGCGCACGCCCGCGTATATTCGCTCTGGTGGCGCTTGCTGATGAAGACCAAGGCCTCTTGGATCTCAGCGTCGCCGAACGAGGCCGCGACTTCGAACAGGTTCGGCGAACAACGCGAACTCAGGACCACCGCAACGCTTCCGCCCTCGCCGTCGAACATATATTGATCTTTGTAATGGTGCTCGGGGCCGGACTCCATCACGTTCAAAGTGATCGATAACTTATCTGGAGGAAGCTGAGAATGGATGTCGACATGGGCCCGGTAGAGCATCACCGAATCTAACCCTAGCGACTTGAACGCGACTTCCCGAATGCGAACTTCTTCCCCGGTATATCCTTCGACATTCTCATAATCGAATTCGTAGTACCGGCTCTTATACCCGGGACCCCAATATCCGACCGTCAGGAAATTGAAGTTATGGTCGTGCGGCACGCCGTAGATAAAGGCGTTGGGTGAGCGCCGATAATCTTCGTCCGTCGCCGAGGCCCAAATGTTCGCACGCATCACGGTGCTGTCCGTCGGATGCCCCAGCTTGATGACCGAGGGACCATAGAAGTTGTCGCGCTGCCCCGACATGTCGTCGGTCAGTTCCTTCATGATCAGATCGGGAAGGAAGCTCTTGTTGTTGCCCAGCGCCAGCAAAATTTCGGCGGCGTCCTTCAACGACTCCGAATCGCGCGCATCGTACTTGCCGTCGCGGAACAGCTCCTGGAATTCATCCAATCCGAGCTGCCGGTCGGTCTGAACCGGGATGTCTAGCGACATGTCACGCCCTCCTCTTCGCAAGCATGGTCAGGGTGGCGGAGGCTGCCCGACGGACAGTGGGGCTCGCATCATCCTCGGCGAGGGACTCCAGCAACGCCACGCTGCGCTCGGGCGCTGCCGCGACGGTCTCGCGCGCGAAGTGCCAGCGCAAATAGAACGGACCCTCACGCGCCGGCGCGGGCAGCGTGGCCAGCCGGCTACTCGCGCCCATGTGCTTCAGCGCAGAGCACATCACCATGCGTCGCAACGCGGTTCGGTCCGTGGGATAGGTTTCCATGAACGCGCCTGTTTCGCGGTGGAATGCCACCGATGTGCCGACGTCCCGCACGACATTCTCCACCTGCAGGAACACTGCCGTACTCTCGCAGCTTCCGAACGACAGGCTCTCGCGGGTACCGTCGACTTCAAGCGTGTCGCCGGCGCTCACTCGAACGTCGCGCGACCCCGTGCACCGCAGCGCGCCGAATTCGCTGGCGTCGCTGAACGGATCACACTCCCAAATCGTGACGACGGCATTATCGGCCTTCAGGAACTTGAAGAACACGCGCTGCCCGGAGAACACTACCCGCGTACCGACACCGCGTTCCCGGCTAGCTGCAATGTCCTGCTCAGAGATGGAGCTGGCAGTGATACTGATCCCATCCCGCTTCAGGATGTTGACGTTGTGGAACAGCCCTTCGTCATACTCTATCGCATCCCTGAACGGCGGCAGCGCCTTATCGTCCTCTACAGCTTCGAGTATCCATTTCTTCAGCGACTCCAGAACGAAGCTAGTGTCTGTTGAAAGAAACTGCCGAATTGCTTCATCGATCGCTTCCACATGGCGAGCGCCGCTTGAGTCACGCGCAACGGAGAGTAGCGCCTCGATCGACGGAGTCGATCTGAACGCCTTCATCTCCTCCAGCTTGCGGACGAGATACTTCAGGGGCCCGTCAGATACGAGAAAGTCTCTATAGCCAGCATCGATACGCATGAACGCCTCCGCGAAAAGAGCTCGCGACATGCATGATGCCGCGAGCTCGATCACTGCTACACGATGATAGCCGTGCCGATCAGGATAGGAATGAAGATCGGATGTATGACGTTGTGGGAATGTGCTTCTTCCGTGTCGAACAGCACTTTGACATCCAACTGCGGAATTTCTTCGAGATCAATCTGTCCCATCGCGTTGCTCCACAAGTTTGCTGGTCTATACCAGCGCAAGGAGCCTATCACGCCGTCAATTCGTTGCAATGATTCGAATTCATCAGGCTATTTACAAGGTTTTACGGTGAATAGATCTATGTGGCAGGACGAGTTGACTGTCATCATAGTTGACTCCGGGCGGATATCCTGCCAATAGGCCCTCGCCGGCGTGAGGAAGGCTCCGTTCCCGGCACCCCAGTTTTGGTCTAGGCAGCGCAGTCACTTCGCTCGTAAAGCGGCGCGGGAGAACTGGCACGTGAACGCAGACAATCTGAACCCGGAGGCGATCGAGAACGCCCGCAAGATCTTCGCCGGGCCGGTCACGTTCCTGAAGTCCGCTCCCGAGCTGAAGCACCTTCCTGACCCGATCGTTCCGGAAGTTGCAGTCGCTGGCCGCTCCAATGTCGGCAAATCGTCGCTGCTGAACGCGCTGACCAACCGCAACGGCTTGGCGCGTACGTCGAACACCCCCGGCCGCACGCAGGAGCTCAACTTCTTCGACGTCGGCGAGCCCTTGCGCTTCCGCTTGGTCGACATGCCCGGCTACGGCTTCGCCAAGGCGCCCAAGGATCTGCTCCGCAAGTGGCGCTATCTGGTGAACGACTTCCTGCGCGGGCGCCAGTCGCTCAAGCGTGCGTTCGTGCTGATCGACTCGCGCCACGGCATCAAGGACGTGGACCGCGAGATCCTCGACATGCTCGACACCGCGGCCGTCAGCTATCACATCGTCCTCACCAAGACCGACAAGATCAAGGCCACCGACCTTGCCGAAGTCCGCGCGCAGACCGAGGCCGAGGCACGCAAGCGCCCTGCCGCGCACCCCGACGTCATCGCCACATCCAGCGAGAAGGGTATGGGCCTGCCCGAGCTGCGCGCCGCCGTTCTGGAAGCCATCAGCTAGCGACGGCTAGCCGTTGCCGCGGCCTGCCGGCGCGGCTATCCCCCGCCCCATGAAACTCATCATCGGCAACAAGGCCTATTCCTCCTGGTCGCTACGCGGCTGGCTCGCGTGCAAACAATCCGGGCTTTCGTTCGAGGAAGTCGTGGTGCCGCTCTACGACGACAATTGGGACAAGACCCGCGAAGGCGCCGAGTTCGCCCCATCGTCGGGCAAGGTGCCCATCCTGTGGGACGATGACGCGGTGGTCTGGGACAGCCTGGCGATCGTCGAATATCTCAACGACAAGACCGGCAACACGCTGTTCTGGCCCGAAGCCCCCGCCGCCCGCGCCATGGCCCGCTCTATGGCTGCGGAGATGCATTCCAGCTTCACTGCGCTGCGCCGCAAGCACAGCATGAACATCCGCCAGGTCTATCCCGCCAAGACTCCCGACGCGGATGTCGTGCAGGACCTCGCCCGCATCATGGAGCTCTGGGCCCAGGCCCGCGCCCGCTTCGGCGGCGACGGCGAGTTCCTGTTCGGTGCATTCGGCGCCGCCGACATCATGTTCGCGCCGGTGGTCACCCGCCTGGTCACTTATTCGCTGCCCGCCCCGCGCTTCGCCCAGGCCTATATGATGGCAGTGCTCCAGCACCCCTTCCTGCAAGACTGGATCGCCGGCGCGCAGGAAGAGGATTGGGTGATCGAACAGTTCGAACTGCCCGCCACCGCCTAGCGCGCGCTTAGGGTAGCCGCTGCGTCGGGTATGGCGTGCCGTCCTTGTGAAAATAACCATCGGCGTTGAAGTACATGTCGATGTCCGAATATTCCCCAGAGCCTCGTGCCCCGGCACTGATCGCCACGAACACGCAGTCCGCCTCGCTTCGGTTCTGAAGCTGGTGCCCGTCGCGCACGCCCTTGGTAAAGGCTGCGACATCGCCGGGCCGCAGCACCGTCTCGCCGCCATCCTCGACCAGCACTGCCTCACCGGCGATTATCACCACCAGTTCGTCCTCATGTTCATGCCAGTGCCGCTGCGACGACCAGGCGCCCGGCTTCAGCACCACATGACTTGCGCCCATCTCGGTAAGCCCGCTCGCCGGCGCCAGCCGCCGGTACCAGCGTCCCTGCACCGCCGCGTCGAACGGCGCGGGGTAGCCGGTCGCATTGGTTTGCGGGATTGTGTCGAGATCGAGCTTGGGCAATGCCACCTCCGCTGAAGATGGAGCCCGCTTTGCCAGACGTCGTCGAACTCACCAAGGCGCTGATCGCCGCCGAAAGCATCACCCCGGCGCGCGGGCAGGTATTCGACGTGCTGGAAGCCGCGCTGCGACCGCTCGGCTTCACCGTGACGCGCTTCGTGGAAGGCGAGGCGCCGGACGGCCCGGTCGAGAACCTGCTCGCCACCCGCGCCGGCACCGGCACCCACCTCGCCTTTGCGGGTCATCTCGACGTGGTTCCCCCCGGCGAGGGCTGGACCGCGGGCGCCTTCACGCCCGAGATCCGCGGCGACCTCCTCTACGGCCGCGGCGCGGTCGACATGAAGGGGGCCGTCGCTGCCTTCGCCGCCGCCGCCGCCCGCGTGCCGGGCGCCACTGCCAGCCTGCTCATCACCGGCGACGAGGAAGGCCCCGCCACCTTCGGCACCCCGCGCCTGATCGAGCGCATGGCCGAGCGCGGCGTCCGCCCCGATCTCTGCCTGGTCGGCGAACCCACCTCGGCGCATCGCCTGGGCGACACGATCAAGATCGGCCGCCGCGGCTCGGTGGTCATCACGGTCGACGTACCCGGCAAGCAGGGCCATGTCGCCTACCCGCACCTCGCCGACAATCCGATCCCGCGCTTCCTGCGCGCGCTAGCCGAAGTCGACGCGATCGTCCTCGATCAGGGGAATGACTGGTTCCAGCCCTCAAACCTGGAGATCATCGACGTCCACACCGGAAACGTCGCCAGCAACGTCATCCCCGGCAAGGCCAGTGCGCGCGTCAGCATCCGCTTCAACGATCTCCAACGCGGCCCCGAACTGATCGAGCGAGTTCGCGCCGCGGTGCACGCGCATGCGCCCGAAGCGATCGTCGAAGGCCGCGTATTCGGCGACGCCTTCCTCACGCACCCAGGCCCGCTTTCCACGCTGGTCGCCGACGCGGTCGAAGCCCGCCTCGGCATCCGCCCCGAACTTTCCACCAGCGGCGGCACCTCCGACGCGCGTTTCCTGGTGAAGCTCTGCCCAGTGATCGAATTCGGCCTGCTCAACGCCACGATGCACAAACTAGACGAAGCGGTCGCGCTGGCTGACCTCCATGCGCTGACCGACATCTATGCCGGCGTGCTGGAGCGGATCGCCTCGTCATCCCGGCCTTGAGCCGGGATCCCGCTTCTTCTTATCTACGGAAAAAAAAAGCGGGACCCCGGCTCAAGGCCGGGGTGACGAAGAAGGAAACAGGCAAGAACGGCAGTTCCCCGGCGAAGGAAGACCGCTACGTCTATACGCCCTCCCCGCTAGCCCGCCGCCTTCGGCCGCCGCAGCACGATATACAGCGCCCCCGTCCCGCCATGCCGCGGATGCGCCCCGCGCACCGCCGCAATCCGCTCGGCATGCCGCGAAGACGCCAGCCAATCGCCAACTGCCGCGCGGATCGCGCCGCGCGCGTGCGGCCGCTCGGACTCCGGCCGCGGCGGCTTGCCCGTTACCAGCAACAGCACCCGGTCGCCCCGCCGGATTGCCTGGTCGAGCCCGCGATCGAGCCGGTCATACGCCGAGGCCAGGCTATGCCCATGCAAGTCGATCGAGCTTTCGGGCGCAACCAGCCCGCGCGAAAGCCGCCGGTCCCAAGAAGCGTCCAGAGTGTTGGCACGCGCCTGTTTGGTAGGGGATGCAGAGCCCAGCGGAGGTGCACTGACGGTCGCGAGTGCTCGCTTGGCCGGCGCCGCGACAGGCGCGACCGCCGCTGCAGGCGCCAGAACCGCAGCCGTCGCCCGCAACGGCGTCACCGAAGCCGCTACCTGCGCCCAGAGCCCAGCGTCGCTTCCCTCCCTGCTCGCAGGGAGGGGTTGGGGGTGGGTGCGCGCGTCTGCGCGCCCAGAAGGCTCTTTGGCTAGCCGAGGCACTCGCTTCGCCGAGCGCCCAGTTGCGGAAGCCGCGCCGCTCGCCTTGCGGCTCGCCTCCACCCCCGCCCCCTCCCTTCCAGGGAGGGCAGTCTCTGACGAAGTTGCTTTCACCCGCACGCCGGCCAGCGGCGCCACCGAAGCGATCACCCGCTCCCACAGCGCCGCTTCCTCTGGCGAAAGCCGTCGCCGGCTCACTGCGGCGTTACGCTTCCCTGCAGCCGGCTCAGCACGCCGCGCGGCAGCAGCAGCCAGGCAGTGCCACGCGCCGACATGCCGCCGGCGATCGCCCGCGCGTCATCGCCCGCGCCCCAGAACGTGTCGAAGCGGTTGGCGCCCTTGATCGCGCCGCCGGTATCCTGCGCCACCCACAGCCCGGTCGCGTCGGTGCGGTCCATCGACAGGAACGCCGGCGCGCCCAGCGGCACGAACTTGGGATCCACCGCCGCGCTGGTCCAGCCGGTCACCGGCAGCCCCATCGCGCCCAGCGGGCCTGCCCCGGTCAGTTCCTTGAAGAACACGAAACTCTTGTTCTCGCGCATGATCGCGCGGCCTTCTTCGGGGTTGGCGCGCAGATAGGCCATGATGCCCTGCATCGACGTCTGGCCGGGCCCAAGCAGCCCACGATCCTTCATCAGCTTGCCGATGCCGGTATAGTCACGCCCGTTCTGCCCGGCATAGCCGATCCGCATGACGCCGCCATCGGGGAGCCGCAGCCGTCCCGAACCCTGTACCTGGAGGAAGAAAATCTCGACCGGATCGGCTGCCCAGGCGATCACTTCGGCACTGCGCTCGATCGATCCCTGTTCGATCTGGGTACGGTCGAAATAAGGAACGAACTTCTGCCCATCCACGCGGCCGCGCACGCGCTTGCCTTTCAGGCTGTCGCTGAACAGGCCCAGATCGGCTTCGATCAAGTCACGCGGCACGCCATAGATCGGCACGTCATAGCCCGGCCGCCGCTCGCGCGATCCGCGGATTTCCGGCTCGTAATAGCCCGTGGCATAGGCGGCACCGTCGCCCACCTGCACCGTTTCGAAATGGCGGATGAAGAAATCGCGCGCGTCGGCTGCCGGCCAGCCCTGCACCGCCTGGCACGACGCGGCCCAATCGGTGCCGCGCGTCAGCCCGGTTCCGTCGGTGCGGCGCTGGAGCGATCCACAGCTCAGCCGGTAGGCGGCAAGCGCGCGTTCGGCGCTTTCCTGGGTAATCGGCAGGCCTTCGATCGCCGGCCCGGCTACAAGCCCGGCAGCCGCCGCCGTGGTCGCACCGGGAACCGCGCGCGAGGGCATCGGCGGCAACGGAGTCGCGCCGATCGGCTGGCGTGCAGGAAGATGCACCGGCGTTTCCGGCAATTGCGATCCGCGCGAAGGCCGCTCGCGTGGCGGCTGTACCGCCGCGGCCGGCCGGGTTCCCGCTTCGGGCGGCACGAGGCCGCCGGAGCACGCGCTCAACAACACCGCAAGCGCGGTCGCCCCCAGAACCCGCATGATCTGCCCCTTTTAGGCTTCGTCGGTTTCGACAAGCTTCCAGTTGGGATCGTCGCTGCGCAGCTTGCGCGCAAAAGTCCAAACATCGTGCGTCTCGACTGCGTCGGTCAGCGATCCTGCGACGACATTGCCCTCGAGGTCGCGCGTCACAGCAGCGATGTCGGCGTCGAAGCGCACGGTGATCCGCGCCAGCTTGCCCTCGACCGACGCGTCGAGGATCGACGCGCGCTCCACAACGACCAGGCGGTTGTCGAGCACATGGCCGGCTTCGCTGCGGGCGGCGATCGCCTCGGCAAAGCCGCTGCGCACGTCATCTTCGGCCAGCCAGCTCAGCGTTTCCTCGTCGCCCTTCCAATAGGCTTCCAGGATCATGCGATAAGCGGACTTGGCGCCTTCCAGGAACTGGGCGACGTCGAAGCTTTGATCCGCGGCGATCACGCTGCGCAGCCCCGTCTCGGCGCGCGCATCGACGGCGCGGTTGGCGACTTCGCGCACTTCGGGTTTCATGTCGATCGTGCGGGGCATCGATGCGGGCGCGATGCGCTCCTCGGCCGGCTTGGGCAGCGGCTGCTCATGCCCGGTGCGCTTGCCCAGCACCGAGTAGAGCCTCAGCGCAAGGAAGCCAGCTATCATCGCGAACAGAATGACGTAAAACACTGAGCCTCCGAGCCACTAGGCCCCGTACATAGGGCCGAACGCCGCCGGTTTCAAATAGCCACCGGCCCCACGATTGAACTGCCGTCACGTGCCTGCTAGGCGCGCTCGCGATCCAACGCGTCACAAGCGTGAAACTTTCCCGAAAAAGAAGGAACCTTCGATGGCCGAGAACGAGACCGGCGCCGATTTCGGCGAGACCCAGACCAACGGCGCCGACACCGCGCCCGCCGCGCACGTGCTGTCGCAATACGTCAAGGACTTCTCGTTCGAGAACCCGAACGCACCCGGCGTCTATCAGTCGCAGACCGCGCCTGCGATCGACGTTCAGTTCAACATCGGCTCCGGCCAGGTCGGCGACGACGTCTATGAAGTCGTGCTCAAGATCGACGTGCGCGCCCAGGCCGAGACCCAGGTCGCGTTCGTGGTCGACCTTTCCTATGCCGGCCTGTTCGCGCTCCGCAACATCCCGGCCGACCAGCTCGACGCCTTCCTGCTCGGCGAAGCGCCGCGCCTGCTGTTCCCCTTCGCGCGCCGCGTGCTGGCCGACGCCGTGCGCGACGGCGGCTTCCCGCCGCTCATGCTCGAGCCGATCGATTTCGGCGGCATCTACCTCCAGCAGCGCGCCCAGCAGGACGCCCTCGCTTCGGCCCCGCAGGCCGGCAACGCCTGACACGGCTTCGGAGGGGTAGAACGGTGACCCGCTTCAATCCTCCCCGAGCTACGCTCGGGGAGGGGGACCGCCGCGAAGCGGTGGTGGAGGGGCCGCCGTCGCAGACGGCGGACTACGTCCGCCATCCCTCCACCATGCTGCGCATGGTCCCCCTCCCCGAGCAAGCTCAGGGAGGATTTACCCGATGAAACTCCTCCGCACCCTCGGCTCGATCGGCGGTCTCACCCTCGCCAGCCGCGTCCTCGCGCTCGTCCGCGACTCGCTCCAGGCGCGCTATGTCGGCGCGAACTTCGCCTCCGACGCGTTCCTCGTCGCCTTCCGCCTCCCCAACATGTTCCGCGCCTTCTTCGCCGAGGGCGCGTTCGCATCGGCGTTCATCCCGATGTTCAACCGCAAGCTGGGCGAGAGCGGCGAACGCGGCCCTGCCTTCGATTTCGCCGAGCGTACGCTCGCGGTGCTGTTCACGTTTCTCGCGGCCATGACGGCGCTGCTGCTGCTCGCCGCCTGGCCGATGACGTTCCTGCTCTCGGGCTTCGGTTTTGCGGAACAGCATCCCACTCCAGACCAGTTCGCCTTCGCAGTCCAGCTCAGCCGGATCACCATCCCCTATCTGATGCTGATCTGCCTCGCCTCCCTGCTCGGCGGCATCCTGAATTCGCTCGACAAGTTCTGGGTGAACGCCGCCGCGCCGATCCTGCTCAACATCGCGATGGTCACCGCGCTGTTCGTCTTCCACGGCACGCCGGAGGAGACCGCACGCGCCCAGGCGATCGCCGTGCCGCTGGGCGGCGTACTCCAGCTCATCTGGCTCGCGGTCGCCTGCCGCGCCTCGGGCGTGTCGCTGCGCCCGCGCCGCCCGCGCCTCGATCCCGAGGTCAAGCGCCTCCTCAAGCTTATCCTCCCCGCCGCGCTCGGCGCCGGTGCGGTGCAGCTCAACCTCGTCATCTCGACCGCGCTTTCGGGCTATCTGCTCGGTGAAGGCTCGATCTCGTACATCTATTATGCCGACCGGCTGAACCAGCTCCCGCTCGGCATGATCGGCATCGGCCTCGGCACCATCCTGCTCCCCACCATCTCGCGCCTGCTCGGCAAGGGAGAGGAAGCGCAGGCGATGGAGACGCAGAACCGCGGCATGGAACTCGCGCTGTTCCTCACCCTGCCCGCGATGATCGCGCTGATCGTCTCGGCCCAGCCGATCGTGCGAGGGCTGTTCCAATATGGCCATTTCGACGCGGCGGACACCGCCGCCTGCGCATGGGCACTCGCCGGCTTCTCCATCGGCCTGCCCTCCTACGTCCTGGTGAAGGTGCTCACCCCCGGCTTCTACGCGCGGCAGGACACCCGCACGCCGGTTCGCTTCGCCACCATCTCGGTCGCGGTGAACATCGCCGCCAACCTCGCGCTGATCCCGCTGATCGCCCATGTCGGCCCGCCGCTCGCCACGGCGCTGTCCTCGACCGTCAACGTGGCCCTGCTTTACCGCACACTCGCCAAGCGCGGCCATTTCGTCGCGGACGCGCAGCTCAAGCGTCGCCTACCTCGCCTCGCTTTGGCCGCGCTGGTCATGGGCCTTGCCCTGTTCGCCGCCAACCACTTGCTCGACCCCTGGCTGAGCGGCCCGCTCGCCCAGCGCTACGTCGCGCTGATCGTCCTCGTTGGCGCCGGCTGCGCGATCTATGGCGCGGCCTGTTTCCTAACCGGCGCCTTCCGCCTATCGGACGTCAAGGCGCTGATGCGCCGCCGCCGTACTTCGTGAACCAAGGACCCAAGATGCGCGTCATTTCCGGCATCCAGACCACCGGCAATCTTCACCTCGGCAACTATCTCGGGGCGATCAAGCAATGGGTGGCGATGCAGGACGCGGCCGAGAAAGACGGCGGCGACTGCCTGTTCTTCCTCGCCGATCTTCACGCGCTGACCGGCAACATCAGCCCTCAGGATCTCGCCAACGCCACCATCGAGATGGCCGCGACCCTGCTCGCCGCCGGGATCGACGATCGCTCGGTGCTGTTCAACCAGGCCCGCGTCCCCGCGCATGCCGAGCTGTGCTGGATCCTCCAGGGCACCGCCCGCATGGGCTGGCTCAACCGGATGACGCAGTGGAAGGACAAGGCCGGCAAGAACCGCGACAGCGCCAGCGTCGGCCTGTTCACCTATCCCGTGCTCCAGGCCGCCGACATCCTGGTCTACCAGGCGACCCACGTGCCGGTGGGAGAGGATCAGAAGCAGCATCTCGAGCTCACCCGCGACATCGCCGCCAAGTTCAACACCGATTTCGGCGTCGAGCTCTTCCCGCTCCCTGAGCCGCTGATCTCCAAGGCCGCGCCGCGGATCATGTCCCTGCGCGACGGCACCGCCAAGATGTCCAAGTCCGATCCCTCGGACATGAGCCGCATCAACCTGATCGACGACGACGACACTATCGCCCAGAAATTCCGCAAGGCCCGCACCGACGCCGAGCCGCTGCCCGATTCGTTCGATGCACTGGGCGAGCGTGCGGAGGCCAAGAACCTCGTCACCATCTACGCCGCGCTATCGGACCGCTCTCCCCAGTCGGTGGTCGAAGAATTCGCCGGCCAGGGCTTTGGCGCCTTCAAGCCCGCGCTGGCGGATCTCGCCGTTTCGGTCCTGTCGCCGATCCGCACCCGCCTTACCACTCTGCTGAACGACCGCGCCGAAGTGGGGACCCAACTTGCCAACGGCGCCGAGCGTGCCAACACGCTCGCAGCCCCGACGCTCAAGGCTGCCAAGGAAGCGGTAGGGCTCCAGATCTGATCCGTCGTTCCTCCCCCTCGTGGGGATGGCCGGCAATCGTCCAGCGCCATGCACGCGCAAGCGGGGGCAATCATGCCCGTTTCAGAAACACTTAACCCTGTTTAGCGAGGAACCGCTTCCGACCAGTACCGGTTGAACGGATGCTATGCGGAAGCTCGCCCCTCTTCTCCTTGCCTCCTTGCTGACCGCCTGCGGGGGCGGGAGTTCGGACGGAGGCGGCACCGTCGTCGCTCCAACGCCGACGCCAGCACCAAGCACCACGCCCGGTCCCATCTCGACGCCCACTCCGACCCCGGCACCCGCCAGCAGCGAACCCGCGACCGGCTCGGACTTCTTCGCCTCGATTGCACAACTCTACACGGTCCAGCCAAACATCGCCGCCTGTCAGCCCGGCGCACTGAAGCTCGAGGTCGGCGCCCGCGTGCTCGCGACGCTCAACGACATCCGCGCCCGCCACGGTCTGCCGCCGGTGACCTATGCCAGCGCCGAGGAAGCGGCCGAGATGCAATCCTCGCTGATGATGGCGGCTAACGGCCAGCTCAGCCACACCCCGCCCACCAGCTGGCTGTGCTATACGAGCCTGGGGGCCACTGCGGCGGGGCAGAGCAACATCTATCTCGGCTATGGCGCCGGGCTGCGCTATTCGCAGGATGCCGACATCATGATCGGCTGGCTGACCGACGTCGACAACCTCATCGCCAACAATATCGGCCACCGCCGCTGGCTGCTCTACCCGTTTCTCTCCAGCGTCGCCTATGGCCGCGTCGCGGGGCCCTATACGACCAACGCCCGCGCCGATGCCGCCTCGATCAAGGTGATCAACACCACGCAGAACACGGCCGGCCCGCTGCCGGACTTCGTCGCCTATCCCTATCAGGACTATCCCGCCCGCTATTATGCGAACGGTGCGCTGCTGTCGTTCGGGGTGATCGCCGACAAGAGCCGCAACTTCGGCATCAACGCGCAGGTCAGCTATGCCAACGCCACGGTCAGCGTGCAGCAACGCGGTGGCGCGGCGCTGGCAGTGTCGAACGTCGCCTCGGACAATGACGGCTATGGCCTGCCGAACAACCTGCAGTGGAACGTGGCGGGGCTGGCGCCCAACGCCATCTACGACGTCACGATCAGCAACGTCAGCGTAGCCGGCACGCCACGCACCTACAGCTATTATTTCCGCCTGACGCCGTAGCTCGGAGAGCTAAGCGAACCGGATGTGGACGCGGCACGCAGCGCGACCGAACAATTGCCGATCATCGAAGGACGACATCAGGAACGCAAGCGCACCCTTATCCCTCCAGCGTGCGCATCAGCGAGCGCACCGCACCGTCGATCTCGACATCCTTGGCGCGCAGGTCCTCGATGCGGCGCACCGCATGGATCACCGTGGAGTGGTCGCGCCCGCCGAACTTGCGGCCGATCTCGGGCAGCGAACGCGTCGTCAGCCGCTTGGCCAGATACATCGCGATCTGCCGCGGCCGGGCGATCGCCACCGCGCGCCGCTCCGAGATCAGGTCCAGCTGCTTCAAGTCAAAATGGGTGGAAACCGCGCGCTGGATCTCGTCGATCGTCACGCGCCGCTGCGCCGAACGCAGCACCTCGCCCAGCGTGTTGACTGCGAAGTCGACGGTGATCGTCTCGTTCGACAGATTGGCATAGGCCACTAGCCGGTTGAGCGCGCCCTCAAGCTCGCGAACGTTCGACGTGATCCGCGCCGACAGCAGATCGACCACCGCTTCGGGCAGGCTCACTGCGGGCATGTCCTCCAGCTTGCGGGCGACGATCGCACGGCGCAGCTCAAGCTCGGCCGGGCGGATGTCCGCCACAAGGCCCGATCCCAGGCGCCCCGCCAGCCGCGGTTCGAAGCCTTCCAATGCCTGGGGCGCACGATCGGCGGCGATCACCAGCCGCTTGCCGGCCGACATGAACTCGTTGACCGTGTGGAAGAACTCTTCCTGAGTCGCATCCTTGCCGCCGATAAACTGCAGGTCGTCGATCATCAGCAGATCGACGGAGCGCAGACGCGTCTTGAAGGCGTGCGTGTCGCGATTGCGCAATGCCTGGACGAATTCGAACATGAAGCGCTCGGCGGTGACGTAGATCGCCGTCGCGCCTGGATTGGCCTCAAGGAACGTCTGGCCGATTGCGTGCATCAGGTGCGTCTTGCCCTGGCCGGTACCGGCATGAAGGTAGAGCGGGCTGAACTGCGGCACGCCCGGCAGCGCCATCGCCTTGGAGGCGTTGAACGCGACGCGGTTGGTGGTGTCCACCACGAAACGCTGGAAGCTGAAGCGCGGGTCGAACGCCGGGCGCTCGGCCGATGCGGGCGGCGGCACCATCGCTGGCGCCTCGGCCACCGCCTTCAGCACGCGCTGCGGCTCGTCGGTCACCGTCTCCAGTGTAACGCTCGCCACTTCGGGCAGCACGGCGCGGAATTCGAGCAGCAGCCGGTCGGCATAGTGGTTCTTCACCCACTGGGTCATGAAGGATGACGGCAGACCCAGCCGCACATCCTGTGCGGTCGAGCCCTCGACCAGCACCACTGGCTTCAGCCACTGGTCGAACAGGCGCTGGCCCGCCGAACGGCGCAGGTTGCCACGGACATGCGTCCAGGCCTTGGCCACTGCACCCAATTCGTTTCGGTCCAAGCTCTGCACCTGAGTCACGCCGACGCACCTCTCCCTCGCAAGAAGCCGCTGCCTCCCGCGCGCTAAACCAACAAAACCAAGTGGCTCCCGCCAGCCGGACATTCCCCCCAGGCTGGCAC